>NZ_JAVIJB010000100.1:0-2532 GCF_033977165.1 Mesorhizobium captivum
GAACGAACCCGCTGCGCGGGATGGGCCCGTGCGGTGAGGTAGAGATCACGAGCCGGACGTCGCGCTCGCATTGAGGGTGGTTCGGCAGCGGCAGAGCATCACAGGCTTCTTCAACAAGGAGCCTGACCATGCCCTATCCTGTTCTCGATGCACCGATCAGTCCACTGCGGCAGCGGCTGATCGACGACATGAACATGCGGCGTTTCTCACAGGAGACGCAGCGCAACTATCTCCGCGACATCGGACGCTTGGCGACGTTCCTCGGGCGTTCACCAGACACAGCGACCACCGACGACCTGCGCCAGTTCCAGATCGAGCAGCAGGACGACGGTGTTCCCGTTCCGACGATGAACAGCATCGTGTCGGCGCTGCGCTTCTTCTTCACGCATACGGTCGATCGTCCCGATCTGGCACGCAAGCTCGTTCGTCTGGCGCATCCGCGCAAGCTGCCGGTGGTGCTGAGCCGCGATGAGGTCGCCCGGCTGCTCAACGCCACCACCTGCCTCAAGCACCAGGCCGCGCTGTCGGTCGCTTATGGCGCGGGCCTGCGTGTGGCGGAGGTGGCGATGCTGAAGGTTGCCGACGTCGATAGCGAGCGCATGCTGTTGCGCGTCGAGCGCGGCAAGGGCGGGCGATACCGCAACGCCATGCTGTCGCAAGACCTGCTCTTGTTGCTGCGCCAGTGGTGGAAGGTCGGACGCCAGCAGGGCGTGATGCATCGCGACGGCTGGTTGTTTCCGGGGCAGCATGCGATGAAGCCCATCAGCACCCGCCAGCTCTATCGCGTGGTCGTCGAGGCAGCGCAGGCGGCCGACATCGCCAAGCGGGTCGGGCCGCACACGCTGCGCCACAGCTTCGCCACCCACCTGCTGGAGGACGGCACCGACATCCGGATCATCCAGGTCCTGCTCGGGCACGCCAAGCTCAACAATACAGCTTTCTACACCAAGGTCGCGACCCGCACGGTGCGCACGGTCACGAGCCCGCTCGACAAGCTTGGCCTCTTCAAGCCGGAAGAGATCTCACCCGACGGCTGAGCGTGCACGCCTCGATCGAGGTTGCCGACATCTTCCGCACTGCCGGGCCGGCCTACCGGGCCGCCCATGCAGGGCATCTGACACTGCAGCAGCTCAAGGTCATGTCGGCGATCGAGCACTGCCGCACCGCAGCCCTTGGCGGTCACGTGGAGGCCTGCGAGGACTGCGGCGAGTTGCGCATCGCCTACAACTCCTGCCGCAACCGGCACTGTCCGAAGTGCCAGGGCGCCACGGCGCGGACATGGCTTGCCGAGCGCGAGGCCGACCTGCTGCCGGTCGGCTACTTCCACGTTGTCTTCACGCTGCCCGCCGAGGTCGCCGACATCGCGTTCCAGAACAAGGCGGTGGTCTACGACCTGCTGTTCCGTGCGGCCTCGGAGACGATGCTGACGATCGCGGCGGATCCGAAGCATCTCGGCGCGCGCATCGGCATCACCGCCGTGCTCCACACATGGGGCTCGGCGATGACACACCATCCGCACGTGCACATGATCGTGCCGGGCGGTGGCATCGCGCCGGACGCTAGCCGGTGGATATCGTCGCGTCCGGCCTTCCTGCTGCCGGTGCGCGTGCTCGGCAAGCTGTTCCGCCGCCTGTTCCTCTCCCGGTTGGTCGCGCTGCACGACGCTGGCCGGCTCGCCTTCTTCGGCGCAATTGCTCATTTCGCGGAACGGCGGGCATTCTTGCGCCACCTGTCGCCGGTCCGGAAGAAGCGCTGGGTGGTCTACGCCAAGGCGCCCTTCGCCGGCCCGGAAGCGGTGCTCGCCTACCTGTCGCGCTACACCCACCGGGTCGCGATCTCGAACAGCCGCCTCATCCGCCTCGATGAGAGCGGCGTCACCTTCCGCTACAAGGACTATCGTCGCGAAGGCGCCGACCGGCAGCAGCTCATGACGCTTGGCCCCGACGAGTTCATCCGCCGCTTCCTGCTCCACGTGTTGCCAAAGGGATTCCACCGCATCCGGCATTGCGGCCTGCTTGCCGGCTCTGCTCGCAAGGCCAGCCTCGCGCTTGCGCGTGAACTCCTGAACGTCGCCGCACCGGCCGACGATGACACCACGGACGAACCGGACAACTTCCGCCCGCCATGCCCCTGCTGCGGCGGACGCATGATCGTGATCGAGGTGTTCGAGCGATGGAGGCAGCCGCGCGGACCGCCACACGGTTCCCCGTCGACCGGGAGCAGCACGCCATGACCCGGCATGGAATGGTTCAGCCTTCAGCTGCAGGCACTCAGCCTCCGGCAACGGATCGACGCACGTCTATGGTGATCATCGACACCGACAGAGCCGCGCCCAGCCGCCCACCGTCCCGACAATACCGCGCGGAGGCGCAGCGAAGCGGTCTGTCCGCAGTCACCCCAGAGCTTCCCGACGGCGGTCGCGCCATCGCCGACATCTGCCGAAATCCGAAATCCCCATAGCCATCGCCTGTGGCCCGCGGGTTCCTTCCTCGGGGACTTTCGTACGCCTGCCGGCGCCCGAAACTCTTCACG
>NZ_JAVIJB010000101.1:0-2483 GCF_033977165.1 Mesorhizobium captivum
CACCTCAGATAGTCGCTCATTGCCCTGCCGGGCATTTCTCCCCGTATAGTGACGGGGAGAAAGGGGCCGACATCGGGGTTTCGCCAATCGCCCAAGGGTGACGTCGAAAGCATGTCACGAAAGTGTGATCGACCAGCTATAGGGGTCGAAAGGTCACAAAACTCCAGCCACCTCAAGAAGCCAGAGGACAGCCCATGACCGACTCCCCTGAAACCCGCTTCCGCACCAGCCAGCTCGAGGAGAATGACGGCCCGCCCGTCAATCCCACCGACAACCGCACCATGGGCGAGATCATCGCCGCGCGCTTCTCGCGCCGCGGTTTCCTGAAGGGTTCGTTGGCCGTCTCGGCCATCGCCGCCACCGTCAGCCCGCTGGCGCTCGTCGCCGCCGACGAGGCGCGCGCCACTGAGGGCTCCGCCTTCAAATTCGACGAGCTCGAAGCCGGCATCGACGACAAGCATCATGTCGCGCCGGGCTACGATGCCGACGTGCTCTTGCGCTGGGGCGATCCGCTGTTTGCCGATTCGCCGGAATTCGACCCGGTGAAGCAGTCGGCCGAGGCCCAGGCCAGGCAGTTCGGCTACAACAACGACTATGTCGGCTATATCGCGATCGACGGCTCGGCCGAGCACGGCCTTTTGGTCGTCAACCACGAATACACCAACCCGCATCTGATGTTCCCGGGCATCGTCAAGATCGTCGAGAAGGACGGCAAGAAGGCCGCCGAGGTGGCGCCGCTCAGCAAGGGGCAGGTCGATGTCGAGATGGCGGCCCATGGCGGCACCATCGTCGAGATCCGCAAGGAGGCCGGCAAATGGCAGGTGGTGCGCGACGGCAAGCTCAACCGCCGCATCACCTCCAACACCGAAATGGCGCTTTCCGGCCCGGTCGCCGGCCATGATCGCGTCAAGACCAATGCCGACCCTTCCGGCACCAAGGTCATCGGCACGCTCAACAACTGCGCCGGCGGCATCACGCCCTGGGGCACCTATGTGATGGCCGAGGAAAACATCCACGGCTATTTCTCGGGCGAATTGCCGGAAGGCCACAAGGAGACCGCCAACTACAAGCGCCTCGGCATTCCGGAAGGCGCCTATGAATGGGGCGCCCATTACGACCGCTTCAACCTCGCCAAGGAGCCGAACGAGCCCAACCGCTTCGGCTGGATCGTCGAGGTCGACGTCAACGACCCGAACTCGGTGCCGAGGAAGCGCACCGCCATGGGCCGCTTCAAGCATGAGGGCGCCGAATCGATCGTCGCCAAGGACGGCCGCGTCGTCTTCTATCTCGGCGACGACGAGCGCTTCGACTATGTCTACAAGTTCGTCACGAAGGGCACGTTCAACCCGAATGACCGCGCGGCCAACATGAACCTGCTCGACGACGGCACGTTGCATGTGGCGAAGTTCGCCGAGGACGGCTCGGTCGAATGGCTGCCGATCGTGTTTGGTCAGGGCCCGCTGACGGCGGAGAACGGTTTTGCCGGCCAGGCCGACGTTCTCATCGAGACGCGCCGCGCCGCCGACCTGCTCGGCGCCACCAAGATGGACCGGCCGGAGGACATCCAGCCCAATGCCGGCAACGGCAAGGTCTATGTCATGCTGACCAACAATTCCAAGCGCAAGGCAGACCAGGTCGACGCCGCCAACCCGCGCGCCGGGAACGCCTTCGGCCACATCATCGAGATCGTCGAGGACGGTGGCGACTTCGCCGCCACCAAGGGCAACTGGGAAGTGCTCTTGAAATGCGGCGATCCTTCCGTTGCCGATGTCGGCGCCACTTTCTCGACGGCGACCACCGCCAATGGCTGGTTCGGCATGCCGGACAATTGCGCCGTCGATTCGGCCGGCCGGCTCTGGGTCGCCACCGACGGCCAGGGTCCGAAGGCCACCGGCCGCACCGACGGCCTGTGGGCGGTCGACACGGAAGGCGCCGCGCGGGCGACGTCAAAACTGTTCTTCCGCGTGCCGATCGGCGCCGAAATGTGCGGCCCGCTGTTCGCCCCGGACGACCAGACCGCCTTCGTCGCCGTCCAGCATCCGGGCGATGGCGGCGAGGACTGGGAGGCCTTCGGCCGCCCCTCCTACTATGAGGATCTGTCGACCCGCTGGCCGGACTTCAAGCCGGACATGCCGGTCCGGCCTTCGGTCGTCGCCATCACCAAGCAGGGCGGCGGCAAGATCGGCGTCTGAGAGACAGGGACTCTGCGGCAAGGGCACCATCGCTGACGTTGGGGATTGGCCGAAGCCTCCCCGACGTCGTCATCCCAGGGCGAAGCAGGAGCGAAGCTCCGTCGCGGAGACCCTGGGATCCATTCCGTGACGTGTAAGCGTTGCAGCGGTCCAGAAGTCGCGATTCAGCGAGCGCCCAGAACGCGATATTCTGCGTCGCCGCACTCTTCGGCTGATGTAACGGCATGGCAACTGTGTTCATGCGAATGCGGTTTTGTCCCTGATGATGGCGTTGAGGACGACCAGGAGCTT
>NZ_JAVIJB010000102.1:0-2339 GCF_033977165.1 Mesorhizobium captivum
TTGAACATCACCAGCCTGCCATGACCGCCCTCTCTCGGCGAATTTGCAGAACTCTCAGAACACTACCGCTACGGCCGGCGTAGGCCGGTTCTCGAAACCACCTTCATATGACTCACAGGAGCGAGTTTCGAAACGGGCTCTGTCTAAGCCCGATCCAGTGCGGCGCGGATCAGCGCCGCCGCATCTGCCGGTCTCGCGCCGACTTCCAGGGTGAATGTCGGGACTGCCTTCACCAGCGCCGCAATCGTTGCCATGCGCCGCTTCTGCATCGGCAGCAAGCCGGTCATGCCGGTCCTGACGTTGTCGGTGGCAAGCGCAACCATCGCGTCGGTCCTCGCCATGGGCATGAGCCGGGTCTGGCCATCGGCCGAGCGCGCCAGATGCAAAAGCGCCGCGACCGGCCTGGAACGAGCATCCTCGATGCGGATGATCTCGCCGAGACGGTCCAGCGATACGGCCTGCTCGCCCTCGGCGTCCCAGGTGTCGCCAAGGCAGGGAGAGAGAAACGGCAGCATCGTCGCGGTGTTGCGATGAATCTTCACCTTGCGCGGCATGCCCCAGGCTGCGGTGCCGCCTGGCGTCGCGCTGAGGATCATCACATCGTCCGAGCAAAGGCCGAAGGCTTGCGATGCCAATGCCATTGACGTCGTCGACTTACCGGTGCCGCTCGGCGCATGGATCAGCACGAGTGCCTCGCGGCCGGGAAGCGTCAGGCCAGCGGTATGGAGCATGTGCTGCCCGCTTGCATCGAGCGCGGCATCCAGCACCATCATCATCAGCGTCCATTTGACCTTGCTGCCGGGATGAACGCGGATTTCGGCCCAGCCTTCGTCAGCATGTACCGAGGCCATCTGCAGGCCCGGGAAGATCAGATGGACGATGTCGCCGCCGTCGACCAGCCGGCAGTGGCCGTCCAGCGGCACTTCGCCATCGAAGGCGAGCTTCCCTTCGGGGGCTTCCGGCAGAGCCGATGTTTCGAGGATATCGATGCGAAAGCCAGGTTGGACGGGTTCGCTGACACGCATGGTGCCTAGCATCAGGTCGAAGCTCGGCCAAAGCTCTGCGCGCGCTGCCGATACCTTGATGACCTGGCCGTTGAGGTCATAGCAGAAGGTGGTTGCCGCACCGGTCAAGCGGCGCGCCCCTTCGCCGCGGCCGCATGGTGGCGATAGATCTCTACCATGCCGGGCAGGCTGTCGCTGACCACCGGCTTGCCATCCAGGTAGACCCAGCAATGCGCCGACAGGCGCGGCGCGTGCATCGATTTCGAATCGACGCCGAAGCGCAGTTCGGGGTCGAAGCCGGCCATGCGCAGGAAGCGGAACCCGAGCAGCCCCTCCCGCAGGCATCTGCGGTCGCGCATCAGCCAGGGATGCCGGACCGTGCGGTTGACGCGGGTGACGATGTAGGACGACGTCAGGCCCTGATAGGGCGTAGGCGCGTCGAGCGGCGCCCATTTCAGCACCGTCTCGAAGTCGCGCTGGCCGATCAGCACCGGCATCAGCCGGGCGCTGAGCCACAAATGGGTGCGGAACAGGGCGCGCAGGAACGGTCCGTCGGCCATCACGCGCCCGGGTCGGCGAGGATGCCTTCCGCCACCAGCTCGGACGCAAGCGCCGTCATGTCCTCGCCGAGCGTCGCCTTGTCGACCTCGAATTCGTCCGACAGCAGATCGACGATCTGATCGAGATTGCGGGCACCGTCGACCTTGTCGAGGAAGGCCTCCGTGGTGCCGTTGCAGGTGTAGAGCTGGCCGCTGCGCGCCAGAAGCACGACGGCGCCGTCGCCGACATGCTGCACGGAGGCGTCGTCCGCCATCCGCAGAACTGTTTCTGAGGCTATCTCAGCCATGCGCCCCTCCCTTCGCCGAAATGCAATTAGCGCGGCATCCCGGCGCTGTCCATTACCGAGCAGGGATTGCGCCGCGTCAGCCGGCCGGACCGATCGGGCCGCTCAAGCTGCCGGCAACGACGTTCGACAGCTTCTCGCGCTTGACCAAAATCGGCTTTTCTTCATCGAAAATCCCGCGAGAACAATCCACGGCAAAAGGATGACGGGTGGCGTCGCCTACTGTCAAGCGCGACGGTTCCCGCCAGGGTTGCCATTCTTCCCTCAAGTAAGCTAAGAATCCGCCGGGTTTTGGGGGAGTGGAGAGTATGCGTTACAATTGGGATCGGGCTCCGACCGCTTTCGAGCGCCACCGGAAGGCATTTGCGGCCGCCATTTTGATCGCCGGCGGCGTGGGGCTGATGCTGGCGGCACTTCCGCTCTAAAAGCGCGTCGCGATCTTTCAGATTCGCTCCGTGCGCTTTAGGTTTTTGATTTTACGCATGTCTTTG
>NZ_JAVIJB010000103.1:0-2316 GCF_033977165.1 Mesorhizobium captivum
AAAAGCTCGGCGCCACCGCCGGCGCCTATGACGACTGGCATGAAGGCAAGGACCCCGCGGGCATCACAACGCAAGATCCCGAGCTGATGAAGCGGGTCGATCCGATCTTGGCCGGGCGGCGGCTCGCCAACTACCTGAAAGTGATGACTCTCGAGGCGCAGACGATCGCGCGAGCTTGCGGCAAAAATCACGTGCACAATCTCGAGCCGGAAGATCTTTGTGCGCTTTCGATCGAAGCGGCCGCCATGGCGGGCGTGCCGCTTGCGGGGACGAGCTGGGTACCAGGGCAGGGCGGCTTCTAAAAACAAAACCGGAAGAATGGGAGCAGTAGACAATGAACAAGGCCTTTGATGCCAAAATCGATCAGTCGGAGGGGATTGATCTCCAGGAGTTCGCCAAGGCTCGCAACGTCAAGTACTTCATGGTGTCCTATACGGACCTGTTCGGCGGGCAGCGCGCCAAGCTGGTGCCTGCGCAAGCCATCGGCGACATGCAGAAGGACGGTGCCGGCTTTGCCGGCTTCGCGACCTGGCTTGATCTCACGCCTGCGCACCCTGACATGCTGGCAGTGCCAGATCCTTCTTCGGTGATCCAGCTGCCGTGGAAGCCGGAAGTCGCATGGCTTGCTTCCGATTGCCTGATGGAAGGCAAGGGTGTCGGTCAGGCGCCGCGCAATACTCTGAAGCGGCTCGTTGCCGAAGCCGCCAAGGAAGGCATGCGCGTGAAGACCGGGGTCGAGCCGGAATTCTTCCTCGTCACACCCGATGGCAAGCAGATCAGCGACGAGTACGATACGGCGTCGAAATCCTGCTACGACCAGCAGGCGGTGATGCGCCGCTATGACGTGATTGCCGAAATTTGCGATGCCATGCTCGATCTTGGCTGGCAGCCCTATCAGAATGACCATGAGGACGCGAACGGCCAGTTCGAGATGAATTGGCAATTCGACGACGTCCTGGCGACAGCCGACAAGCACTCCTTCTTCAAATTCATGGTCAAGTCGATCGCCGAAAAGCACGGCCTGCGAGCGACCTTCATGCCGAAGCCCTTCCAGGGCCTCACGGGCAGCGGTTGCCATGCTCATATCTCGGTATGGGATCTCGGCGGCAAGACCAATGCTTTCGCGGACAAGGAAATGGAGTTGGGTCTGTCGGAAAAGGGCCGGCACTTCCTAGGCGGCATCATGAAGCACGCCTCGGCACTGGCCGCGATCACCAATCCGACGGTGAACTCCTACAAGCGTATCAATGCGCCGCGCACCATCTCGGGCGCAACCTGGGCGCCGAACACCGTGACCTGGACCGGCAACAACCGCACCCACATGGTGCGCGTGCCCGGACCCGGACGCTTCGAATTGCGCCTTCCTGATGGTGCCGCCAATCCCTACCTGATGCAGGCGGCCATCATCGCCGCTGGTCTCAGCGGCATCCGCACCGAGGCCGACCCAGGCCCGCGCAGTGACATCGACATGTACAAGGACGGACATACCGTCACGCACGGTTCCAAGCTGCCGCTCAACCTGCTCGATGCGCTTCGCGCCTATGACGCCGACGCCGAGTTGAAAGCGGCCATGGGCGAGGAGTTCTCCGCTGCCTACGTCAAGCTGAAGACGCAGGAGTGGAACTCCTACGCTTCTCACTTCACGCAATGGGAACGTGACCACACGCTGGACGTCTGAGTCCGCGTAGAAAATCGCTCCGCCGCTCGCCCCTTACTCCCGGCGGAGCGATTTTCGAAACGACCTGCGAAGTCGCTCCAAGACTAAAGGGCGGAATTTGACGCGATGAAATACTCGATCTTCTCGCTGGCGCGCGCTGCATTGTCAGGCCACAAGGGTTGGACGCGGGCATGGCGCGATCCGGCGCCCAAAAGCCGTTACGATGTCGTCATCATAGGCGGCGGCGGCCACGGGTTGGCGACGGCCTATTTCCTCGCCCGCGAATACGGGATCCGCAATGTCGCGGTGCTGGAAAAAGGCTGGATCGGCTCCGGCAATGCCGGCCGCAACACCACCATCATCCGCTCCAATTACGGCCTGCCCGGCAACACCGGCTTCTATGAATTGTCGATGAAGCTGTGGGAGCGGATGGAGCAGGACCTCAACTACAACACGATGGTCAGCCAGCGCGGCGTTATCAACCTTTATCACTCCGATGCGCAGCGCGACGCCTTCGCCCGCCGCGGCAACACCATGCGCATCAACGGCGTCGACGCCGAGCTCCTCGACTCGGTGCAGATCCGCAAGGAACTGCCGTTCCTGAACTACGACAATGCCCGCTTCCCGATCATGGGTGGCCTCTTGCAGCGCCGGGCCGG
>NZ_JAVIJB010000104.1:0-2155 GCF_033977165.1 Mesorhizobium captivum
AAGCTGTTCCAAACAGCCGTCTCGCCAGGCGGCGGACCGGCTCACATGCAGATGCGGTTGGACCGAGGATGCTGCAAGAGGAGGGCGCCGGGGAAGGCGGTTCGCAGTTGCCCTTTGCTCCACCAGCTCACTCACCTGCGCAGAGTTTTGACCAGGACGAGCTCTTTGCAGCCGCCGACCGCGCCGGGCCGTTGCCGGCCGCAAGTTTCGCTTCGGCGCAGTTCTGGCAGGATGCGGAGCGGGTGGTCCACTCACCCGCGCAAAGTGTCGATCAGCCACGGAGCCGCGTAGCGATTGGGGGCGGTTACGAAGCTTCGAGTTCCATGCCGCCGCGGGTCAACCTGCCCGACACGGGATTTGGAAGCGCACCCGATGGCGTGAGCCTCCCTCACGTCGTCACGGGCGCATTTCGGCCTGCGGCCAATCAACAGGGCGATTTGACCGGCGCGCGCCATACAATGCCGGCCGAGGCACCGCACCAGGTTTCCGTCGTTCAGCAAACGCGCAGTCGCAAGCGCGGCCGCGAGCACCCGGACGAGGCGCTTTTTGCCGCCTACCGTGCCGAGGCGGCTAAAACAGCCAAGGTGGGTGAAAGCGCGATTGTTGGCGATATAACGGCGCTGCGCAAGTTCAGCATATGGCTTGACGAGAACCACCAGAGCCAAATCAACGGCCGGATTGATGACGAGCAGCTGGACGGTCTGGCGAAGGACTTTGCGGGCAACGATGCCGTACTGCAGGGCGACACCAAAGTGGCGTTGGGAAGGCTCCGGCAGCATTCTGCCGGGCAGCCTGCGACGGCTGCTTCGGCTGTTCGACCCGGCACGAAGGACGATGAGGAACTCTTCGCCCAATACCGGGCAAAAGCCGTGGTCAAAGGATCAGCCGTGAGGCGCGATCTAGCGGCCTTACGCAAGTTCAGCAAATGGCTCGCCGAGAACCACCGCACGCAAATCGCCGGCCGGATTGAGGACCCCGGGTTGGACGCGCTGGCGAAGGACTTCGCGGAGCGCGATGACGAGCGTATCAATCCGGCGTTGAAGAGGCTCCGGCAAGCTTCTGGGACGGCTGCTTCGAATGTTCGACCTGGCACCAAAGACTATGAGCAACTCTTTGCCCAGGCTGCCGGCCTCGAAGAAGGGACCAGGGGAGGCGATTTGACCGGCGCGCGCCAAACAATGCCGGCCGCGGCGCCGCACCAGGCTTCCCTCGTTCAGCAAACGCGCAGCCGCAAGCATGTCCGAGAGCACCCGGACGAGGCGCTTTTTGCCGCCTACCGTGCCGAGGCGGCGAACACAGCCAAAGTGAGTGGACCCTCGATTGATCGCGATACAACGGCGCTGCGCAAGTTCAGCAAATGGCTGGCCGAGAACCACCAGAGCCAAATCGACGGTCGGATTGATGACGAGCAGCTCGACAGCCTGGCGAAGAACTTCGCGGGCAACGATGCCGGACTACTGAGCGACACCAACGTGGCGTTGGGAAGGCTCCGGCAGGCTTCTGCCGGACGGCCTGTGACGGCTGCTTCGACTGTTCGACGACCCGGCACGAAGGACGATGATGAACTCTTCGCCCAGTACCGGGCGAAAGCCAGGGCCCACCTCAAAGAACCAACCGTGAGGGCCGATCTAGCGGTGCTGCGCAAGTTCAGCAAATGGCTTGACGAAAACCACCGGACGCAGATCACCGGCCGGATTGAGGACCGGGGGTTGGACGCGCTCGCGAAGGACTTCGCGGAGCGCGAGAGGGCGCGTGTCAACCCGGCGCTGAAGAGGCTCCGGCAAGCTTCTGTCGGAGAGCCTCTGACGGCTTCGAATGTTCGACCTGGCACCAAGGACGATGAGGAACTCTTCGCCCAATACCGGGCAATAGCCGCGGCCCGCCTCAAAGAAGGAACCATGTGGCACGATCTAGCGTCGCTGCGTAAATTCAGTGCATGGCTTGACGAGAATCACCGGACTCAGATCGCCGGCCGGCTAGATGATCGGCAGTTGGACAGTCTGGCGAAGGACTTTTCGGGCAACCATCCCAAACTACTGAGCGAAATCAACGTGGCGTTGGGAAGGCTGCGGCAAGCCTATGCCGGAGAGACTGTCACAACAGCTAAAACTCGCCCCGTCAACGAAGAGAACCAGGTGATCGAAGATGCATGTCG
>NZ_JAVIJB010000105.1:0-2130 GCF_033977165.1 Mesorhizobium captivum
TCACGGAGCCGCCGGCGAACCACGCTGTAAAGCTTGTCGAGCTTGCGATAGGGTGCGCGCGTGCGCTGGAAGATTTCTCTGGCGTCCGTCATGGGCCGCCCGGAACGCAGATAGGCGAGCACCGCTTCGCCGACCAGCTCCATCAGTGGCAGGATGTGCTGGCTCGCGTCTTGTGGTGGCGAACATGGATGGCTTCCGTCCGCCAGTCGATGTCCTCGATCTGCAGATTGCGGATTTCACCAGACCGTAGCCCATATGTTGCAAGGAGTTGCAGGGATCGCATGGTCCCGCAGCCCCGCCGATGTCTCGTTTCTTCGCGCTCTCGAAACAGCGACTGTCAGATCGCGGTTCAGGACTGACGGTGTACTCCTTCGTACGCATAAGCGACGGGGCTATCACGTGCCCTGACAGGTCCATCGTGACGCGACCTGTGATGTGATGTGGAGGTAGCGCAGCAGCAAGCGAAGCCGCTCTGCTGTATCCTTCAGCGAGCAGCGCGTCAGTTTCGGCGCGCGCAAATCCATATAGCGGTCAACGTCGCTACTGCTGAGGCCCGTCCACCCGTCGATGCCGCCACCGGTCTGCCAAGCAAGGAAGTTGCGGGCTTCCCACATCAACGTTGCGACGCTGGAGCAAGCCAACCCGCGTTCCTCACGCAGCCGGATTTCGTACTCGTCGCAGATTGCATTCGGACCACATCGGCCGCGCAGGTAGGCTCGATAGCTCGTGGCCATTGACCGTGAGCAGCCGCAACAGGGCTCGAATTCCGGAGCGCGGAACCTGGAGCCAGCGCGCGCTGGGACGTCGACCACGCTGCTTTTCGAACAGTACCATCGCATGCTGCAGGTATTGCTCGACCTGCACGTCGATCACGTCCGCGACGGGATGCTCCGATGTACGAGATAATCGAGAAACTCAGACGCGTAGGCGCAGTAGCTCCCACCACGACAGGGCTGTACCGCTGACCGATAAGCGAGGATTTGAGTGCGGCGATCAGGTCGTGACGGCTATTTGACATTGGCAACTCCTCTGTTGGTTGACCCGCAGAGGTTCGGCACGAAATAATGCAAAACAAGCTGATCCGAAAATGGCGAAAATCCGTGAATCATTCCTCCGCATTATGAAGACCTCGTGATTAGTGAAACGGCGCAAGACGGAGGCCGCCGACGTCGAAGCGATCAGCGAAGTCGTCACCCGCAAGACCATGCGTTTCGTTCCGATCAAATCGGCTGATCAACAAGCGGCGGCCATGGTGCTGAGGACGCGCGCCCTTTTGATCCGACAGCAAACTCAGGCGATCAACGCGCTTCGCGGGCATTTGTCGGAGTTGGGGGTTGTTGCCGCCCTCGGCACGGCTATGGCTGCGTTGATCGAGATCGTGCGGGACGAGGAGGACGTTTGCCTGCCAAAAGCCGCTCGATTGGCTTTGGCTGAAATCGCCGATCAGATCGAGGCGCTGACGCGTCAAATCGACAAGCTCGAACGAGGGATCGTCGGCGAGGCGAAGCGCGACCAGGACATGCCACGGCTGACGACAATTCCAGGCGTCGGAGCGATCGCGGCGGCTTCCGTCAAAAGCGCTGATCCCGGATCCCGACGGATTCAAATCCGGCCGTCACTTCGCCCCCTGGCTGAGACTAACGCCAAAGCCCCATTCGAGCGACGGCAAGGAGCAGCTCGGCGGCATATCGAAATGGGCAACCCGACGCTCCGCTCGCTGCTCGTTTGTGGCGCGACGTCGTCGCAATCGCGCTCGCCAACAAGATGGCGAGGATCATCTGGGCGCTGCTCGCCAGGGGCGGGACATATCGAAATACTGGCGCGGCGAGCAGCGCAGCACACGCCTGAGCCGATATGACGACCAGGACGGACTTGCCGACGCGACGCCGGACAGAGGCGAGGTGCAAAATTAGACGATGATCCACGGGACGAAATCCCGAGGAGGAGAGGCCGGCGCGACAATGCGCTTAAAGCGCGTCAGATTGATCAGTCCCTCGCATCGCGAATTTTATCGAGGCCAGCGGTCTTGGACCGCGCGCCGGACATATGACCGCACCGATCCCGCTGGATGAAAAGCGCTTGCCCGCGTGGCCGTTCCACATATGTGGCGCTGCAGCCGATGCCTAATGC
>NZ_JAVIJB010000106.1:0-1993 GCF_033977165.1 Mesorhizobium captivum
CGGGCAGGCCGTAATTGGAGCGGATGATGGTGGTGTTGCGGCCGGCATTGCCGGAGCCGATCCAGCCCTTTTCCAGCACCGCGACATTGCGGATGCCGAATTCGCTGGCGAGGAACCAGGCCGTGGCCAGCCCGTGGCCGCCGCCGCCGATGATCACCACGTCGTAGCGATCCTTGGGCGGCGCGTCGCGCCAGATGGGCTTCCAGGTCTTGTGGCCGGAGAGGGCGGCGCGGGCGAGCGAGAAGATCGAGTATTTCATGAAATCATTCCGAGGCCGCTCGCCCCACGCCGGACCCTACCTTACGCATCGGGTTCATCCGGTCCGATGCTCTAGACATCCAGCGTGTGGTCGCGCTCCCACTGCGTGAAGTGCGAAGCATAGGAATTCCATTCCTGCTGCTTCAGCTTTAGATATGCCGACGAAAATTCCTCACCCAGCGCCGCCTTGAGCGATTTGTCGTTGTCGAACTCGCGCAGCGCGTCGAGCAGGTTGAGCGGCAGCTTCGGCGCGTCCGTCACCGTATGGCCGAACTGGTACATGTCGATGTCGTAGCGTTTGCCGGGATCGGCCTTGGAGCGGATGCCGTCGAGACCGGCCGCGATGATCACCGCCTGCAGCAGGTAAGGATTGGCGGCGCCGTCGGGCAGGCGGAGCTCGAAGCGTCCCGGCCCCGGCACGCGCACCATGTGGGTGCGGTTGTTGCCGGTCCAGGTCACCGTGTTCGGCGCCCAGGTGGCGCCCGAAATGGTCCGCGGCGCGTTGATGCGCTTGTAGGAATTGACCGTCGGGTTGGTGATCGCGGCAAGCGCCGAGGCGTGCTTCATGATGCCGCCGAGGAAGTTCCTGCCCTTGGCCGACAGGCCGAGTTCCTCCGAATTGTCGGCGAACACATTGGTCTTGCCGGTCTCGTCCCACACCGAGATATGGGCGTGGCAGCCATTGCCAGTCAGGCCCTGGAAGGGTTTGGGCATGAACGTGGCGCGCAGGCCATGCTTTTCCGCGATCGACTTGACCATGAACTTGAAGAAGGAGTGCTTGTCGGCGGTCGCCAGCGCATGGTCGAAAGTCCAGTTCATCTCGAACTGACCGTTGGCGTCCTCGTGATCGTTCTGGTAGGGCCCCCAGCCGAGCTCCAACATATGGTCGCAGATTTCGGCGATCACATCGTAGCGGCGCATCACCGCCTGCTGGTCGTAACAGGGCTTGGATGCCGTGTCGTACTGGTCGGAAATGGCGCTGCCGTCCGGCGAGATCAGGAAGAACTCGGCCTCGACGCCGGTCTTGACATGCATGCCGTCGCGGGCGGCCTCTTCGATCACCCGCTTCAGCGTGTTGCGCGGCGCCTGCGCGACCGACTTGTCGTCCATGATGCAATTGGCGGCCACCCAGGCGACTTCGCGCTTCCATGGCAGCTGAATGACCGAAGCCGGATCCGGCACCGCCAGCATGTCGGGATGGGCCGGCGTCAGGTCGAGCCAGGTGGCAAAACCGGCAAAGCCGGCACCGTCCTTCTGCATGTCGGCGATCGCTTGCGCCGGCACCAGCTTGGCGCGCTGCCCGCCGAATAGGTCGGTATAGGAGATCATGAAATACTTGACGTTTTTCGCCCTTGCGAACTCTGCAAGATCTTTAGTCACATCAGTTCCCCATTTTTTTGTCGGCCAAGGCCATGGCCTTGGCCCTTCATTGATTAGAAGCCGTTCTTCCCCGGTGTCCAGTTGGTGCCGGCGAGCGGCACGCCAGCCATGGCGGCCGCTTCGATTGTGAGCGCGACGAGGTCCTCGGGCTCGAGATTGTGCAGGCTGTTCTTGCCGCACGCGCGGGCGATCGTCTGAGCCTCGAGCGTCATCACCTTGAGGTAGTTGGCGAGCCGCCGCCCGGCGGCGACCGGATCGACGCGCTTCATCAGCTCGGGATCCTGCGTGGTGATGCCCGCGGGGTCCTTGCCTTCATGCCAGTCGTCATAGGCGCCGGCGGTGGCGCCGAGCTTTT
>NZ_JAVIJB010000107.1:0-1757 GCF_033977165.1 Mesorhizobium captivum
CTTGATGTGGCCGATGGCTCGATCGCGGAGCGGCGGCGCATCTGCCGCTTGATGGCCGGTGTGATGCGCGGAGGTGAAGACCCTCATATGGGGTTGGCGATGTCAAGATTGGAACATATTCGACATCCTCATAAGGTTTCCGGCTCCAGGTTGCGGGCTCAACTACGTGACGCGGCTCGTTTTGCTGAGCCTAATCCACCTCATATTCGGTCGCCATTGATCGCGGCTGCACCAACATCCCGCTTTCGGCGGGCTGAGCCCAGGATGACGAGACCATTCTGAACTACGACATTTTTGCCAGGGTCTTCATAGGTTCGTCACCTGGATCCGCCGGGGTTCATGAGATCCCGGTAGATTTCGGAAAGGCTAAAGTAGCGAAACGCTATGCCTCTTTCATAATAGCACCTTCGATTACGACTCCGGAGGTTACGTACTTCCACAGGGCGACTAGCAGCTTACGTGCCAGCGCAACGATGGTCGGTTTCTTCATTCGCCCGCCATTGCGTTCGACGCGCGCCTTGTACCATTTTGCCAATGCCGAATCTGGCTGGTGTTGCAGCCATAACCAAGACAGTTGGATGAGCGTGGTGCGCAATCTTGGATTGCCAGCCTTCGACACACCTTGTTCCCGGTCGATCGAGCCACTCTGCCAAGGCGTCGCCGCCAGCCCGGCATAGGCGGCGACCTGACGGCGATTATCAAAATGCCGGAATGACCCTTCCGCCCAGAGGATATTGGCAAACTCCGCGCCGAGTCCCTTAATCCCCAGCAGCATCGTGACGGGCGACGGCTTCGTCTTGTCCGTGTTCTGCGCCGCGATAAGCGCCTCGCGCTCACCCTCGACCGCCTTGATCTGTTCCATCACCAGTTCCAGCTGGTCTAGTTCTCGACTGATCTGGGCCTTCATGTGCCTTGGCAATGCGTGCCCGTCTCCTGTTCGCAGGTCTTCAAGCCGCTGTCGCCGATCTTTATGAAGCGGCTCGTAGTCGGTGATGCCTTGCGAGAGCAGCAGCCCCTTGATGCGGTTGACACGGCCGATCCTCCGCCGATCTTCCTCTTCATGAGAGATGGCCAGCGGAGGTGCATTGTGGCCGCGGTTATCCAGTGTCGGCTCAACCCGATTGCCGCTGCGCGCCGCAGATTATCCTGCACCGTACTGCATGCTATTCCCAGCACGACCGCAATCTCGCGCGAGCTGATCCCGCTTCCGGCAAGCCGAAGCATTTGTCTCAACTGTCTCATGGTTAGCCTTCTCTTTGCCGGCATCAAAATGTCCTCGTTCATCGCGAGGTAATTGATGCCAAGGTTGCTGACCAGGAGGTAATCTTCAGTGCCGAAAACCGGCCGGTCTTTGGTTGGAATGGTGGCCGGCTTCAAACCGGAATGGCGGCCGGCTTCATATCGGAATCCGCATGCGCCGGCGGAGATCGCGGCAGGACGCAGTCGAGACGATCACTTCCGGCGCGAAGGAGGCACTCGCGGCGAGCCCGCCCATCTTCCCATTCGACAAGCCTGTCCGGCTGCGGTTGTGAAGCTGTCGGATCCGGTTGATGCCCCGCCTCTGTATGCCGCCCGTTGAACGATCCGCGGCCGGTTGCCTAAAACGTCGCTGTGACGGTCGTGGCACCGCTTAAATCGCCATCATCCGCTGGTCAACCAGGCCGGAGTGTCGGCGAGCCGTTGCCAGCAAGCTTCATGGACCGGAGCCGATAAGCGGCCTGAGGCGGTCCAGCAAGGCCTGGCGGTCGGCGACGAGG
>NZ_JAVIJB010000108.1:0-1723 GCF_033977165.1 Mesorhizobium captivum
GGGTTGAGGCAGTCATAGGGTTCGAGCCCGATCGACTTGAGCTGGCCGCGGATGCCGGCCATGCGGCTCGGGTCGACGCCGGATTCGATGATCGACGACACGAAGGCGGCGAAGCCCGGCGGCGACCAGCCGTCCTCCTCGAAGCGCTCGGGATGGATGAAGGACAGGCCCTTGAAGGCATGGTCGCGCTCGACCGGGCCGTACATGTGCACGCCGCAGCCGGTGCAGGCATGGCGCTGGATCAGCGCGGCCGGGTCGACCACCTTCAGCTTGTCGCCGTTCTCGGTGACGGTGACGTCGCTGGTGCCGGCAACGGCAACCACCGAGAAGATAGCGCCTTCCGGCTTCCAGCATTTGGTGCAGCCGCAGGCATGGTTGTGGGCGATCTGGCCCTTGACCTTGACCTTCACCGGATTGCTGGTGCAGGCGCAGACCAGTGTGCCGCCGGAAAAGGAAGCGCTCTCCTTCGGCAGGCCGTTGTCGATCTTCGGGTGCAGTTTTTCAGGCATTCGTACTTCCTCCCATGTTGACCACAAAGGGCGCGGGCGTGATCGACTGCGACCTCTTGGCTTTCCTCAGTAAATTACGACGCTGCGGATCGACTTGCCCTCATGCATGAGGTCGAAGCCCTTGTTGATGTCTTCCAGCTTCAGCGTATGGGTGATCATCGGGTCGATCTGGATCTTCTTTTCCATGTACCAGTCGACGATCTTCGGCACGTCGGTGCGGCCGCGCGCGCCGCCGAAGGCGGTGCCCATCCAGCTGCGGCCGGTGACCAGCTGGAACGGCCTGGTCGCGATCTCCTGGCCGGCGCCGGCGACGCCGATGACGACCGACTTGCCCCAGCCGCGATGCGAGGCCTCCAGCGCCTGGCGCATCACCTTGGTGTTGCCGGTGCAGTCGAAGGTGTAGTCGGCGCCGCCGATCTGGTCGGCGCCGCGCTTGGTCATGTTGACCAGGTAAGGCACGATGTCGCCGTCGATCTCCTTCGGATTGACGAAATGCGTCATGCCGAACTTCTCGCCCCAGGCCTTCTTGTCGTTGTTGACATCGACGCCGATGATCATGTCGGCGCCGGCAAGGCGAAGACCCTGGATGACGTTCAAGCCGATGCCGCCGAGGCCGAAGACGACGGCCGTCGCCCCCTGCTCGACCTTGGCGGTGTTGATCACCGCGCCGATGCCGGTGGTCACGCCGCAGCCGATGTAGCAGATCTTGTCGAAGGGGGCGTCGGGATTGACCTTGGCGACAGCGATCTCCGGCAGCACGGTGAAGTTGGAGAAGGTCGAGCAGCCCATATAGTGGAACAGCTTTTCGCCATTGACCGAGAAGCGCGAGGTGCCGTCGGGCATCAGCCCTTGCCCTTGCGTGGCGCGGATGGCGGTGCACAGATTGGTCTTGCGCGACAGGCACGACGGGCACTGCCGGCATTCGGGCGTATAGAGCGGGATGACATGGTCGCCCTTTTTGACCGAGGTCACGCCCTTGCCGACATCGACGACGATGCCGGCGCCCTCATGGCCGAGGATCGCCGGAAAGATGCCTTCCGGATCGGCGCCCGACAGGGTGAACTCGTCGGTGTGGCAGATGCCGGTCGCCTTGACCTCGACCAGCACCTCGCCGTCGCGCGGGCCCTCGAGGTCCACCTCCATGATCTCCAGCGGCTTTCCGGCACCAACGGCAACTGCGGCGCGCGTTTTCATGAGGCATTCCTCCCAAGGCA
>NZ_JAVIJB010000109.1:0-1609 GCF_033977165.1 Mesorhizobium captivum
GGCTGGCTCACGTTGCTGGCGATTGATACGAGAGGAAGATACGTGCTGAGAATGACGCGGGCCGAGCTTTACGATCTGGTCTGGTCGAAACCGATGACCGAAATCGCAAGGCAGTATGGCATATCAGAGACCAGCATATGGCGCAGACATGCGATGCGTATGAGATCGCTCGGCCGCGTGCCGGCCATTGGCAAAGAGTAGAGCACGGCAAGTCGGTGGAAACCGCTGCGCTCGATAACAAGAACCATAGCCTGTCGACGCGACTCTGCGAGCAGGGCACGATGCTTTCTCGTTCAACGCCTATAGCTCGGGGAGCCTGAGACAGGGACAAAATCCCAAGGTGGCATAGCGCTTGCTTGCAGCATCAGGGGCATTGAGCTCCAGACTGGAGCGCAGCGCTGTAATGTTTAGAGTCGCCAGTTCAGCCAACCTCGTCATCCTGTGTTCACCGGGGGGTCCCCGGCGAACAGCAAGAACAGACATGATTTCCACACCGAACCGTGCTCGCGGGCGCAGGCATGTGAGGCCGTGGCCAACGGCTAGTGTCGAAAAAAAGCCGCCGGAGTTCTCGCCAAGATTTCCTCAACTTGCGCGGAGGCAATCGGCATCGGCAGCTCATCATGTTTTCGTTTCCTCCACAGTTGCCCATGAGAGAGAAGCGTCAGGTCGCCCGAGCCAGAACAGTCCTGTTGACGACCGTCGCTCAGACGCCGCCCGCCTCAACAGCCCGGCCTGTGTTCGAAAAAGGGCCGCTCTCCTTCTTCTGATTCCAGTGAGCTCGTGCATCGCGGCCGTCCAGACAATCTCGGTCTTGGACCGTTTTAGCAGGGACGTCCAATGCCGCTGCCAATCCTAGCGCTTGCCATAGCATCCTTCTGCATCGGCACCACCGAATTCGTCATTATGGGCCTGCTGCCGGAGGTCGCGGCCGACCTCGGCGTCTCGATCCCTTCGGCTGGCCTTCTGGTTACCGGCTATGCGCTGGGCGTCGTCTTCGGCGCCCCGATCGTCGCCATGGCGACGGCTCGCCTGCCGCGCAAGCCTGTGTTGGTCGGTCTCGCCACGCTCTTCGTCGTCGGCAATCTCTTCTGCGCCATCGCTCCGAACTATTGGCTGTTGATGGCGGCGCGCGTCTTCACCGCTTTCGGCCATGGCGCCTTCTTCGGCATCGGCTCCGTCGTTGCCGCCAGCCTCGTGCCGCGCAACAAGCGGGCGAGCGCGATTGCGCTGATGTTCGCCGGCCTGACGATGTCCAACATCCTCGGCGTGCCCGCCGGCACGGCGCTGGGCGAAGCCTTCGGCTGGCGCGCCACCTTCCTCGCCGTCGTCGGCATCGGCCTCGTCTCGGTCGCGGCCATCGCCTGGCTGGTGCCGTCGGATGTCGTCGAACCCAGCGGCGGCGGTCTGCTCGGCGAATTGCGCGTGCTCGGCAAGCTGCAGGTCTGGCTGGCGATGCTGATCGCCTCGCTCGCTTCCGCCAGCTTGTTCGCGGTCTTCACTTACATCAAGCCCTATCTCACCGACGTGTCCGGCCTGTCGACGGCGACCGTCACCTGGGTGCTGCTCTTGTTCGGCGCCGGCATGACCATCGGCAACATCATCGGCGGCC
>NZ_JAVIJB010000010.1:0-163727 GCF_033977165.1 Mesorhizobium captivum
GCTCTGCGCCAAGCCGCATGACCAGCTTCATGGCCGCCCCTTTTTGCAGAACTTGACGCACACAACCGACGGATGGTGGTCTTGAGCAGCCCGCTCAGCACGTCGAAGCCGGTGCCGGCGACGGTGTCGCCGCCGCCATTCTTGTAGTCGCCATAGTCGCGGTGGACGATGTTGCCCAGCGCGTCCCAGTTCTCGTTGAAGCGGTAGGCGCCGCTGGCGCTGGTGGTCCAGCCCTTGCCGTTGGTTTCATAGCGCCCGGTGACGGAGGCAGCCCAGGTTTCCTCAGGCTTGAGGAAGTCTTCGGCGTCCTTGGTGTCGAAGAAGACGACGCCGCCGATGGCGCCGGAGCCGTAAGTATTGGCGACCGGGCCGCGGATCACGTCGACGGATTTGATGAGCTCGGGATCGACATAGAAGATCGACTGCGTGCCATGGTCGGAACGCTGGAAATCCTGCCTGGCGCCGTCGACGATCACCGCGACGCGGCCGAAATCCTGCAGGCCGCGGATGTTGATGCTGGAGCTGACGCGCCGCGCGTCGGCCTGCACGGTGACGCCGGGAACGCCGAGCAGCATCTCGTTCGGCGTCGTCGCCATGCGGCGCTCGAGCTGCTCCTGGTCGACGTGGCTGGCCGATGCCAGCGACTGGATCGCCGTCTCGCCGGTGCGGCTGATGACCAGGATCTTGTCGAGCAGCGTTCCTTCGGCGGCGGTTTTCTCATCGGCCTTCTTTTTTTGATCGGCGTGCTGGCCGGTCGCCGGCTGCGCGGCCTGTTGCGCTTTCGCGGCCGGCACGCCGAGCGTGATTGCCGCTGCTCCGGCCATCAATATGGCAATGCCGCTTACCGTCGATCGGAAGCCTGGACCCGCATCCGCCAGGCCCATCCGTGCCCAATTCACCAACCCCATGCCCCAACTCCAGATTTTCAGGCTCGATGCTGGCTGGCGCGGGGCTCGCTCGCATTTTTGATCACGACCGGCGTCTTAAATGTTGACTCATTTAGTCCGGTAATGCACTGACTAGTAAACATGATTATTCGAGTCAAGAATTGAATCGGCAATTTACGAAGCGCCTGGCCAGATGCCGGCAAGCAGAAGGAGCGACCCGATGAACACGCACAATCCCAACGACTTCCGCTATCGCGCCCGCCGTTCAGACGACACGCAGATGCGCTACGAGCGGGTGCCGATGGCAGTGAGGACGCTCTCCAGCAACACGCTGTTCCAGGGCGAGCACGAGATCGGCATCGAGCATCACGGCGCGCTCTACCGGCTGAAGATCACCCGCCAGGGCAAGCTGATCCTCAACAAGTAAGCACGATCTGCAAGCGGAATAACGCAGACAAAAGTGGGCAGGTGGACGACATGGACCAGCGCGTGAAGCCGTCGCCGGAAGGGATCCGGCGTGCACGGGAAGACAATCCGAAGCTGCGCGAGCGCGATCTCGCAGCCCAACTCGGCATTTCGGAAGCGGAGCTGGTCGCGGCGCATTGCGGGCAAGGCGCCGTGCGCGTCGAGCCGCGCGTCAACGATCTGCTGACCGGCCTTGAGGCGGTTGGCGAGGTGATGGCGCTGACCCGCAACGAGAGTGCCGTGCACGAGAAGATCGGCGTTTACGACAAGGTCGTCACCGGCAACCACAATGCCATGGTGCTCGGCGAGAACATCGACCTGCGCATCTTCCCGAAAGTGTGGGCGCATGGTTTTGCGGTCGAGAAGCGCGACGGCGGCGAAATCCGCCGCAGCCTGCAGTTCTTCGATGCATCGGGCGAGGCGGTGCACAAGGTGCATCTGCGGCCGGCGTCCAATCTCTATGCCTACCAGAAGCTGGTGGCGAGCCTTGAATCGCCGAACCAGGAACCGATTGTCGCGGTGGCCTCAAGCGACCCCGAAGGAGAAGGCGAAGCGCAGGGTTCGGTGGCCAGCATCGACGATCTGCGCGACCGTTGGAGCCGGATGACCGACGTGCATCAGTTCTTCGGCATGCTGAAGACGCTGAAGCTTAATCGCCGCGAGGCAGTGCGCATGGTCGGACAGGACTACGCCTGGCTGCTCGACAACGATGCCGTCAAGCCATGTTCCACCACGCGGCGGCAGGCGAGATGCCGATCATGTGCTTCGTGGGAAACCGCGGCTGCATCCAGATCCATTCCGGCCCGGTCAAGTCGGTCAAGCCGATGGGGCCTTGGATCAACGTGCTCGACGAGAGCTTCCACCTGCATCTCAGGACCGACCACATCCATGAAGTCTGGGCGGTGCGCAAGCCGACCAAGGACGGCCATGTCACCTCGCTCGAGGCCTATGACGCGAACGGCGGCATGATCATCCAGTTCTTCGGCAAACGCCAAGAAGGCGAGGGCGAGTGCGAGGACTGGCGTTTTCTCGCCGAGAACCTGCCCCGCATTCCCAACCCGACCGCTGCATGAGGCAAGACCCAATGCGTGTTGTTTTCAGTTTCCGGCCGGCGCTCGCGCCGACGCTTGGCGTTCTGCTCGCTTTCGCTACTTTATCTGCGAAAGCCAACGAAGGTGCTGCCGTCTTTTCCGATACCTCGCGGATCGCCTCGATCGGAGGCTCGATCACCGAGATCGTCTACGCGCTCGGCGAGGAGGGCCATCTCGTCGCCCGCGATTCGACCAGCTCCTTCCCGCAATCCGCGCTCAAGCTGCCCGATGTCGGCTATATGCGTGCGCTGTCGCCGGAGGGCGTGCTGTCGGTCAATCCGACCGGAATCCTCGCATTGCATGGCAGCGGCCCGAAGGAAACCGTCGATGTGCTGAAGAAATCGCGCGTGCCTTTCATCGAGGTGCCCGACCACTACAGTCATGAAGGCATCCTCGAAAAGATCCGCGTCGTCGGCAAGGCCCTCGGCGTCGACGCCAAGGCCGAGAAGCTGGCGGCCGAGATGGATGCGAGGCTGATGGCGGCGGAGAAGCAGACGGCTTCGATCAAAGAGCGCAAGCGCATCCTGTTCGTGCTGTCGACGCAGGGCGGCAAGATCCTTGCCGCCGGCAGCGACACGGCCGGCGACGGCATCATCAAACTTACCGGCGCGGTCAACGCGGTCGAGGGTTTCTCCGGCTACAAACAGATGTCGGACGAGGCGATCGTCACCGCCAGGCCTGATGTGATCCTGACGATGAGGAACGCCGGACCGCCGATCTCCGAGGATGAGCTGTTTGCCAATCCGTCGATCGCCTCGACGCCCGCCGGAACTGCCCGCAAGGCGATCAGCATGGATGGCGGCTATCTGCTGGGCTTCGGGCCGCGTACGGCAGAGGCCATTCACGATCTCGCCGTCGCGCTCTACGGCAACCAGGTCACGGACTGAGCGGCCATGGCCGAACAGTCGATTGCAGGGTCGGCGAGCAGGACCATGGCAGCCGATGGCGACCGCTCGGCAAGGGCAAGGGTCGTCATCCTGCTTTTGTCTGTCGCGCTTGCGCTGTCCATATTCCTGTCGCTGACGTCGGGCGCTTCCGACGCGTCGGCCGTCCGCGTCATCCGCGACTGGTTCACCGGCGCCGTGCCGTCGGATGGCGCGCTTGCGGCGCGCGACCAGCTGATCGTGTATGACATCCGCATGCCGCGCGTGCTGCTCGGCGTGCTGATCGGCGCAGCGCTCGCCGTCTGCGGCGCAGTAATGCAAGGATTGTTCCGCAATCCGCTTGCCGATCCCGGCCTGATCGGTGTTTCGGCAGGCTCCAGCCTCGGGGCGGTAGCAATCATTGTGCTCGGCACCACATGGCTTGCGCCCGTCACGCTTGCGCTCGGCACGTTCGCTTTGCCGCTCGCGGCATTCTTCGGCGGCCTCGCGGTGACGTTGCTGCTCTACGCCATCGCCACGCGCCAGGGACGGACGTCGGTCGCCACGATGCTGCTTGCTGGTCTCGCCATCAGCGCTCTCGCCATGGCGCTCACGGGCGTCCTGATCTTCATGGCCGACGACCGGCAACTGCGCGATCTGACCTTCTGGCAGCTCGGCTCGCTCGCCGGCGCGACATGGCCGAAGATCGGTACCGTCGGGCCGGTGATCGTGCTGGCGCTAACGACGATGCCTTTCTTGTCGCGCGGCCTCAATGCGCTGGCGCTCGGCGAGGCGACCGCCGGCCATCTCGGCGTTCCGGTGCAGCGGTTGAAATACACGGCCATTGTCGGGGTGTCGGCGGCGGTCGGCGCGTCGGTCGCCGTCAGCGGCGGCATCGGCTTCATCGGTATCGTCGTGCCGCACCTGCTGCGTCTCGCAATCGGTCCGGACAACCGCTATCTGCTGCCGGCTTCGGCCTTGCTCGGTGCTTCGCTGCTGCTGCTCGCCGATGCGGTCGCCCGCACCATCGTCGCGCCCGCCGAACTGCCGATCGGCATCGTCACGGCGGTCGCCGGCGCTCCGTTCTTCCTGTGGATACTGCTGCGCAAGCGCGGCATCGTCGATTTGTGAGCCGCCGATGATCGAAGCACGCGACATCTCCGTGGCGATCGGCGGCAAATGTATCGTTTCCCATGTCGATTTTGCCGCGCGGCCGGGAGAGATCTCGGCAATCGTCGGACCGAACGGGTCCGGCAAGACGACCTTGCTCAAGGCGCTGACGGGCGAGCTTTCCTATAGCGGCACGGTTACCCTCAACGGTCGCGATCTTGCCGCGATGAAGCCGGTGGAGGCAGCGACGCTTCGCGCCGTGCTGCCGCAGTCGACCACGCTGTCCTTCCCGTTCACGGTGCGCGAGATCGTTCGCCTGGGGCTGATCGGCGGCCGCTCCGGCGTGCTGCCCGGCGAGGATGCGCGGCTGCCGGAGCGGGCGCTGGCGCGCGTCGATCTCGACGGCTTCGCCGGCCGTTTCTACCAGGAGCTTTCCGGGGGCGAGCAGCAGCGCGTGCAGCTTGCCCGCGTGCTCTGCCAGGTTTGGGCGCCGGTGCTGGAAGGCAGGCCACGCTACCTCTTCCTCGACGAGCCGGTTTCCAGCCTCGACGTCAAGCACCAGCTTATCATCATGAACATCGCCCGCGATTTCGCCCGCCGCGGCGGCGGTGTGGTGGCGATCCTGCACGACCTCAACCTGACGGCGATGTATGCGGATCGTATCTTCGTGTTGCATCATGGCCAACTGGCGGCTGCCGGCTCGCCGACGGACGTGCTGAACGACGAATTGATCGAGAAGGTGTTCGACTGCCGCCTCAAGGTCGGCGCGCTGCCGGCCGCCAATATGCCTTTCGTGCTGCCGCAATCGGCAGCTTAGGCTTGGCGGCGAGGAAGATTTGCCGAAGCCTTCCCAATTTCGTCGTCCACGGGCGGAGCGGGAGCGAAGCGGACGCGGAGACCCGAGGATCCAATCCGTTACATCAAACAAGCATGCGGCGATCCAGAAGGGTCGCTGGCGCCGATGTCGCCAATTCTGCATCGTAGCGGCGCTCAAACGTCACGGCATAGATTCTAGGGTCTGCGCTGCGTCGCTTCGCTCCTTGCTCCGCCCTAGAATGACGAAGTCATGGGCGACGGCGCCCCTCGAGAACCAAGCCGCTAGAGCGCGACTACGCCGCCGGAGCGCGCTGTTCCAGGAGATCGATACCGAGCAGGTGACGCACGTTCGGGCGCGCGGCGACGAGATCGGCGATCGTGTAGCGGGAAAGCACGGCGAAGAAGGCGTTGAGCGCCTCGCGCAGCGCCGAATTCAAGGCGCAGCTGTCGACCAGCGGGCATTCGGCGGCGTCGTTCTCGAAACATTCGGCCATGGCGAAGCTCTCTTCGGTGACGCGCACGACATCGAACAGGTTGATCTGCTCGGCCGGGCGGCCGAGCCTTACGCCGCCGTTCCTGCCGCGCACGGTTTCGACCAGACCGGCCTCGACCAGCGGCTGCAGGATCTTGAACAGGAACAGCTCCGAAACAGAATAGGCGGCGGCGATCTCAGGGATGCGGCTCAGCCTGTCGGTGTTCGCGGCGCAATACATAAGGATGCGCATCGCATAGTTGGTCTGGCGCGTGAGCCGCATGGTAGTCCTCGCGAAAACATTAGCTTGGGCCGAATATGGCCCATAGTTTGGAACAATTCCAGACTGGACCGCCACATAGCTGAATAAACGTGTCAACTTTTTGTGCATGCCGACGCGTAGAGGGCCCAATATGCGCCAATGCGCTTTGAGCGAGCGTTTCGCCGGCGCGGGCCCTAGATAAGTCCGGGTGCAAAGAGGAAACGGCTTTCCATGTCACAATCAGCTCAGGTGCTCGCGCCGGTTCGATTCGATGCCAATGCGCAGGCAAAGCTTTCAGCATTGCGGCGGACCAAGTTCATCGCCGCCGCGGCGCTTGGCCTATGCATCCTGGTCTTCGCGCTCGCCAAGTCTTTCGAGGGCAATTATCCATGGCTCGGCTTCGTCGCCGCGTTCGCCGAGGCGGCGACCATAGGCGGCCTCGCCGACTGGTATGCCGTCGTTGCGCTGTTCAGGCGGCCGCTGGGGCTGCCGATCCCGCACACCGCCATCATCCCGGAGAACCAGCACCGCATTGCCGACAATCTCGGGCGCTTCATCGAGGCCAATTTCCTGGCGCCGGAGCCGGTGCGGGAAAAACTCGCAGAGGTCGACTTTGCCGCTTTGGTCGCCGACTGGCTGGCCGACGCAGAACGGGCCGCCGGACTGTCGCGCTTCGTCGCCCGGCTGGTGCCGCAGACTCTTGCCGCGGTGGAGCAGTCCGGGCTGCGCGACTTCGTCACCAGCCGCATGCTGGAGCAGGTCGAAAGGGTGCCGCTGGCACCTTTAGCCGCGGAGCTGTTGTCGGCGCTCACCGACGACCGCCGCCATCAAAAGCTGTTCGACGAGTTCACCAGGGTGGTCGGGCGTTTCCTGAACGACGAGAAGGCGCTGGCGACAATGCGTGAAAAGATCCGCGAGGAGCTGCCGTCGCTCTTCAACCTGTTTCGCGCCGACGCCTATCTATTGAAGAAGATCGTCGCTTCCGCCGGATCGCTGCTCGATGAGGTGCGGGGCGATCCCGATCATCCGATGCGCGCCGAGTTCGACCGTTTCGCACTCGGTTTCATCGAGCGGCTCAGGACATCCAAGCAATATGCAAGGCGCGCCGAGAAGCTGAAGCGCGATTTCCTCGGCCGCCCGGAGGTTCAGGCGTTGGCCGGCGACATGTGGGCAAGCCTGCGCCTGTTCATCGAGCAGGACGCCAACGCGCCGAATTCGATGATCCGCGAGCACCTTGCCAACATGTTCGTCGAGGTCGGGCGGCATCTGGCCGACGACGCGCAGATCAGGGCCGACATGAACCAAGGCTTCGTCGTGGCGCTCGCTTCCTTCGTCGAGAGCCAGAAGAGCGGTGTGTCCAAATTCATCGCCGACCAGGTCAAGCGCTGGGACCTGGCTCAGTTGACGCGGCTGATCGAGGCGAACATCGGCAAGGACCTGCAATATATCCGCTTCAACGGCATGGTGATCGGCGGCCTGGCCGGTTTGGTACTTTATACGGCCGAGCGGCTGTTTCTCCTCAATTGACGCGGGCCGGGCGCGCACTATTCTCCCTAGCGGGCGCCGCAACAGCGGCGGATCGGGAGGCAACGACATGGCAAGACAACCGGAATCCGATTCTTTCCTGGACATGTTCAGCAGGTTCGGCCGCGACCTGAAGCTGCCGAAGGTCGACGTCCAGGCGATCCTCGATCATCACCGCAAGAATCTCGAGGCTTTGGAAAAGTCGGCCAGGGCAAGTGCTGCCGGCGCGTCCTCCGTTCTGTCGAGGCAGCACGAGATGGTGCAGGAGGCGCTCGGCGAAATCACCCGGATGGCGCAGAACTACCAAGCCCCGGGCAATCCGCAGGAGTTGATGACAAAGCAGGTGGAATTCGCCAGGAAATCCTTCGAGACAACGCTGAAGAATGCCGGCGAGGTCGCTGACTTGGTCCGGAAATCCGGCACCGAATCGGTCGAAATCCTGCGTGACAGGATCAAGGACGCGATGGCGGAAATCCGCGCCGGCTACGACAGGAATTGAACCGGCGCGCGGCTCCGCGTTCCCTGCCTGCCGTAAAACCGTCAACTCTAAGGGTGAAATCGCGTCCAAAAGCGAAATCGTGGGGCCGCGAATTGACAGGAGCCGCCGGTTCATGGTCGGGAGACTGGCAGAAGCCACCGGGAAAGCAGGAATGACGGAAAATCGGCCGAGAACGCCGCCGACCTTCGAACAGTTGCGGACAATGGCCGGCCAGGAGATCGGCGTGTCGGACTGGACGACGGTCGACCAGCAGCGCATCGACCAGTTCGCCGAATGCACGGGCGACCATCAATGGATCCATGTCGATCCCGAGCGGGCGAAGCGGCAGAGCCCGTTTCGCACTACGATCGCGCATGGCTATCTGACGCTGTCGATCATCGGCGCGCTGGCGCTGGAGATGGGCATCGTGCCGGAAAACACGCAGGCCGCCTTCAATTATGGCTTCGATAAGGTGCGCTTCCTGGCGCCGGTGAAGTCCGGCGCGCGCATCAGGCTGCGCACGACGCTGCTGTCCATGGAGGACCGCGGCCCTGGCCAGTACCTGATGAAGGCTGCGAACACCGTCGAGATCGAAGGCGAGCAGAAGCCGGCGCTGACCGCCGAGACGCTGGTGATGATGTATGAGCGCCGCAAGCGGGCGGGCGCTTAGAGGCTGTTTGGAGACTCTACCCCTGCGGCCTTCTGAAGGCGCCTTCTGCGCTTCCGGCCTTCGCCGGCCGAAGCACTCATGAGTGGTCCTCGGTTAAGGCTACGGCCGGCGTAGGCCGGTGTTCGCGTAGCCAAAAGTACGCTCCGCTCCGGTTCTCGGCGACACTATCATCTGACTCACAGGAGGGAGTTTCGAACGGACTCTGAGGCGGTCTGCCAACTTCCGGCTCAGCAACCTTCCATCATACGGATGCAATTTTGCGATGAGATGCCGCCATCGCTTTTTCGAGCACCCTGAAGATGCGCTCATCCTCGCATTGGGCGACATTGAAGCGCATGAAGCGGCCGGCGGTATGTGACAGGCTGAAGGCGTTGCCGGGCGCCAGCACGACATTGTCCGCCAGCGCATGGCGGGCAACATCGGCGGCATCGATGTTTTCCGGCAGGCGGCACCACAGGAACATGCCTGTCGGCTGGTCGATCCAGGGCATGATGCCCATCGCTTTCAGCCGACCGGCGGTTTCGGCCATGGCGCGCGCCAGGCGGGCGCGCAACTGCTCGACATGCTTGCGGTAGCTGCCGTCCTTGAGCAGGGTCAGCACCAGTTCCGAGGCGAGGCGCCCGCCACCGAAAGTGGTGGCGATCTTGAGGTCGATCAGCCCTTCCATCCGGTCGCGGGGCGCGGCGACAAAGCCGCACCGCACCGAGGCTGACAACGTCTTCGAAAAAGAACCGATCTGGATGACGCGGCCGAGCCCGTCAAAGGCCGCCAACCGCGGCGCCGGCGTGTGCTCGAAATCGGCAAAGATGTCGTCTTCGATGATGGCGAGATCGGATTGGTCGGCGAGTTTCAGCAGCCGATGGGCAACCACCGGCGACAGCACTGCGCCGGTCGGATTGTGAAGCGCCGAATTGGTGATGTAGAGGCGCGGCCGGTGCTCGGCGAGCGCCTGCGCGAACAGGTCGATATCAGGCCCCGACGGCGTCATAGGGACACCGACGACCTTTGCCCGGTGGGCGCGCAGCAGCGCATGAAAATTGAAGTAGCAGGGGTCGTCGACCAGCACGGTGTCGCCCGGCTCGAGCAGGAAGCGGCACAACAGGTCGATCGCCTGCGTTCCAGATTCGGTGAGCATGATCTGATCCGGCGAAGCCTCGACGCCATGCGCCGACAGGCGGCGGGCGAGAAGCTGCCGCAGCGCCGGCAGGCCGAGCGGCGTGCCGTAGTCGGCAAGCGTCGCGTCGTCGGTGCGCGCGGCACTGCGCAAGGAGCGGCGCAAGGCGGCCTGGGGCATCCATGAGGCCGGCAGCCAGCCGCAGCCCGGTTTCAGCATCTCTTCGCCCGCTTCCAGCGACTGCCGCGAGACCCAGAGCGGATCGACGGCGCGGTCGAGCCGCGGACCGATTTCGGACAGCGACAGCGGCGCGAGCGGGCCGGCGGCGAAGAAACCTGATCCAGGCCGCGAGCGGATCGTGCCTTCAGCGGCAAGCCGTTCATAGGCCTCCACCACGGTCGACTTCGATACCTGCATGGTGCCGGCGAAGGCGCGGATCGAGGGCAGGCGGGCGCCTGGCGTCAGGATACGCGCGGCCATCCGTTGCCGGATTGCCGCCATGACCGTCTCGACGAGCGTTCCGCTGCCGGCATTCGGGTCGGGCGTGTCCATCTGTACTCCTCTGCAGACCATTACAGTTTTACTGAATTGTACTCCATTGTCTCTGGCGACACCATGCCCTGCGCCGGTACGGAAGCGCAAACGGAGCAGATGGATGGATAAGGGTCTGAACGGCTGGCTCAACGGCTTTATCGGGGTGCTGATCTTCAGCGGCTCGCTGCCGGCGACGCGTGTGGCGGTGATGGATTTCGACCCGACCTTCCTGACCGCGGCCCGGGCCGCCATCGCCGGCCTGCTCGGGATTGCGATGCTGCTCCTGTTCCGCGAGAAGCGCCCCGAGCGAGCGGACCTGGTTTCGCTGGTTATCGTTGCGCTGGGAGTCGTGGTCGGCTTTCCGCTGCTGACGGCGTTGGCGCTCAAACATGTCGCCGCGGCGCATTCCATCGTCTTTGTCGGCCTGCTGCCGCTGGCGACAGCGATCTTCGGCGTGCTGCGCGGCGGCGAGCGTCCGCGCCCGGCCTTCTGGCTGTTTTCGTGCCTGGGCAGCGCGCTCGTTGCGGGTTTTGCCCTGACGCAGGGCGTCACCGCATCACCGGTCGGCGACAGCTTGATGCTCGCCGCCATCATCGCCTGCGGATTGGGCTACGCCGAGGGGGCGGCGCTGTCGCGCAAGCTTGGCGGCTGGCAGGTGATCTGCTGGGCGCTGGCGCTGTCGCTGCCGGTCATGCTGGCGCTGACTTTTGTGATGCTGCCGCCGTCCTTCGCCGGCGTCGGCTCCGGCGCATGGATCGGCCTCGCCTATGTCTCGCTGTTCAGCATGCTGATCGGCTTCGTATTCTGGTACCGGGGCCTGGCGCAGGGCGGCATTGCCGCGGTGGGGCAGTTGCAGCTCTTGCAGCCCTTCTTCGGCCTGGCGCTGGCGGCGAGCTTACTACACGAACAAGTCAGTCCGCTGATGATGGTCGTCACGCTCGGAGTGGTGGCGTGCGTGTTCGGGGCGAAGAAATTTGCAAAGTCCTCCCGGCAAGTAACCGAGCAATGACAGTGTTGCTCCTCCTAAAACTTCGTCACCACGCCGATGCCGATACCCTCGAAACCGCCCATCGCCATTAGCGCGGCCGGCGCCTCTTCGAGGCTGATCCTCTTGCCGACCAATAGCTCGGGCTTCAGCTTGCCGGTGCGGATCATTTCCATCATCGCGGTATAGCGGTAGGCCTGCATGCCGTGGCTGCCGAGGATTTCGAGCTCGAAGGCGATCACCTTGTCCATCGGCACCTGCGGGCGGGCATGCTCGCCGAGCATCAGCCCGACCTGAACGTGGCGACCGCGCCGGCGCAGATTGGCGATCGAGTTGAACGAGGTGGTCGGGTGGCCGAGCGCGTCCATCGACATATGCGCACCGCCATTGGTGATCTGCTTGACCGCTTTGACCACATTCGGCGTCGTCGAGGCGTTGATGGTCGCCACCGCGCCAATCTTTTTGGCAAACTCCAGCTTCTCGTCGGTGAGGTCGATGGCAATGACATTGGCGCCCATGGCGCTGGCGATCATGATCGCCGACAGCCCGACGCCGCCGCAGCCATGCACCGCCACCCATTCGCCCGGCGTCACCCGGCCCTGGTCGACGATGGCGCGGAAGGAGGTGACGAAACGGCAGCCGAGGCTGGCGGCGGTGGCGAATTCCATCTCGTCGGGCAGGCGCACCAGATTGGTGTCGGCATGCTCGATGCCGACATATTCGGCGAACGAGCCCCAACCGGTGAAGCCCGGCTGGGTCTGGTGCTCGCAGACCTGATGGTTGCCGGAGGTGCATTCGAAGCAGCGGCCGCAGCCGACGGCAAACGGCACGGTGACGCGGTCGCCAGCCTTCCAGCGGCTCACCTGCTTGCCGGCGGCAACGACGACGCCCGCCAGTTCGTGGCCGGGAACATGCGGCAGCGTGATGCCGTCGTCATGGCCCATCCAGCCATGCCAGTCGCTGCGGCAGAGGCCGGTCGCCTCGACCTTGATGACGACGCCATCGGCCGCCGGCTTCGGATCGGGCACGGTCTGGATGGTCGGCGCCTCGCCGAATTTTTCGAAGACGACAGCTTTCATGGGAGCGCTTTCATATGTTTCCAGTTCAAAAGCAGTGCGGGTTTGAGCGGTCTAAGTTGACGATGGCGGCTGGTCGAGAAGTGGCCGCCGCTTGCGAAACCACTCGTCGGCTTCGGGGTTCCACGGCCAGATGCCGGAGGTATTCGGAAACACGAGTTGCATGACCTGGAAATCCGAACCGTCGTAGAACCAGATGTCCCAACCGAAGTATTCCGGATAATGGTCCGGATGGACGGTGCCGAACTGGCAGTCGAAGCCACCACCCAGGAAACCCGACGCTCGCTCTCCGACATTGAACCTCTCGCCGCTGCGCACGCGTCGGCAATACTCGTTAATGATGGTCAGCGAAAGCTCCGGTTTCAGCCCGATTACAACCAATTCAGGAACTTTGAAATTGTGCTCCATTCCTACCGAGTAAGCGAATGGCGGATGCTCATCGTCCTCCAGCACATAGAGGATGTGGCAGCCATACGCTTCGATATCGGCGAGTGCCTTGGCTTCCTCCGCGTCCTTGGCTTCTCTATTCGGCATCGATCTGGTTCTGGGGCGCCGCCTTCTGAAACGCCGGCAGCGCCATGCAGGCGGCGTGGATGCGCGCGATCACCGGGTAGGGCGCCATGTCGACGCCGAAGCGCGCGTTGTTGGTGACCTGGGCGGCGAGGCAGATGTCGGCCAGCCCGGGCGTTTCGCCGTGGCAGAAAGTGCCGGTCTCAGGCGACGAAGCCAGAATCTTCTCAAGCGGCTGGAAACCCTCGTTCACCCAGTGCCGGAACCAGTTGACGACATCTTCGTCGCCGGCGCCGAACAGAGTACGCAGCGAGGTGAGCACGCGCAGATTGTTCACCGGATGGATGTCGCAGGCGATCATCTGCGCCAGCATCCTGACGCGGGCGCGGCCCAGCGGATCCTTCGGCAGCAGCGGCGGCTCGGGCGCGATCTCGTCGAGATATTCGACGATTGCCAGCGATTGCGTCAGAAGGGTGCCGTCGTCCAGCACCAGCGCCGGCACCAGCCCTTGCGGGTTGACCGCGAGGTAGGCGGGCTCGAGATGCTCGCCATGGCGCAGATGATGCGGCACGTAGGTATAGCTCAGCCCCTTCATCTCCAGAGCGATCCGCACCCGATAAGAGGTGGAGGAGCGATAGTAGTTGTGGAGGACGAGATCGCTCATCGCTTACGATCTCGGCTGGCCGATCGTGATTTCAATGGTGCCGACACCATCGACGCTGCCGGTGATCCTGTCGCCCGCGTGAACCGCGCCGACGCCGGCTGGCGTGCCGGTGAAGATCAGATCGCCCGGCTGAAGCTCGACCGCCTCGCTGCAGATCGCAACGACATCGGCAACAGGCCAGATCAGCTCGGCGAGGTCGCCATCCTGTTTTACCTCGCCGTTGACGGCGAGCCAGATGCGGCCCTTTTCGGGATGGCCTGACTTTGCGACCGGAAGCAGCGGGCCGCAGGGCGCTGAGCGGTCGAATGCCTTCGACCAGTCCCACGGCCGCGCCGCCTTCTTGGCCTGGTCTTGCAGGTCGCGGCGGGTGAGGTCGATGCCGACGCCATAGCCCCAGACATGGGCAAGGGCCTCGGCGCGGGGAATGCCGAATCCGGCCTTGCCGATCGCGACGACCAGCTCGATCTCATGGTGGAGATTTGAGGTCAAAGGCGGGTAGGGGATCTCGGCGCCGCTGTCGACAACGGCGTCGGCCGGCTTGGTGAAGAAGAAGGGCGGATCGCGCTCGTCATTGCCGAGCTCGCGTGCGTGTGCCGCGTAATTGCGGCCGACGCAGAAGATGCGGCGCATGGCAAACCGCTCCGCCGAGCCGGCGACGGCAACCGAAGCGATCGCTGGCGGCGGAAGGACGAAGTCTGTCATGGGCTTTCTCTGCGTTGGCATGAATCTGCCTGCACATTCGGCCGATTTCGACGAGCGAGCAAGGCACTACAGCGCCGCGCGTCCTTTCGGATGCGCAAAGGACGCTGTAGCACCTTGATTTGGCGCATGATCCTTTCCGAAAATGGTTCCGATTTTCGGGGTCATGCGCTAAGCCTCGGAAATCATTGGCCTGTCGTTTTGCCGACACCGCGACTTTCGGCGATGTACTATTTGGCAATAATCTGTCCATGGTCACGGGACTATCCTGTGCCTGAAAACCGAACCGATGTCCGAACCTATAAAATGACCGCCGTCAGCGATCGCGCCCGCTTCCTGATCATCGACGACCACCCGCTGTTTCGCGAGGCGCTGCACAGCGCTGTGCAGATGGCCTACCCGGATGTCGACACGGTCGAGGCGCGCTCGATCGCGGAGGCGATCGAACTTCTGGCCGACGCAAAGCCGTTCGATCTCGCGCTCCTCGATCTGAGTATGCCTGACGTGCATGGCTTCGAGGGACTGCTGCAGCTCAGGACCCGCTATCCGCGGCTGCCGGTGGTGATCGTGTCGGGCTATGAGGAGCCGAAGATCATTTCCGAGGCACTGTCCTACGGCGCCGCCGGCTTCATCCCGAAATCGGCGCGCAAGAGCGATCTCGCCGCCGCCATCCGTTCGGTTATGGACGGCGCCGTCTATGTGCCGGAAAACTACGAGGGCCAGCCGCCGGACGCCGACAGCACCGACCGTGCCGACATGGTGCAGCGCCTGGCGAGGCTGACGCCGCAACAGCTGAGAGTGCTGCAAATGCTGCGCCAGGGCATGCTCAACAAGCAGATCGCCTATGAGCTGCAGGTGGGCGAGACCACCGTGAAAGCGCATGTCTCGGAGATTTTGCGCAAGCTCAACGTCTACAGCCGCACACAGGCGGTGATCGAGGTCTCGAAGCTGGACAATGCGGAGCTGTTTCGCGATCAGGCGGGGTTTTGAGGGACAGTCCTAAAGCGCGTCGCGATCTTTCAGGTTCGCTCCGTGCACTTTAGGTTTTTGATTTTACGCATGTCTTTGTCCCGAAACCGGTTCCACTTTCGGGAGACATGCTTTTTAAGCCAGCAGATGCGCCAAGAGCGCCCGCAGCTGCGCGGGCTTCAGCGGCTTGCGCATCAGCTCGATGCCGGCGGCGCGGGCGGCCTTGGCGACGAGCTCGGAGCCGTCGGCGGTGACGATCAGCGCCGGCACCGGGCGGCCGAGATAGTCGCGCACTTCGGCTATTGTTGAGGTGCCGAGATCGCCGCCGTCGAGATGCTGGTCGGCGATGACGATGTCGGGAACCCAGTCGGTGTCGCCGATGAGGTCGAGCGCATCGTCGGTCGAGGTGGCGGCGCGCACCAGGCATTGCCAGCGCTCGAGCAGCGAGGACATGGCGCTCAGCACATCGGCGTCGTTCTCGACCAGCAGCACCTTGGTGCCGAACAGGCCGTAGCCGCGCGGCCGCTCCATGTCGGCGGCGCCTGCCGCCGGCTCGGCAGCGGCGCCCATGCCGACCGGCACGTCGATGTGGAAGATCGTGCCGCGCCCGACCTTCGAGGAGAAAGTGACGGGGTGGCCGAGTGCCGCGGCCATGCGGCGCACGATCGCCAGGCCGAGGCCCAGACCGCCAGCAAGTCCTCCGTCGACAAGGGTCGAGATACCGCGATGGAACTCCTCGAAGACCGCCTCGCGCTGGTCGTCAGGGATGCCGCAGCCGGTGTCGGCGACATCGATGCGGATGGTGTCGCCGCGATGCCTGGTGCCGACCAGCACGCCGCCTGAGCGGGTGTAGCGCAGCGCGTTGGAGAGGATGTTCTGCAGGATGCGGCGCAGCAGGGTGCGGTCGGAGCGGACGACGACATTGACCGGCCGGAATTTCAGCGACAAGCCTTTCTTCTGCGCCTCCGGCAGGAAGTCCGAACGCAGCGAGGAAAACAGCGCCTCCAGGCTGACGTCGCCGATTTCGGGCTGGACCACGCCGGCGTCGAGCTTGGAGATGTCGAGCAGCGTGCGCAGCAGATCTTCCATCGTCTCCAGCGAGCGCTCGACCTGGCGCACCAGCTTCTTGCCTTCTTCGCTGGTCTGCACTTCGGCGAGTGCCGAGACCGACAGGTGCGCGGCGTTGAGCGGTTGCAGCACGTCGTGGCTCGCGGCGGCGAGGAACCTGGTCTTGGAAAGGTTCGCCAGTTCGGCGTTTTCCTTTGCGGCGCTGAGCTCGATGTTCGACCGCTCGAGCCGACGCAGCGTCGTATGCAACTCCTCGGTGCGGGTGCGCACCTGGTTCTCCAGCGAGATCGCGGTCTGGAACAACGAGAAAGCGTTGACCTGCTGGTCCATCGAGCGTTCGACGCGGCCGACGAGAGCGGCGTTGATCTTCTTCAGCTTCTCGATGTCGTCGATATCACGAAGCGGCATGGCAGTTCACTCGACCGCCCGACGCTCACCGAAGGCGATGCCGGTGAAGGTCTGGTTGAGATGCATCGAGCGGTACTGCTCGCCATAGGTGCCGAAACCGATGACGTTGCTGGTGCGGTAGAGCTCGGAAATATCGCGGAAGACCTGGCGGTTGCGCGCGTCGAGCCGGCGCAGCACGCAGTCGAAGCCGAGCACCATGTCGATACCGCCGAGCTTGCGCTCGACATCCAGCAGGGCGGCGCGTGTCGCTTCCACCATGTTCTTAGGCTGGGCGATGGACAGAACGACGCCGTCGTCGATGGCGCAGTAGAAGGACAGCGAGCCGTCGGCATGCATCCGCTGGATCGAGCGGCAGTAATATTCGCCGCCAACCTTCACCACGACAGGGTGTGACGCGAAGCTCAGCGGTGTCAGAGCCTGGGGTACCATGCCGACGGAGGCGGCGTATTCCTCCGCGGCGTTGGTGGCGTTGAATTCGCGCACGATTCGATGGTCGGGATCGGCCGCCGTCACCACCAGCTTCTCGTCGGTGGGGATGAAATTGTCGGTCTTGAAGACATGGAAGGGGATATCGGTCGCGATCAGCACGACGATGGCGCTGTCGGAAGCGACCTTGCCGTTCGAGATCAGCCTTGTCGTCTCGAATTTCAGGTCGTCGCCCGCCGAGCCGCCAATCAGCGGAATATCATCCAGTCCCCAGTGGATCGCCGAGGTGACCGCTTCCTCGGCATAGGATAGCCCATCGATGAAGCAGAGCGCGAACACGCTCTTCGCCCGCTCGTGGCCGGCGCGGCCGCGCAGCAGGCGCCGCAGCGAGGCGACCTCGCCGGTGATCCTGTCCATTCCGGACGAGGAGAGGTTCTCGACCATGGTGCTGGCGGTCGAAAACGATGCTTTTGGCAAAAGCAGCGCGAGGACATGGCCTTCCTCGAGCCCTTGCGGCGTGATCTCGCCTGCGGTCGAGCAGCCGGCATAGTCGAGCGACGGCGCGTGCAGCCTCAGCGCATGCGCCAGTACCGAAGCGTCGACGAGGCTTTGCGAGAAAAAGAGCAGCGCGAAACCGGCGTCGACGGTTGTCGCTTCGGCCGCAATGGCCCTGGCAAAAGCATCTGGGTCGGGCTCATCCGTGGTGAGCGCCGAGAGGCCGCATGCGTAACGCGTGCTCGAACTGGCCAGCTTGCCTCCTCCCCTAGTTCCTCCGACGCTGTTTTGTGCGTGTCTTCTTGTGCGTGTCCGGCACGCGTGCGTCGACGCCATCTTTGCCTTCAATCCGGGTTTTGGCAATGGGGCCGGGCGTGGTGCCGCACAACGCTTTGGCCATGACCGAAAGTACAATTGGCGGAATGCCGGGCGCGCTGTTTGTTACCGTTGCGCGATACGAGGATAGCGCATTGCCGAAGCATCAGCACGGCATCGGCATTGGATGACCAAGGTTATACCCAGGGGAGGGGTTGCATGTCGGACGTGTCGTTGACTGTGAATGGCAGGCGGGTCAGCGGGAGCGCCGAAGACCGAACGCTGCTCGTGCATTTCTTACGGGAACATCTCGGCCTCACGGGTACCCATGTCGGCTGCGACACCTCGCAGTGCGGCGCTTGCGTCGTGCATGTCGACGGTAGAGCCGTGAAATCCTGCACGATGCTCGCCGTGCAGGCCTCTGGGTCGACCATCGTCACCATAGAGGGGCTGGCGAACGGTGCCGACCTGCATCCGGTGCAGGCTGCGTTCAAGGAGCATCACGGGCTGCAATGCGGCTTCTGTACGCCGGGCATGATCATGGCGGCGACCGACATGATCGCTCGCCACCCGCAAGGCCTCGACGAGGCCACCGTGCGCGCCGAGCTCGACGGCAATATCTGCCGCTGCACCGGCTACCACAACATCGTCAAGGCGATCCTCGCGGCATCGCAAGCGATGTCGAAGGGGGCCAAGAGCAAGGCCAGGCAAGCGGCTTAGGTGAATGGTCAATGGTGAATAGTGAATGGAGCCGCTGCCGGCTCCTCCTCTTTCGACCATTCACCATTTCACAATTCACCATTCACACTGAATTCGGGAGGAACTTCCGCAATGGGTATCGAAGGTGTAGGCGCTCGCGTGGCGCGCAAGGAAGACAAGAGGTTCATCACCGGCGGCGGCCGCTATGTCGACGACATGGTGGTGCCCGGCATGAAGCATGCCGTGTTCGTGCGTAGCCCGCACGCGCATGCGCAAATAAAGAAGATCGACGTCAAGAAGGCTCAAGCGATGCCCGGCGTCGTTGGAGTGCTGACCGGCAAGGAGCTCAAGGCCGACGGGATCGGCAATCTGATCTGCGGCTGGATGATCCATTCCAAGGACGGCACGCCGATGAAGATGGGCGCCTGGTCTCCCCTCGCGGTGGATAAGGTGCGCTATGTCGGCGACGCCGTCGTCATCGTCATCGCCGACACCAAGGGTCAGGCGCGCGACGCGGCGGAAGCGGTCGAGATCACCTACAAGGAATTGAAGCCGGTGGTCGAGGCGACCAAGGCGCTCGAAAAGGGCGCGCCGCAGGTCCATGCCGAGGCCGAGAACAATCTGATCTTCGACTGGGAGCTCGGCGACGGAAAGGCCACCGACGCGGCGATCAGGTCGGCGGCGCATGTCACGCGCATGAAGATCGTCAACAACCGCCTGGTGCCGAATGCGATGGAGCCGCGCGCTGCACTTGGTCACTACGACAAGGCCGAGGACCATTACACCTGCTGGACGACGTCGCAGAACCCGCATGTCGCCCGCCTGGTGCTGAGCGCCTTCTACAATGTCGCGCCTGAGAACAAGCTCAGGGTGATCGCGCCTGACGTCGGCGGCGGCTTCGGCTCAAAGATCTACATCTATCCGGAAGAGATCGTCTGTCTGTGGGCGTCGAAGAAGACCGGTGTTCCAGTCAAATGGGTCGCCGACCGCACCGAAAGCTTCCTCTCCGACGTGCATGGACGCGACCATGTCTCGACTGTGGAAATGGCTTTCGACAAGGACAACCGGATCACCGGCCTCAAGGTCGACACGATAGCCAATCTCGGCGCCTACATGTCGCTGTTCTCGTCCTGCGTGCCGACCTATCTCTACGCCACGCTGCTGTCGGGCCAGTACAACATCCCGGCCATCCACGCCAATGTGCGCACCGTATATACCAATACCGCGCCGGTCGATGCCTATCGCGGGGCAGGGCGGCCGGAAGCCACTTACGTGCTCGAGCGCATGATGGAGACGGCCGCGCGTGAGCTCGGCGTGTCGCCGGCGGAACTCAGGCGCAAGAACTTCATCACATCGTTCCCGCACCAGACGCCGGTGATCATGAACTATGATGCGGGCGACTATGCCACCTCGCTCGACGCGGCGATGAAGGCCGCCGACTATGCCGGCTTCACCAAGCGCAAGGCGGACGCCGCCAAAAAGGGCAAGCTGCGCGGCATCGGCATGAGCTGCTACATCGAGGCCTGCGGCCTCGCGCCGTCGTCGGCGGTCGGTTCGCTCGGCGCCGGCGTCGGCCTCTGGGAATCGGCGGAAGTGCGCGTCAACGCCGTCGGCACGATCGAGGTGCTGACCGGCTCGCACAGCCATGGCCAGGGCCACGAGACGACCTTCGCGCAGCTGGTCACCCAGCGCTTCGGCGTGCCGATCGATTCGGTCTCGATCGTCCACGGAGACACCGACAAGGTGCAGATGGGCATGGGCACTTATGGGTCGCGCTCGGGCGCCGTCGGCATGTCGGCCGTCGCCAAGGCGCTCGACAAGGTCGAAGCCAAGGCCAAGAAGATCGCGGCGCACCTGCTCGAAGCGGATGAGGGCGACATCGTCATCGAAAACGGCGAGGTCAAGGTCGCCGGCACCGACAAGAGCCTGCCCTGGTTCCAGGTGGCGCTTGCCTCCTACACCGCCCACAACTTGCCCGCCGGCATGGAGCCGGGCTTGAAGGAGACGGCCTTCTACGATCCGTCCAACTTCACCTTCCCGGCTGGTTGCTACATCTGCGAGGTCGAGATCGATCCGGAAACCGGCCTGACGGAAATCATCCAGTTCGTCGCGGCCGACGACTTCGGCAACATCATCAATCCGATGATCGTCGAGGGGCAGGTGCATGGCGGCATCGCGCAAGGCGTCGGCCAGGCGCTGCTCGAAGGCACGTATTATGACGCCAGTGGGCAGCTGCTGACGGCAAGCTATATGGACTACACCATGCCGCGTGCCGCCGACCTGCCATCGTTCAACGTCTCGACCTCGAACACGCCATGCCCGGGCAATCCGCTCGGCGTCAAAGGCTGCGGCGAGGCGGGTGCAATCGGCTCGCCGCCGGCGGTGATCAACGCCATCACCGACGCGCTCGGCGTCGTCGACATCGCCATGCCGGCATCGCCGTCGACCGTGTGGTCGGCCATCCACGCCAAGAAGCACTGAGAAGCGAATAGGGAATAGGGAGTAGCGAATAGGGGAAAAGCGCGGTGCGAAGGGACAGGTCCTATTCGCTATTCGCTACTCCCTATTCGCTCTTTCCCCGAAGGGAGAAAGACAGATGTATTCGGTCAACTACCACCGCGCCGCCTCGGTCGCCGAAGCCGCCAAGCTGTTGAAGAATGGCGATGCCAAGCTGCTCTCCGGCGGCATGACGCTGATCCCCGCCATGAAGACGCGGCTGGCGGCACCTTCCGACCTGGTCGACGTGTCGCGGCTGAAGGAGTTGCAGGGTATCAAGGTATCCGGCAAGACGGTCACCATAGGTGCTGCGACGACGCATTACGATGTCTCCGCCGACGAGAAGCTTAGGAAGGCCTGTCCGGCGCTCGCGCATATGGCCTCGCTGATCGGCGACCCGGCAGTGCGCTACAAGGGCACGATCGGCGGCTCGATCGCCAACAACGATCCTGCCGCCGATTATCCGGCGGCACTGCTGGCGCTGGGCGCGACGATCGTCACCAACAAACGCGAGATCGCCGCCGACAAATTCTTCAAGGGGCTGTTCGAGACGGCGCTGAAGGACGGCGAGATCATCACGGCGGTGTCCTTCACCGCGCCGGCCAAGGCGGCCTACCAAAAATTCCGCAACCCGGCCTCGCGCTACGCGATCGTCGGGGTGTTCGTGACCAAGGGCAAGGATGGGGTCAGGGCAGCGGTGACCGGCGCCGGCGACGACGGCGTCTTCCGCTCCAGGGAAATCGAGGCGACGCTGGCGAAGAATTTCGACGCCTCGGCGCTCGACGACCTAAAGGTGCCGGCGAAGGGCCTGATGAGCGATATCCATGCCTCTGCCGACTACCGCGCCAACCTGATCGCGGTGATGGCGAAGCGCGCGGTGGCCGCGGCCAACGCCTGAACGTTCTCAACCTCGGTGAAGAAAGGGGCCGTCGCGGCCCCTTTTTCTTTTGTATTCGCAACCGCTTGGCAGGAATTGCCTGAGAATTCGCGGCTTCGCACTTGCACAAGATTATTCCGCACTGCAAAATAAATGCGGCGGGAAACGAAGCGGTTCCGAGCACGGCTGTTCCGTGCCGGGGCCTCGAGTTGCGAAGGACGGGCATGACCGACATCTCCGCGACGGCCGGTGTCCTGCCGCGAGCCGCAGCCGACAGAGCGGCACGGACAAGGCTGGCCTATCTCGACGGCTGGCGCGGCCTGTCGATCGCGCTCGTGCTGATCGGCCATTTCTTTCCGGTTCCGGGAATCAACCTCGGGGTTCTCGGCGTCGAGTTTTTCTTCGTGCTCAGCGGCCGGCTGATGGGCGAGATCCTGTTCATCGAGCGCTTTCCGCTGAAGAAATTCTTCAAGCGCCGCTTCTCGCGAATATATCCGGCACTGCTGGTGTTCGTGTTTGCCGCCATGATTGGCCTTGCCGGAACCTTTATCGCCTTCAAATGGAAGGCGGCGCTGACGGCGCTCACCTTCACCTACAACTACGCCGGCATTTTCGTAAACCGCGCCGGCGCGCTCGATCATATCTGGTCGCTCGCCATCGAGGAGCATTCTTATGTCATCCTGGCGCTGATCAGCGTGGTGGTGTCCGGGCGCGCCAATGTCGTGCGGCTGCTCGTGGCGTTGTCGTTGCTGGCGATGGCCAACGGCGCCATCTCCTACCGGGTTCTCGGTATGGACTACGAGACCAGCTACTGGCGCACCGACGTGCATATCGCCTCGATCCTGCTTTCGGCGGCGATCTGCCTGCTCAAGGCCGACGGACGGCTGTCGGCATTCCTCAGGAATCGGCATGTGGCGCTGGCGGCGGCCGCGGGCGCGGTGTTGCTGTTCCTCGATCCGGTGCCGACGCCCGTGCACTATCTGCTGGGCGTGCCGCTGCTCGCGCTCGCCGTCAACACGCTCGACCATGCCGGCGGGTATCTCACCGGATTGCTGTCGTCGCGGCCGATGGTGATGCTGGGGCTGTGGTCCTATTCGCTCTATCTCTGGCAGCAGCCTTTCTACAAATTCGTCTATGATCGGGACGTCACACCGATCCCGATGCTGGCTGCGGTCTTCGCTTGCGCGCTGGCGAGCTACTATATCGTCGAAAAACCAGCCCGCGGCTGGCTCAACCGCAATTGGTGAGTTTCAGGCGCTGCCGTTCTTCCGCGCGGCGAGATAGCGACGAAGCCCTGCTTCGCCGCGCGGCGTGGTCCAGCGGTGGTTCCAGGCAAAGGCCGGCCTGAGCAATGGCGCGAGGAGTTTGAGGATCGGCCTTTCCACGATGACCTGCCAGGTGAGCTTCACATGCGTTCCGGTTCCGGACGGAAACAATTCCGCTCGCCATAGGCCGTCGAAATCGCCGAAGGTCTTCACCACCACCAGACGGCCTGGTTCGAGCTGGGCCGCCTCGATGATGAAGTTCAGCTCATAGGGCAGGGCGCCTCGCGCCCTGGCTCTCGCCCGCGACCCGACGACGCCCTTGCCCTTTTTGTCGAGGGGTTCGACCCCCTTATAGGCGTCGCCCCACCAGAGCGGCAGCAACTCGGCATCCGAAAGGACGTCCCACACTTCCTGCGGTGTCCCCTCCGGGATGTCCCAGCTCTCGTCGAAGCGAAAAGCGTTGCTCGGCATGACAAGGCCCCCCAAGCCAGCGAGCGGCTACATTAGCTCGGGCTTGTTTTTGGAGCCAGCGATGTTTGTCGTTCAGCCGGCGACCGGCTTGGCGTAGTAGCGCACCGACTTCTTGCCGCCGTGGATCACGGCGTCGCCGACCTCGGCGAAGCCGAGCGCTGCGTGGAAGGCGTCCGAGGCTGGGTTCGGCGGATCGGCATTGACCTCGCAGGTGACGATCGTGTGGCCGGCGCGGCGGGCGTGCTCGAACAGATCCTCATATAGCCGGCGCGCATGGCCACGGCCACGCGCCTCGGCCGCGACCACGACACGGTCGACATAGACGAAGCGCGGATAACGCTTGCGGAACCAAAGAAAATTCGGGCTGTCGTAGCGGGCGTCCTGATCGAAGCACATGATGAAGGCTCCGAGCGCGCCGATGCGGCGCGTGTAGAAAGCCTGCCCGATCAGGAACGACAACCGCTCAGGCTCGAGCCAGGACAGTTCGGCGGCATGCTGGTTGTTGAGGGTGAGGATAGCGACCTCGTCAGGGGGCGCGACTCGTTCGATCGGCAGCCGATCCTTCGACATCGTCTCAACCATCAAGCCCTCGCGGCCGCGATCGTTGCCGCCACCAGGGTCTCGTCGGTCACCGTGTTGCGGTATTCGCGATCGAGATCGGCGCCGCCCATGCCGACATGAGGGTTGCGGTAGCGCATGGCGCTCGGCACATCGGCAAGCGCTGCGAAATGCATCTCGGTCAGTCCGGTTCGCCTCAGGACTTCGCCGATATTGTCGGGCGCCAGTCCGCCGCAACCGAGGATGATGATGCGCTCGCCAGCCTGGCGAACGAGCTGCGCCAGCAGGGCGACGCCCTCCAGCGCCGTGTCGCGCTGACCGCTGGTCAACACGCGGCCGACCTCGCAGCGGATCAGTGCTTCGAGCGCCTCGGTTGGATCGCGCGTCATGTCGAAGGCGCGGTGGCAGGTGACGTTGAGAGGGCCGGCCGCCCGCACCAGCTCGCTCATGCGCGCCTCGTCGATGGCGCCGTCAGCGGTCAGGCAACCGACGACGACGCCGGCCACGCCGAGATCGCGGAGCGCGCCGACATCGGCGAGCATCGATCGGTATTCCGCCTCGCTATAGAGGAAATCGCCGCCGCGTGGACGCACGATGACATGGAAGGGGATGGTCGCGCGTTCGAGTGCTGCACGCACCGTGCCGAGGCTCGACGTGATGCCGCCTTCGACTAGGCTGGCGCAAAGCTCGACCCGGTCGGCGTTGGCGGCCTGCGCGGCAAGCAGCCCATCGATGCCTTCGACGCAGATTTCGATCAGCGGCTGTCGGGCGTCAATCACAAGTGTCCATCCATGCTTCAATAGGGTGACCAGCCCTAGCATCGGGTCGGCTGCCGCGAAAGCCGTATCGATCGGTCCAGCCATGGAGCACTGTCACTTCTAAGCAGCGCAAAAGCCGGTTGACATCGATAACTCTATGGTTATAGATAAATCCATAGCTGATAGGTTATTGATCTGAGCCGGTCAACTATGGGCTTCGTCGTCGGGCACGCTCCCCTGGAGCAGCAGCCCAGCAGCGCCATGTCTCCGCTTAGGAGACATTGTTGGAGAACCGGACAAGGAGGATGCCGTGAATGACATCACAGAAAGGCCGATGACTACTGAGACCAAATCAATCCTTGTCGAGCGGCTCCTACCGCACGCGGCCGACAAGGTGTGGCGCGCGCTGACCTCTCCGCATCTGGTCGCCGAGTGGCTGATGGAGAACGATTTTGAACCCGTCGAGGGCCACCGCTTCACTTTCCGCGCGAAGCCAGTGCCCGGCTGGTCAGGCGTGGTCAACTGCGTGGTGCTGAAGGTCGAGCCGCCGCATCTGCTCACCTACAGCTGGGGCGACGGAAGCGAGTCCGACAGCGGCTTGAAGACTGTTGTAACCTGGTCACTGACGCCTGAGGGGCCGTCCACGCGCGTGCGTATGGAGCAGTCCGGTTTCAGGCCGCAAGACGAGCCTGGCTACAAGGGCATGGGAAGCGGCTGGCCACGCATCCTGGAGCGGCTCGAACAAGTCGCTGCCGGGCAAGGCTGATATTCTCGGCATCGCGCTAGCCGAGGCGCGAACCTGACAACAGCAAACCAGAGCTGATCCCTGATGCAGTGCATTCAAGGGCTCGTGAAAGCATGTCCAAGGAGACAGACGATGGAAGCCAGATTGAAGAACCCGGTGATGCTCATTCCCGGCGCCCTGCAGGCGCTGTTGGCGCTGGACAAATCGACCGAAGTCGCCGAGGTGCCCTATGTGACGCGCAAGCTCATCCATCTGCGCGCCAGCCAGATCAACGGTTGCAGCGTATGCGTCGACATGCATGCGCGCGAGCTGAAGCAGGCGGGCGAGAAGGACGAGCGGATCTTTGCCGTCTCCGCCTGGCGGGAAACGCCTTATTTCACCGGCGCAGAACGCGCAGCCCTGGCGCTGGCGGAGGCCGCGACGCGATTGGCCGACCGCTCCGACGCGGTGTCCGACGATGTCTGGGACGAAGCCGCCCGCCACTACGACGACAAGGCGCTTGCCGCGCTGGTGATCCAGATCGCGCTGATCAACGCGTTCAATCGTCTGAACGCGCCGACCCGGCAACCGGTGGGCGCCTGGGGCTGACATATGGTTGGGTGTCCGGCTGGGCGCGCGCCTGATTGCGGAACAGCTGAAGCCCATTGCTTCAGGAGCCTGCCTGGTTACTGCTTCAAGATCGTATTCTTGGCGCCTTGTTCGACCTGGTCGATCACCAGGAGCTTGACCGGGTCGGCGCCGATATTGGCGGCCTGGTGCCATTGCCCGATCATCTCGACGATGAAATCGCCCGTCTTGTAGGTGTTGCTGCTGCCGGTCTCGACATTGGTGACCTTGAGCGTGCCTGCCTCGACATAGGCATAGCGCGGGAAGGGGTGCTTGTGCACTGGAAGCGTCGCGCCGGGCGCGATCTGATAGGCCGAAACCTGAACCTCGACGCTCCCCTGCGGCAGCGTGATCGGCTGGCCTGACGCGGTGGTCGTCTTGGAAGCAAGCGGCGTCACGACGACCGGCGTGCCGGAACTGTCCAGAGCGAGGGCGGTGCTTGAAGAAAGCGCTGCCGCCAGCAGCAGCGCCGATGCCAGGATGTTGCGCATGAATCCTCCCCGAAAGTTGCGCGACCATCGCGCGACATGCATTTGCGCGCAAGTGCAACGGCGGCGTCTTTGGAAACGCGGGCCGTCTTCAGGCCAGCAGGCGAACAGCGCCGCCTTGCGCTTCGATCAGCCTCGTGCCTTCTCGTCAAACGAGAGGAAGGTTTCGGCGCCCAGCCAACTGCCCTCGAAGGCAATCGCGCCGTCGGCGAAGTCGCCGCCTGCTTCGAGCACAGCCAGCCCGGCTTCCGCGGCCGGCCTGTTGGTGGCGACGTTCGCGCTGCTGATCACTATTGCCCGGTTCCCGTGGCCTTTTGCCGGAGGGATTTGACCGCCTCCAGCAGTTCGCGCTCGTTGGTGTGAGCGTTTCGAAAAATGGCCACAACCATCACCGCCAGAATTTCGGCGGCCTGGTCCATCGGATCGAGCTGTTCCTCCGCGCAGACCTGATTGAACACGCGTTCGCATACAGCCAGATCGAGAGGACTAAGACAGGTGCGATTGAAACGCAGACGCAGCATTTTTAACGACCCTTTCAGGCCCGCCGCCCGTGTGTTGCGGCGGGCTTTTATCACTAGGCCGAGCGATACTATGCTCAACGGCATTGTAGTAATCGCTCGGTATCTATGATTCCATTGTCAATAACCCCAAAATCTGCGCACATTCGCGAGATCTATATTGCCCTGAAGTCATCAGCTGGTAATAGTCTTGCCGCTTGTTTTCCGGTATACGAAAGCCTCGCCGGAAATCAGCCGCCTCCTTCGGGGTTCTAGTGCAACCGAGTTTGCTGGCGCTGACTTTCAAGCTTGCCAGTGAGCATCCGAGCTTTGCCGCAATGTCTTTCAATGGTTCGTTATTAACGTATCCATCAAGGATTATCTTGCGGCGAGCTTCTCCTTTAAGCTTTTCGTTCATTTCGTGGTCTCCTCAACATCGCTTTCACGATGTCGGATTCTATACGCACCGGTCTGAAGAGTGTCGTTATCTTCGCATCCAGAAACTTGTCTCCGGATGCATTTCTTATTGTAATCCAGCGTGATCGCCGATGCGGCCGACAGGCTTGCCAGATGCCGGGATACACCACATGATTGCGAGGGCATGGGCATACCGGAATCGGATATGGCACCACGCGCGATCGACGCTAAGAGGCAAGACGAGGCGCATGCTGGGCAAACGCCCGAGCGTGAGCGACGCCGTTGGCCACGCGACGTTCAGCCTGACAACGAGGCCGCTCTACCACTCGCACCGGCGCTAGAACCGTTGTCCTTTTCAACGCTCGAACTGGCGCCAGAAGATCAATTTGCCGCTTGGCAAGCGCATGTGGCACCGCTTGTCGAGGCCAAGTTGCCGGATAACAAATCGCTGGACGACGGCTTTCCCGCCGACCACACGGCTTGGAATCTTGGTGGCATGCTGATCGTTGAACAGCGCGCGCCGGCGCACAGTTATATGCGGTCTGCCGCGAAGCTTAGGTCCAGCTCGATCGATCATTGGTATGTCGTATTGCCACATACTGGCCGGTCATGGACGGAGGTCGATCGCCGCGTCGCGGAGGGACAGCCGGGTAAATTGGAGATCAGATCTCTCGGCTACCCGTTTCGCGGAAGGACAACGGAATCCGAAAGTCTCTTTCTCTATTTGCCGCGTGATTTGTTCGCCGATGTGGCGGGGACCCTCGACGCAAACAACAATTCAATTTTGTCCGGTAACTTCGCTAACCTTTTGATCGACTACATCAACAGCATCGTAACAAGACTGCGCAATCTCACGGCGGAAGATCTGCCCCGCATCGTGCACGCAACACGCAGCATGATTATTGCCTGCCTTGCGCCGCCGGCCGAACATGCCGCGGCGGCCGAACAACTGGCGAGTGTCGCACTAATGGAGCGAGCGCGTCGATACGTCCAAAACAATCTGGACGCGGCTCGCCTGACACCGGATTCAATGTGCCGGGCGCTCGGCGTTTCGCGATCTCGCCTCTATCAGTTGTTCGAACCGAGCGGTGGTGTTCTCCATTACATTCAAAGCCGCCGACTTTTGGCAGCCCATCTTGCGCTTAGCGATCCGGCGGACAGCCGACGCATTGTTGAAATTGCGGAAGCCTTCGGGTTCAGTTCAGCGGCAAACTTCAGCCGAGCGTTCAGCAAGGAATTCGGTTACAGCCCCCGCGAATCCCGCAGGACGATGGTATTGCCGCGCCCCGCCCACTCTGTTTCGCTCAGCGAGCGCGAGAAGGCTGCTTCCTTTGAAGACTGGCTCAAGACGCTTGGAAGCTGAACAGGCGTCGCCGGCGGTTGAGATCGGCGACGTTTCATCAGAATGCCGCCCGGAGTTCTGCTGCGTGCCGCGCGGCAATCCCGTAATTGGAAAAGGCGACTGCGTGGGCTGACGGCACCCCAAATAGCACAAGCCCTGGGAGAGATGCCGCGCCGATATCGAGATATGTACGCCCGGATAAGTATTTGGATGCGCAGCTAACGACAGTGCGACCGTATTCGTAGATGTTGGCGATGACTTAGCGGGGGCTCGGCACAGGCGGCAGGTTTCCAAGTTGGGGGAGTATCGCACCGCCTGTGCCGATCGCGCCACCGCTATCCGTCAAAGGTAGTGGCGTAGTTGAGTAAGCGTGCCAAGGCCGGGCGGCAGGCTGGTGTTCATTCCGTCGCAGAATGGCTTAGTGGGGGCCCGATGGCTTAGTGGGGGCTCGGCACAGGCGGCAGATGTCCGAGTTGGGGGGCATCGGATCGCCTGTGCCGCTCGCGCCACCGCTATCCATCAAAGGTAGTGGCGTAGTTAAGTAAGCGTGCCAAGGCCGGGCGGCAGGCTGGTGTTCATTCTGTCGCAGAATGGCCTAGTGGGGGCTCGATGGCTTAGTGGGGGGCTCGGCACAGGCGGCAGGTGTCCAAGTTGGGGGATACCGGATCGCCTGTGCCGCTCGCGCCACCGCTATCCGTCAAAGATGGTGGCTTGGTTGGGTAAGCGTGACAAAGTGGACGGCGACCGGCTGGAGTTCATTCCGCCGCAGATGCCAACTCTTGTCGAGCAGCCGCCTCAAGATGAGGGGTGGGTTCACGAGGCTTGGCTCGATGGCTACCGCACGCAGATCATCATCGATAAGGGCGGCGTGCGTCTCTACAGCAAGAACGGCCGGGATTGGACGACAAAATACTGGCCTATCGCCCTGGCGCTCGAGCTGCCATGCCGGGCCGCCATTCTCGACGGCGAGGTGATTGTATCAGGCGAGCAGGGTACGCCCGATTCCCCTGTGCTGGAAGCTGCGATCTGGAACGAGCCGAGCCGGCTGGTGTTTGTCGCGTTCGACATCCTCCATCTCGACGGTCGCAATCTTGCCCCCTGGCCCTTGCTGCAGCGCAAGCAAGCGCTGCGGCGATTGGTTGAGCCTGGCGTCCGCAAGATCCAATACAGTGAGCATTTTGAGTGCGGCGCGCTGGCGATCCTTCGCGCGATCGAGAAGGCAGGGCTTGACGGAATCATCTCGAAACGCGCCGACAGCCCCTACAGGAGCGGACCGTCGAAAACATGGCTGAAAGCCAGATATTTGAGAAAGCCGATTTCGAATTTGCGAGGCTGGTAGTCCCGCACCAGCGGCGAACACCGCTCCGCCCTGTGCGCCGTAATGATTCGAATTACTGCCGACACCTGCGGTGATCTCAGAAATTACTAATTTAGTAAAGTTGAATGAAAGTTCATCGTGTTGATAAACAACCGCCGGTCACAGCGGAGTACGCATCGCGTCTACGCCGCACACGGCGCTTGTTAAGAATGCAGGTTGAAAGTTTGCCAAGCTTGGTAGTTATGCTATTTCTAAACTGAGGGAAGCATATTGGCACCACCTATGGAGGTGGCACTTGCATCCAAAGGCATCCGGCGCCGGCAAAGAGGGTAAGGGACCTGCCCCTAACGCTCCAGATACCGCTGAAGTGCTTCTCGTCGACCTCTTGTCGAACACCGCCGATCTCGTGTCGTTCTATGACCGGGACTTCCGCCTGACGCGTTATGCTACTAGGCTCAAAAGCGTGTACGGAGGCGTGGTGGCCTCAGGCGCCGCCATATGGGAGATCTATCCGACCTTCCTTCTTGCTAGATATCGCGACGAATTTCTTCGCGTGTTCCAAGGCGGCTCTCCAACGAGCATTGACTTACCGCCATCGCCGGGCGAGGCGCCCCGGTCCGTTTTCGTCTTCAGCACTGCAAATGGTCTAGGAATCATCGAATCGAGGGGGCCCGGCGGGCGAAGCGCAGCCGAGGAACAGGAGCATGTAATTCTGCTCCATCAGGCGACTCACGACGTGCTGACTGGCCTGCAGAATCGGCGGCGATTCGGCGAGCGGCTGCAGCAGGTATTGGCGGCCATTGGTGGACCAAAGCCGAAAGCAGCCCTGCTGCAAATCGACCTTGACGATTTCAAAGCGGTCAATGACACCCTCGGCCATGGAGCAGGCGACACGCTTCTTCAACTCGCGGCAGGTCGTATCCGCGACGCGCTGCAGGAGGGCGAATCCGCGTACCGCTATGCCGGCGATGAGTTCGCCGTCATCCAAGTGGGAAAGGAGCAGCCTGCGGCAGCTGAGCGCCTCGCTGGATCGCTCGTCGAAGCGTTCAAGCAGCCGTTCGTCATCAACGACATTACCGTCTTCGTTGGCTCCAGTATCGGAATAGCGTTCGCGCCGGAGCACGGGACTGATGGCGAGCAGTTGATGAAAGCCGCCGACATTGCACTTTACGCAGCCAAGACAGATGGACGCGGCTGCGCTCGAATCTTCAACCGTGCGATGCTGCTCTTGCTCGAGCACCGCGAGAATCTGAGACGCAGCCTTCGAACTGCGCTGGAGCGGGGCGAGCTTTATCTGGAATACCAGCCGCTCATTCGTCCTCCCTCGTCGGTGATCGGGTTCGAGGCGCTACTGCGGTGGCGACACCCCGAGATCGGGATCATTCCGCCGAGCGTGTTCATACCGATCGCCGAAGCCGACGGCCTGATGGACGAGATTGGGCGATGGGTGCTTGAGGAAGCTTGTCGCCAGGCATTGACATGGCCTTCCTCGCTGACGATCGCGGTGAACTTGTCGCCGGCTCAGTTCCTTAGCGGCTCGCTGACGGACACAGTTGCTCAGATCATCGATGAGGTTGGAATCCGAGCCGACAGACTTGAACTTGAGATAACCGAGACTGTTCTCCTTGAGAAGACGGTCGACAATATCGACACGTTAAACACTCTCAATGTCTTGGGAATACGCATTTCGCTCGATGATTTTGGCACGTATTATTCGTCGTTAAGCTACCTTAAAAACTTTCCGTTCGACACCTTGAAGATCGATCAGTACTTTATTACCGACGTAGATACGGATTCCAAGGGCCAGACGATCGTGCGATCGATCATAAATCTGGCGCACGGCCTTGGAATGAGCGTCACGGCCGAGGGCGTCGAGACGTGGGCGCAGGCGCGGTGGTTGATCAAGGAAAACTGCGATTGCCTGCAGGGTAATTTCCTGGGACGCCCACTCGAAATCGAGGAAATCGGTGATTTCATCAAACGGCCCGCTCTGACAGTGGGACGAGCTATGGAGCAAACAAAGGGGGCGGGCTAGCGCCTTGCGCCCTCGGAGGTCGTCGCCCGCCAAGGCATAAATCTGATGGAACAAGCGAGGATGCCGATGGGATCTGTTCATCACAAGCCGGCTGGCGAACCGAATTTTGAGCCCATGATCCAGGTCGACATGGAAATGAAAGCTTTTGTCTCAGCTTGGAGACACTGCGATTATGTCTCGACCTACATGGCCCGCATGGTCAGTCAAAACAGGTCGGATTCGGTCCGGCACTCAAACCTCTTTTCCTCCGCCTTTAACGAATTGCTGGAAGTCGCCTTTCGAACTCGCCATGCCGACGGCGAACTGGCATGCAAGGTGTCTCGCCATGGCGCGACGGACAGGATTGAGCTGACATTTCCTTGCGTGCCGGAGGAGCGCCAGTTCTACGGGGAGGCCGTGGCGCAAGCCGCAGGATCCGGGGCCAGGGAGCGATACCTTAATTCCGTGTCCGGAGATATCGCACCTAGCCGAGAGGTCGTGCTCCTGGAACTGGCTGTCGACTACGGAGCGACGCTCAGGGTCGAGGAGGTCGACGGTGACGCGATCAAGCTTGTCGTGGATCTTCCGCTTGAGGGCCAATAGAGGTGAGCCCTTACGATCTCCTCCCGCGGTTCAAGGCGCGCTATGACGCGAACAATCAGGAATTCGCCATATCTGGGGTAGTCCGGCCCCAGGCGATTGATGAGCTTGGACCCAGCATAGGCCTGCTCCGCGATGCGATCAGCGGCGTGCGCGGCGTTCTCTACGTCAATGTCAAACGCCTGACGCAGATGAACAACGCTGCGTTTCACGCCTTTTCAAGGATCATCATCGACGCCTGCCGCGCCCGACCCGATCTCAAATTCGTCGTCATCACGTCAAGCGTCGTCGGATGGACGTCGCGGAAATTCGGTCGCTTGAGCGGCATCGAACCGAACATCACGGTCGAGGAGTATGACAGCCAATTCTATCCGGGGCAGGGCTTCCTCGAGGAGGGCGGATTCGTTCCGATCCTGCGCACACAGACAAAGATGACCTGGCGCCACGAACGCGCAATCTTGCCGCGACACGGCATGAAGCCCGGCATCGTCATGGCAGACATCTGTTGCGGGATCGGCGATTTCGCCGTGCTGGTGCAGAAGGAGTTCCAGCCATCGCGGATCGTCGCCCTCGACCACTCGATATCAAGCCTCGACTATGCTCGGCGAGTGATGCGGGAGTTCGATATCCGCGGTATCGAATATACCTATGGCGATGCATCGGAGATGCTGCTCGACGAAGCGCAGTTCGACTTGGTAACCTGCCGGCATTCCCTTCAAATCTTCAATCGACCTGAACTCATCCTCAAGGAACTCTACCGCATATGCAAACCAGGCGGGCGGGTCTACATCACCAACGAGAAGAATTCGCATTGCCTTGGTGAGCCGCGCGCCGAAAGCATTCGTTGGACCTACAACGAGGTCGCGAAGCTGTTCGGGCATTTCGAGATGGACGTAGAGCTTGGGCCGAAGAGCCGGCGATACCTGGTCGAAGCCGGATTCGAAGACATACGTGTCGAGACGTTCATGGTCACCAATCTGGACGGCGATCCGCAGGACTTCGCGGACGTTATTGCAGCCTGGGCGGATGTCTATGCGGGTGAGATGGCGACCAGACGCGGCGACGGACCGGAGTTCGTCGCGCGGTTCAGGCAGGGCTTCCAGGATCACATTTTCGCCGCGCTCCACCCCAAGGGTTATGCGGGTTGGCCGATCTGGGTCGCATCGGGGCGACGGCCGCAATGAAAGCCGACAATGAGCCCACACCGCGTTTCGGCTTGCGCTCCTTTCGAGCGAAATTCGTACTGGTCGTCGGCGGCGCCGTCCTGTTCGATCTCCTGCTGAGCGGTGGCCTGGCACTTTGGAACGTTCAAAAGCTGTCGCGCGACGCCACATCGGAAGTCGGCGAGGGCCTGACGACTGCGAACCAGGAATACATTCGGTCCTATGCCGTGTCGACGGCGTCAAGTGTCGACCTGCTGCTCGACCGAGTCCACGGGGACGTCAAGGCACTGGCCGGCGTACTGCAGGCCCAGATCGACGATCCGAGGAGGCGGCAGCAGGTCGGAGCGACCCTTTCTCAGGAGGCGCCCGGCTCCGTCAAGGTCGTCTACGACACGCACGGCGATTGGGCGCAGAACCTGCCGGGCGCGCCTTCCGTGATAAGCGTCTGGGGCTACCTGCTGGGCGCCGACCACAGTCCGCTGCCGGGCGTTCAACAGGAAATTGAAGACAGCACCGTGATCGATCTCGTCGCGCCGACTCTCATGGCAAGCGGATCGTCCAAGCTGCAGATGTACTATATCGGTCCCAAGGAACGGCCGATCTTCAGGACGGTACCATATACGGACCAGGCACAGACCTTCGACCGGCTCTATCCAGGCCACAACAAGGCGGAGTTCTGGGAGTTCTTCTTTCCGGGAATCTATGGCTCATGGCAGCAATGGGCGAGGGACCCGGCCTCGCGTCCGGTCCCCGACGATATTACCCAGACGGCGCCCTACACCGATGCCATCACCGGAAAGCTGATCGTCAGCTTCTTCCACCCGCTGTGGAAGCGCGATCGCACCGGTATCGCCGGTACGGCGGGGGCGGACATCACGCTCGACCAGCTCGCGGAAGTCGTCGAGCGTGTGAAGATCGCCGAAACCGGGTTCGGCTTCCTCACGATGTCGACTGGCAACGTGGTGGCGATCAACCCGTCGGGCCAGGCGATCATCGGTCTGACATCCTCGAGCGATGCGGGCACGCAGGGCGTCACCGGCCTGGAGAGGTCGCTGCGAGCAAGCACTCAGCCGGCGATCGCATCGCTGCCGCTCGACCAGAACAATGACGGGGTCATCCAGCACATCATGCTCGACAACAACGGCGAGCGGGTACCCTATATCGTCGTCCTCAAGAGGTTGAAGCCGACCAATTTGTGGAGTTCGGGCCCGATCAAGTCCGAAACCATGTCAGTCGGGATCGTCGTTCCCGAACGGGAGATCTATGCGTCCCTGTTCGCCGCGCAGCAGAGTATTTCGCGCGCAACCAACCGTATCCTGCTCTTTCAGGTGGGCGCGATCATCGTTTCGCTTCTGATTGTTTTTGCGGCGGTGCTCGGAATTTCGAAGCGCATCACCGCAGGCCTCAGGGCGCTCGCCAGCGCCGCGCAGAGGCTCCAGTCCAAAGATTATACAGTGCGCGTGAGCATTCCAACGCGCGACGAGGTCGGAGCGGTGGGGACCGCCTTCAACCGGATGGCTGAGCAGATCAGCTTTCACACGGAAAACCTCGAGCAACTCGTCGACGAACGAACCAGAGAACTCGGTGAAGCAAATCAGGAGATATCCGCACTCAACGAAAAGCTGCGGGACGAGAACGTCCGGCTCGGCGCGGAACTCGCGGTTGCCAGGCAGATCCAGATGATGGTCCTGCCAAAGCCATTCGAACTAGAAGCGATTCCGGGGCTGGAGATCGCGGCCTATATGCGGCCGGCCGACGAGGTGGGCGGGGACTACTACGACGTCCTGCAGAACGGATCACGGGTCAAGATCGGCATCGGCGACGTGACGGGTCATGGGCTCGAAAGCGGCGTGCTGATGCTGATGGTCCAATCCGTTGCACGCGCGCTGCAGGAGGCCAACGAACGCGATCCGCACCAGTTTCTGGTTCGGCTGAACCGAGCAATCTACAAGAACATCGAGCGGACGAACACCGACAAGCATCTCTCGCTGGCCTTTCTTGACTTTGAGGATGGGCGGGTAACGCTATCCGGCCAGCATGAGGACGTTCTCGTCGTGCGCGCGGATGGGGACGTTGAACGTATCGATACGCTTGATCTGGGTCTGCCGGTTGGCCTGGAGAATGACATCTCGCACTTCATCGACACGCGTGACATCGTGTTCGGGAGCGGCGACGTGATCGTGCTGCACACCGACGGTGTTACCGAGGCAGAAGACGAAGACAGAAAACTGTTCGGGTTCGAGCGCCTCTGCCAGAGCGTGCAAAAGCGTCATGGCAGGAGCGCCGAGGAAATCAAGACCGGGATCATCGAGGATCTGATGGCCCATATCGGAATCCAGAAGATCCACGACGACATCACCCTCGTGATCATAAGGCACACATAGAAATGACAGCGCTGTTCGGTACACCAGACATTGCAATCGGCATGAAGGAGAGTGTCAGCCGCGTGCGGCTTTTCGACGGACCTCTCGACTTGAGTTGGCGTCATTGTGCTACGACCTCGGACTTCATTGCCGATCTTTTCGCATTGCGCTTTCGGTCGTTCCGCAATGACTACATGGAAGTGCGACATAGCATCGGATATCTGGCCAACGAACTCATCGAAAATGCCGTCAAGTTTCGCGCGCCGGGTGAAATCGTGATCGAGGCATCGATGGATTCGGACTGCTTCAAGCTCAAAGTGTCGAATGATGTCGCCGGCGAAAACGCGTCTCGGTTCCAAAGTCTCCTGGCGGACATCACGGCTGGCGACCCCGGAGATCTGCTGATACAGCGAATTGAATCGAATGCTGCAAACCCCGACGCGGAAGGCTCCGGACTCGGACTGCTGACGTTGATGAGCGACTATGGCGCGCGCCTTGCCTGGATATTCAGCTCCGCCGACGAAAGCGATCGGATTTGCTTGGAGACGTATGCCTCCATTCCGATATCGCAAACTCACAACTAGATGAAACGAAGCCGGACAATGGAAATCAAGACGGACGACTATCGGGTGTGGATTGAAGGAAGCGATATTTTTTTTGACGGTGCAATGCGGCTTGCCAGTTCAGAGGCCGGTGCACCGATCATGGCTTTGGCGAATAGTGTTCTTGCCTCAAATCCCTCTTCCATTACGCTTAATCTAAAGGACCTTCACTTTCTTAACTCATCCGGCATCAACCTGCTGGCCAAATTTACGATCGAGGTGCGCAAGCATCCTGACGTTCGACTTGTCGTGCGTGGAACGTCCGACATTCCCTGGCAATCGAAATCATTGCCGAATCTGAAGAAGCTGCATCCTGCCCTGGTGCTTTTGATGGACTAACCGAGTTGTCCGGCAGTCAACGCAGCTCTTCACCCGGGCTCAGTACGCAGACCCGCTCAAGAACGCTCAACGATAGCCACCCCGGCGAGCAGTGCCGGTCGCATGTGAAGCCGCAGGATCGGACCTAAGGGCGCATGGGGTCTCCTGTTCCACTGCAAACGACCTGATCGAGATCCGGAATGATCGCCCCGAGCACCAGAATGCCCACAACGGGGCAGCAGCGGCCGCCTTTTCGCGGCAAGCTCGCCTATAGGCCACCGACCGTCCGCAAGCACCCTGGCCGCAAGGGCGTATCTGCGTAGGGCCAAGCCTCCCTCCGTCGCTGATTCCTCATTGAACGGGTGTGTTATTGTTAACGGTTGCGCGCTAAGGTAGCGATTGGGCGTGGGGTCGTTACCAATGACGACTGTTGATCGCTTTGTAGACGCCCATGTTCTGGAACAAACGCTTTGTCCGAGTTGCAGTAGGAGTCCTGCTGCTGGTTGCCGCTGTTCTTGCTCTCTTGCCTGGACTCACGGGATATACCAGCCTCGACGGCACCATCAATGCGCGTTTCGCCGAGATCTCGGCCCCGATCGAGGGCACCGTGCTGCAGACGCCGCCGAAAACCGGCACGCACCTGCCGGAAAATGCAGTACTGCTGACGATACAGAATGAGCGGGTGAATCGCGCCGTCGAGACATCGCTGGCCGCGGAACTGGAGACCACGCGGAACAGGGTGCAGGCGCTCGAAAATCAGCGCAGCGAGTTGGAGGCGCTGCGTGCCAGATTGGGCCGACGCTTCGATGCCTATAGCAAGGCGATGATCAACAGCATCGAACAGCAGATTGCGATTTCACGTCAACGCATCACGATGCTGGCTGCCCGGCGATCGGCGAGCGCGGCGGAACTCAAGCGCAATTCCACGCTGATGGTGAGAGGCGTCGTTTCGCAGAGCAGTGTCGACGAGGCGCAAGCGACAGAGATCGCGGCCTCGGCAGAGGTCGAAGTCGAAAACCTGACCCTGAAACGGCTGGAGCGGCAGCTGGAGGCGATGCGGCAAGGCGTTTTTCTCGAGGACGGGCAAAACGACGTTCCTTACTCGCACCAGCGGCAGGACGAGTTGGCGATCCAGATCGCCGATCTCGATGCGCGTGCCGCAGAAAGCCGTACCCGTCTGGGAGAGATTTCCAAACAGCTGGCAGAGGAGGCGCGACGGGTCGACAGCCTCGAACGCGCGGTCACGACAATGCCCTTCAACGGCGTAATCTGGCGTAACAACGTCGTTGCGGGAGCCAATGTCGTCGCCGGAAACGAACTGCTGCGCGTGCTCGATTGCCGCGACCTCTTCGTGGATATTCTGGTTCCCGAGGTCGATTTCGACCAGATCTATCCGCGCCGCGCCGCGGATGTGCGCATCCTCGGGACTGATAATGTCATTGACGGTGAGGTCACTTCGGTTCGTGGCAATTCGGCGGTGGTAGAGGAGCCGACACTCGCGGCGATGCCTCCAAGCGGCAGAGGGCGCAACGCCCGGATCAGGGTGGCGCTCGCAAACTCGTCTCTCAACACCGACTACAGCAATTTCTGCCATGTCGGGCGGTCGGTCCAGGTCCGCTTCCACACGCGCAGCTTCACGATGGCCCAGTGGCTGACGAGGCTATGGTTCAGTATCTGGTAATGCTCGCCCCGACCTTTCTGGTCGCGGCTTTCTTCCTCGTCTTCGTCCAAGGCTGGTCGCGGTACCAGACCTGGACGCGCACCATCACCTGCGCAATCGTTTTCGGGGTCGCTGTCCGATATCTGTGGTGGCGTCTCACCGATACCGTGCTGCCCTATCCCAATGATGGCCTCGATTTCTACTGGGTGTGGTTTCTCTATGGCATCGAGCTGCTCGCATTCTTCGATATAACGCTCTTCCTCATTATCATGAGCCGGTATGTCGACCGCGGCGCCCAAGCGGATGCGCTCGCAAGCGATTTCTTCCGCCGGCCCCGGCAAGAGCTTCCGACAGTCGACGTCTTCATCCCGACCTACAACGAACCGTTGGACGTGCTCGAGCGAACCATCATTGGTGCGCTCGGCCTCCACTATCCCGGGGAAAAGCTGAAAGTATACGTCCTAGACGACCAGCGCCGGGATTGGCTTCGGCGGTTCTGCGAAGAAAAGGGCGCAATCCACGTTACCCGACCGGATAATGCCCACGCCAAGGCCGGCAACATGAATAACGGCCTTACGGTGAGCGATGGCGAGTTCGTTGCAGTGTTCGACGCGGATTTCGTGGCACACCGGAACTTTCTTCGACGCACACTGCCTTTCTTCACCGATCCCAGCATCGGCATCGTGCAGACGCCGCAGCATTTCTTCAACAGGGATCCCGTCCAGATCAATCTCGGACTGGAGCGGTCCTGGCCTGACGAACAGCGCCTTTTTTTCGACGAGATGGCGGCCAGCAGGGATGCCTGGGACATAAGCTTCTGTTGTGGTTCGTGCTCGATCACGCGTCGCGCGGCACTGGAGGCAATCGGCGGCTTTCCGACGGAGTCGATCACCGAGGATCTGCTGACGACCCTGACGATGCTGAACAAGGGATACAAGACGCGATACCTTAACGAGCGGCTTTCAATCGGGCTCGCTGCGGAAAACCTGAAGGGCTATTTCGTGCAGCGGCAACGCTGGTGCCAGGGCGGGATCCAGACGCTTTTTGTGCACAACGGACCCCTTCGCGGTCCGGGTCTCAGCCTGTTCCAGCGCATCATGTTCCTGCCTGTGAGCTGGCTCGTGCAGTATTTCGTGCGCCTGGCGATCCTCATCGTCCCTGCCATGTATTTCTGGACGGGGTATCCTCCGCTCTTCTTCACGGAAGTAGCCGATCTGGTCAGCCACCAGCTGCCTGTTCTCGTCGCCTATTTCCTGCTGATGCACTGGATCACGCCGACGCGCTATCTGCCGGTGGTTTCGAGCGCTGTCGGCGCCTTCTCCACCTTCCGGATGCTGCCGACTGTGATTTCGAGCCTGATCCGGCCATTTGGGCGGCCGTTTCGGGTGACACCCAAGGGAAGCTCGAATGTCGACAACAAATTCGACGGCTACACCTTTGCCTGCCTGGCAATATTGATTGCGGCCACTGCGCTCGGACTTGTGATCAACATCATGCCGGAATGGGCGCGCATTCCTCCGGGGGAATTCTCGCCAGTCGCAATCTATTGGGCACTGGTGAACGTTGTGGTGCTCATGATTGCGGCGCTGATTTGTTTCGAGAAGACGAATCCCGCCTCCGAGAGCCTCCGTGCGGACGAGCCGGCGCGGTTCGGCGGCATCGCCTGGCGGGTCGTCAGCCTCACGCTCGACAAAGCCGTGGTCGAAATCCCCATCGGAACCGACGTCGAGACCGGCAAGGTCGTCGAAGTAACGCTGCACGGCGTCGAGCCCTTCGAAGCGGAACTCAGGGGCGTCACCAGGCGCACACAGGGGAGGCGCCGGGATACCGGCCGGTTCAAATATGGCCATCTCTATTACGATCTGACTGGAGCGGCGCGCGACCAGATGATCATCAAGCTCTACACCGGCGACTACTCGCAGGATATCGAGGAGCTTCGACGGCGGACCGTGGCCGCCGGCCTGTTCTCACGGACGTTCGGGCCGGACTATCAACGCGCATAGCCAAAATCTCTCTGGCAATTAGGCACAGGGCCACGGGCGAGAGAAAAACTCACAATGGTTCTGAGCATTAGCAGCGCAATCAGTTGCAAGTTTGCAATCTGAAAATGCTCGAAGAATGAGCTCCGGCCGCAACTTCTCATGCACCGCACGCGTCAGCGTCAGAGGACGTTCCGAAGATAACGCTTCTGCAGGGCTATGATCGTTCGGCGATGCGGCGGCTTCAGCCCGCCGACATCAGGTCGTCCCAGACCAACTGCGAGACTGTTGGCCGGTTTCGCTTCAGGCAGTGTGCGTTGATCGTCCCTGGACGATTCCTCTCGCACCTCGTCCAGGCGATACAACCCTGGTCAGCTGTTCCCGTCAGTGTGCCGACGCCGATCGTGCCAATGTCCCGGCCTTACCAAGGCCCGTTGCACTGGACCAAGGCGGCGCGGCAATAAACTCCCTTCCTCACCCTCGGGTTGGTTCCCTGCGGCATTTGAATCGGTACGCGCGTTTTCCGCGACCTTCACGAACAGGCGTTCGAACAGCCGGCAGTCACTCAGCGTAACCGGGTTCTGCCAGGCCAAGCAGGCAGGACGAGGCTCACCAGCAGCAAAGTAACGGTTGGGAACAGACGCGCCTCATGCCGATCAGTCACGACTGATTGTGCACCAGCATCATGCGGTCAGTCTTTTGGGGAGCAGAGAACGCTGGTGCGATAAGTCATCAAATGGATCGTCTCCGATAGCCAGGGAAAATGGCGAGAGGCAAAGGCAGGAGTCGTTCCGTGTTGCCCCAGGCGTTGCCCCGAGCAGTGATGCGCAAACTACTGGGAATGCGTAAAATCCGTAACGCTTGGAAAATATTTGGCTCCCCGGGCCGGATTCGAACCAGCGACCAACCGGTTAACAGCCGGTTGCTCTACCACTGAGCTACCGGGGAACGGAGGCTCTGATGTGAGTGGCGCAGCCTATAGCAAACACCTTTCCGCTTTGCAAAGCAGCAATTCGCAATTTTTCTCCAGTTTTTCGTGCGGCCATTTGTGGCATCGTTTCGGCGTGCCCACATATGAACGGGTTCACACTGGCACGGAACAAAGCGGTCGGCTGTTGGCTTTGGGTATCGACGGCTTCAGCCGCGCAGATGGGATCTGGTTTTTGAATGACGGCAACTGACGACGATAACGCCCCGGCGCGGAAGATCACGATCTTGGGCCGCGAATTCACCATGCCCCGCTCGCGGGGGGCGCGGATCGCGATCGGCGTGCTGCTCACCGTCGGCGGTATCCTCGGCTTTCTGCCGATTCTCGGCTTCTGGATGATTCCGCTGGGCCTGTTGATCCTGTCCTACGAATTCGCGTTGGTGCGTCGCCACAGGCGACGCTTCGTCGTCTGGTGGCAGCGCCGGCGCCGGCCCGACTGAAAGCTTGCCAGGAGAGATCCGGAAAGCTCCGAAAGCGCCGTCGAGACCGGCTGCAAGCGATTGGCAACCACTGTTTCGGATGACGTATGGGAAAGCGTCGGGAATGACTTGCCGGTGCTTGACGACCTTTCACCGCCAACATAATGAGTTCGCTCGGAACGCCGGGAGCATGGAAGGCCTCGTGGCGGAGTGGTTACGCAGAGGACTGCAAATCCTTGCACCCCGGTTCGATTCCGGGCGAGGCCTCCAAATGCCCGGGCTCCGGCGCCGTCGCGCCGGAGCGTCAGGTTCCGGTCGAATTGGCCCGCTGATTTCATGCGGGTAGCGAACTGGCGCGGAAGCGGATTGGTTGGGACATGAACGCTGATTTTTCCGAACGCCGCGTGAAGATGGTCGATGGCCAGATCCGCACCACCGACGTGACCAGCGCGCCGCTGATCGAAGCCATGCTTTCCGTGCCGCGCGAAGCCTTTGTCGGCGCCGGCCAACGCGATCTCGCCTATATCGACGAGGACATCCGTGTTTCCGGCGGCGCCAATGGCAGCGGCGCCCGCTACCTGATGGAACCGTCGCCGCTCGCCAAGCTTTTGCAACTGGCCGAGATCAGCAACAGCGATTCGGTGCTCGATGTCGGCTGCGGCACCGGCTATTCGGCCGCCCTGCTTTCCCGAATCGCAAAATCGGTGGTTGCGCTGGAAAGCGACCCGGCATTGGCTGAAGCCGCGAAGTCGACGCTTTCGACGCTGAGTTGCCAGAACGTGACGGTGATGACCGGGCCGTTGCCGCAAGGTCATGCCGCGAAGGCACCTTATGATGTCATCTTCATTGGCGGCAGCGTCGAGGAAGTGCCTGCGGCATTGCTCGGCCAACTCGCCGAGGACGGACGGCTGGTTGTGGTCGAAGGCCAGGGCAACTCTGGCGTGGCTCGGCTATTTTTCAAGGCTGGGGGGGTTGTAACCGGAAGACGCGCATTTAATGCGGCAATTAAGCCACTACCGGGCTTCGAACGTGCCCATGCATTCGAATTTTAAGCGTTTTTGCCTTGCAGCGAAGGCGCTGTCATGATCGCTTGCGCCTGAACAATCGTTGCTGATTTGCTTAACCGGGCATTTTCGGGGGGCTGTCAGCGGGGGAACGATACCACAACGCGGCGCTGGTCGATCCGTTTAGGGTGGGCTGACGCGGCGTGGTTCCCATGCAAAACGAATGAGGGAAATAACGTGCCGCCCGTACGCAAGACTTTTCTAACAGCCATGCTCGTTTCGGCGACCGCGCTTTCGCCAATGGCCGCATCCGCCGAGACCATTACCGGCGCGCTCGCCAAGGCCTATCAATACAATTCCCAGCTGAATTCCGCCCGTGCCGGCACCCGCGTTACCGATGAAGGCGTTGCCATCGCCAAATCGGGCTACCGCCCGACGATCAAGGGATCGGCGAGCATCGATTACACGAGCAGCCACTCCAACAGCCTGGGTCAAACCTTAAACATCACTACAGGTAACTTTGGGGTTCAGATCGACCAGACGCTGTTCGACGGGTTTCAGACCAAGAACAATGTCGCCGCCGCCGAAGCGCAGGTCAGCGCCTCGCAAGAAAGCCTGCGCAACACCGAAGAGAACATCCTGTTCAACGCGGCAAGCGCCTATATGGATGTGATCCGCGATCGTCAGATCGCGGTGCTGACCGAACAGAACCTGCAGTTCCTGACCGAGCAGGCGCGCGCTGCACGGTCGCGCTTCGAGGTCGGCGAGGGCACCCGCACCGACGTCGCTCAGGCCGACGCCTCGCGCTCCACCGCGGTGGCCCAGCTCAGTGCCGCTCGCGCGACGGCGCAGGCCAGTGCCGCGACCTACCACCAGATCATCGGCGACGAGCCGGGCAAGCTCAGGGCGGCCGCGCCGGTTGGGAAGTTGTTGCCGGCGAGCCTCGATTCGGCCTTCACCGTTGCCGCCGCGGAGCATCCGGCCATCCTTGCCACGGAACATCTTGTCGACGCCGCTGCGTTTTCGGTGAAATCGGCCGAAGGGGCGCTTTTGCCGCAGCTTTCAGCCAGTGCCGGGATTTCGAGCCAGTACCGCAACACCACGCCCGGCGTTTTTGCATCATCGTCGTCCGAAGGGACAACGAATTCGGCCAATATCGGCGCGACGCTCACCGTACCGATCTATTCGGGCGGCCGCACCTCGGCGCTGGTTCGCCAATCGAAGGAATCGCTTAGCCAGGCCCGTATCGAAGTCGACGTCAGCCGCGACCAGGTGCGCCAGGCCGTGGCTTCGGCATGGACGCAATACACCGCGGCCCGCGAAAGCGTGGATGCCAACAGGCAGGTGATCGCCGCCGCGCAACTGGCGCTCAACGGCGTCATCGAGGAGCGCAATGTCGGCCAGCGTACCACGCTCGACGTGCTCAACGCGCAGAACGCCGTCATCACGGCCAAGATCAACCAGGCCAGCTCCGAACGCGACGTCGTCGTAGCGAGCTACGCCATCCTGTCGGCGATCGGCCGGCTGTCGGTCGACCGGCTCGGCCTAGCGGTCACGAAATACAAGCCGGAAGAGCACTACAACGCCGTCAAGGACAAGTGGATCGGACTGCGCACGCCGGACGGCCGCTGATCCTTCTGCAAACTTCCAAAGGCGCCGCGCATCCGACGGATGGGCGGCGTTTTTGCGTTTTTGCGTTTGAGCGCCAAGCGGCCGGCTGCTGGCGCGGAGTCAGCTAATCTGTTGAAATCCAATGTCTCCCCAGATTGGGGATTCTCGGATGACGATCGGTCGGTTACGCTGTCGCCATTGATTCGAATTCCGGCCGGGCCGGAATGGAAATCTGCAATAGGTCACAAGGGCGGCGGATGTGACGATGGCGACGGCAAGCAGCGCACAGCGCGAACCTTCCATGGAAGAGATTCTTGCTTCCATCCGAAGGATCATCGAGGACAGCGACACCGGCCGCAAGCAACCGGCCGACAACGGTGACTTGCGCCAGGACCTCCAGCCGACGGCGGCGGCGCCGGCCGCCGACGTTGACGCCTTCCGTTCCGATCTCAACGCGGAATCCGCCCCCAGAAAGCCGGTGAGCCTGGCGGAAATACAGGCCCAGCTCGCGGCCTCCGATCCGGCGGTCGAGCGCGGCGAGACGCGCCCCGAACCCGTGAAGACCGCGCCTGCACCCACCACCCTGGCCGAAGTAGGGGGCAGCGTCGCTGCCGAGCCCGGCGCTCCGGCCGCAGCAGCAGGCGCACCGCAAAGTGCCGATACCATCGTCGCCGACTGGCGGCGCGAGATCGCTGCCGTTGGCGGAAGCTCGGTCAAAGCGAAGGTGGCGACTCGCCCTCCGGAAGCGGCGCCCGAAGTCGAGATCGACGAGGAGGATCTTGCCGCGCCAGCTACCGAAACCGTGGTACCCGGCAAGGTCTCAGGGTCATCCTCGGCCGATTTGCCGCCGGCCCGGCCGACGATCCTGTCCGAACATGCGGGCCGTCAGGTCGCTGCGGCGTTCGGCGAGCTTTCCGATGCCTTCGCCAGCCGCGGCAAGAAGACCTTCGACGAAATGGCCGAGGAGATGCTGCGGCCGATGCTGCAGGACTGGCTCGACAACAACCTGCCGACACTGGTCGAGCGGCTGGTGCGCGAGGAAATCGAGCGCGTGGCGCGCGGCGCGCAGTGATTTTGCCAGATCGTTCAAGCTAATTTCTGCGCGACGCGCTTTAAGATGCGCTGCCATCTGGCGGCGCTTTGTTTCCGGCAAATGCAGCCTTGGGATCGTTTTGCGATGAGGCGTGGGATTGCCGTCAGTCGCGGCAAGCCCATCTGGGCGAGGCGGGCCTATCCTTCTCGCGGTTGACTCGGCCAAGAGCTTCCGATTTACACCGGACGCTTGTTCCCGACAGTTCGGACTTCCTCCATGCTTGATAAAACCTACGACGCAAAAACCGTCGAGCCGAAGATCGCCAAAATCTGGGAAGAGGCCGACGCTTTCCGCGCCGGCGCTGGGGCGGAGGAAGGGGCGGAGGCCTTTACCGTCGTTATCCCTCCGCCGAACGTCACCGGCTCGCTGCATATGGGCCATGCGCTCAACAACACGCTGCAGGACATACTGGTGCGCTTTGAGCGCATGCGCGGCAAGAACGTGCTGTGGCAGCCCGGCATGGACCATGCCGGCATCGCCACGCAGATGGTGGTCGAGCGCCAGCTGATGGAAAGGCAGATCCACCGCCGCGACCTGACGCGCGAAGAGTTCATTGAAAAGGTCTGGGAGTGGAAGGCCGAATCCGGTGGCGCGATCTTCAACCAGCTGAAGCGGCTCGGCGCCTCGGCCGACTGGTCGCGCGAACGTTTCACCATGGACGAGGGTCTGTCCAAGGCGGTGCTGGAGGTTTTCGTCACGCTCTACAAGGAGGGCCTGATCTACAAGGACAAGCGCCTTGTGAACTGGGATCCGAAGCTGCTCACGGCCATTTCCGACCTCGAGGTCGAGCAACACGAGGTCAACGGCAATCTCTGGCATTTCCGCTATCCGGTGGAAGGTACGGTGTTCGACCCTGAGAATCCGAAGACGTTCATCACCGTCGCCACGACGCGCCCCGAAACCATGCTCGGCGATACGGCGGTGGCCGTGCATCCCGACGACGAACGGTTTCGCGATCTGGTCGGCAAGAACGTCATCCTGCCGATCGTCGGCCGGAAGATACCTATCGTGGCCGACGAATATTCCGACCCGGAGAAGGGCTCCGGCGCGGTCAAGATCACGCCGGCGCATGACTTCAACGATTTCGAGGTGGGCAAGCGCCACAAGTTGCCGGCGGTCAACATCTTGACCGTCGAAGCCGCCGTCAAGCTCAAGGACAACGAGGACTTTCTCGCCGGTCTTGAGGTGACGCCGGAGCGCCAGGCCGTCTGGGACGAGCTCGACGGGCTGGACCGCTTCGCGGCGCGCAAGAAGGTTGTGGAACTGATGGAAGCCGGCGGCTTCCTGGAAAAGGTCGAGCCGCATCGCCACACCGTGCCGCATGGCGACCGCGGCGGCGTGCCGATCGAGCCGTTCCTCACCGACCAGTGGTACGTCAACGCGGCCGAGCTCGCCAAGCCGGCCATCACCTCGGTGCGCGAAGGCCGCACAAACTTCGTGCCGAAGAACTGGGAAAAGACCTATTTCGACTGGATGGAGAACATCCAGCCCTGGTGCATCTCGCGGCAGCTCTGGTGGGGCCACCAGATTCCGGCGTGGTACGGGCCGGATGGACGCGTCTTCGTCGAGAAGACCGAGGAAGAGGCGCTCGCCGCGGCGATCGAATATTATCTGGCGCTGGAAGGCCCGTGGAAGGCCTGGGTCGAGGACAAGCTCGAGAACTTCCAGCCGGGCGAGATCCTGACGCGCGACGAGGATGTTCTCGACACCTGGTTCTCCTCGGCGCTGTGGCCGTTCTCGACGCTGGGCTGGCCCGACCAGACGCCGGAGCTCAAGACCTACTACCAGACCGACGTGCTGGTGACCGGCTTCGACATCATCTTCTTCTGGGTGGCCCGCATGATGATGATGGGCCTGCATTTCATGGACGAGGAGCCGTTCCACACGGTCTATGTCCATGCGCTCGTGCGCGACAAGAACGGGCAGAAGATGTCGAAGTCGAAAGGCAACGTCATCGACCCGCTCGACCTGATCGACGAATACGGCGCCGATGCGCTGCGCTTCACCTTGACCGTCATGGCGGCGCAGGGACGCGACGTGAAGCTCGACCCGGCGCGTATCGCCGGCTACCGCAATTTCGGCACCAAGCTGTGGAACGCGACGCGCTTTGCCGAGATGAACGAAGTCGCCAGGAACGACGATTTCTGGCTGAACGACGCCAAGCTCGCGGTCAACCGCTGGATCCTGACGGAGCTGACGCGGGCGGCCCGCGCGGTCACCGAGGGCATTACGACCTACCGCTTCAACGAGGCGGCGGGTGCGGCCTACCGCTTCGTCTGGAACCTGTTCTGCGACTGGTATCTGGAACTGCTGAAGCCGGTGTTCATGGGCACCGACGAGGCGGCCAAGGCGGAAAGCCGGGCCTGCGTCGCCTTCGTGCTCGACGAGATCTACAAGCTGCTGCATCCGATGATGCCGTTCATGACCGAGGAGCTGTGGGCGCAGACCGCGGGCGAGGGCAAGGAGCGCGAGTCGCTGCTTTGCCACGCCGCCTGGCCGTCGCCCGACTTCGAGGACGACGACGCGGCCGCCGACATCAACTGGCTGGTCGATCTCGTTTCCGGCATCCGCTCAGTGCGCTCGGAAATGAACGTGCCGCCGGCGGCGATCGCGCCCCTGGCGGTGATCGGCGCCAACGCGACGACGCGCGAGAGGCTCGAACGCCACGGTCAGGCTATCAAGCGCCTGGCGCGCGTCGGCGGCATATCGCTCGCGGAAACGCCGCCCAAGGGCTCGGCCCAGATCGTCCTCAATGAAGCGACCATCTGCCTGCCGCTCGGCAGCCTCATCGACCTCGCGGCTGAGGCCATGCGCTTGCAGAAGGAACTGGCCAAGGTGACCGAGGAGATCGCCCGCCTGCACAAGAAGCTGTCGAACGAGAAGTTCGTCGCCAACGCGCCGGAAGAGGTGGTCGAGGCCGAGCGCGAAAAGCTCGCCGAATATCGCGAAGCGCAAGAGAAGCTTTCGGTCGCCCTGACCAGGGTTCGCGACGCCGGCTGAGAGGCAAGATTCGGCCTAGCTGGAGGGGCCGCTTTCCGCACCGGAATGCACCTTGAGAGCAGGCATGCCGTTGCGTTAATTTTGACGTAAACGGAAACTTTTAGCCCCATTGTTGCCATAATGTAACAATGGGCCTGTTTCCTGCAAAATGGCCTGTTTTTGGGCTACATTGAAAGGTTTTTGCAGCTTTTTCCTGCCATTCCATGCCTATTAAGCCGCGATTAGCTCGATTTCGCGGCCGGGCACGATGGCGAAAATGCGAGCTGTCAAGGTGTACGTGTACAACTCTTGAATTCGCAGTTGCGCCATTAACCCGAATTGGCTCTAGCTTGATCCCGCATATCTCGGGGAGGGACTTCCATGAATATTTTGCGGCTCAAAGCACTGCTGGGGGCAGGGTGCTTTTCGCTCGCTCTGATCGGCTCGGCGATGCATCCGGCACATGCCGGCGGCCTAGAGCGTGGCGGCTACGATATCGATCTTCTGTTCGATCCGTCGCCTTTCGCGACGGAAGCGGAAGCGACCTTCGTGATGCCGGATCGCAAATACAAGAATGCGCGCGGTCCGGGAGGGCTCGACCTCGGCTTTGGCACTACGGCCGATGGGGCCGAGGACTATTGGGTTCCGCGCATTGGCGCCAAGGTTCAGGTTGTCCAAGGCATCGACTGTATGGTCGACTATTCGCAACCTTGGGGTGCGCACACAGCGCCCGGGGTCTGGAATGGTGCGTTTTCCAACATGGAAACCGACATCAAGAGCGACAACTACGCGGCTACTTGCTCCTATAAAATGGATGCGGGCAAGGGGCAGCTTCGCTTTATCGGCGGCGTTTTCTATCAGAAGGTCTACGGCTTCAAGGAAAGCCTGGTGTCACCGTTGGTGCCCGACTTCGGCGGTACCGGTCGTGTCGATCTGACGAGCAACGGCTGGGGCTGGCGCGCTGGCGTTGCCTACGAAATCCCCGACATCGCGTTGCGCGCGAGCCTCGTCTACAATTCGAAGGTCAAGCTCGACAACATCTCGGGCACGCTCGATCTCACGAATGTCGGCGGGGTTGTCCTGCCGATCTACGGCTCAACGCAGTACATGCCGGATGTGGTAGAATTGAAGCTGCAGTCGGGCATCGCACCCGGATGGCTCGCCTTCGGTTCGATCAAATGGGTCAATTGGAGTGTTTTGCAGAGCGTTCCTATCTGTGTAGTGGGTACTCCTGCTGCGCTATGCGTCACGGGCGATGACGCTCACTCAGCTCAGGTAACCTCGCTTGACCTGATGTATCGTGACGGTTGGACGGTTTCAGGCGGCATAGGCCATAAGTTCAATGACCAGTGGAGCGCTGCCGGCCAGCTTTCCTGGGATCGCGGTACCTCGCATGGCTACGGTTCGCAGACCGACACCTGGACGTTTGGCGGTGGTGTTGCCTATACGCCGAAGCCGAATATCGAAGTGCGCCTGGCGGGTGCGGTCGGTGTCATGACCAGTGGCCATTCCGGGACGGTCGCTGGCGAGAACGGCTATGTGGCTGGCACGGACGCCAGCTACGACTTCGGTAACGATCTGGTCACCGCAATTTCGGGCGGCATCAAGATCAAGTTCTAAGGTTCCGCAAATTTTAAAAGAAAGGCCGGCACCGCCCGGCCTTTTTTGCTGTGCAATCAACAGCCTGGCTCGACCGGCCGATCCTATGTTGCAGGTTCTCATCACAACTGGCGCCCTTCACGATTGTGACGTTTTAGCAACAGTTTATGAACAACCCCGGCGCTAAAAGGCTAGCCGAGGGAACTGCCTATTTCCCGCCATAAACCCGGAGCAACTCGAATAGGTCTCGGGATGCGTGCCAGGTTGGCCCGGCGATGGGAACGGCCGCGGGGTGTGCGGCAAGGACGAGTATGGACGCCAAGGCAATCTCCAAGGCCAAGCTGCCCAGCCGCTACGTGACCGTTGGTCCGGCGCGCGCGCCGCATCGCTCGTACCTCTATGCCATGGGATTGTCGGCGGCCGAGATCGCGCAGCCTTTGGTCGGCGTCGCCAGCTGCTGGAACGAGGCGGCGCCCTGCAACATCTCGCTGATGCGCCAGGCGCAGGTGGTGAAGAAAGGCGTGGCGGCCGCCAACGGCACGCCGCGCGAGTTCTGCACCATCACCGTCACCGACGGCATCGCCATGGGCCACCAGGGCATGAAGTCGTCGCTGGTCTCGCGCGAGGTCATCGCCGATTCGGTCGAGCTCACCATGCGCGGCCATTGCTACGACGCGCTGGTCGGGCTTGCCGGCTGCGACAAGTCGCTGCCCGGCATGATGATGGCGATGGTTCGCCTCAACGTGCCGTCGATCTTCATATATGGCGGCTCGATCCTGCCCGGCAGCTATCGCGGCAGGCAGATCACCGTGCAGGACGTGTTCGAGGCTGTCGGCCAGCATTCGGTCGGCACGATCAGCGACGACGAGCTGCTCGAGATCGAGCAGGCGGCCTGTCCTTCGGCGGGTTCCTGCGGCGCCCAGTTTACCGCCAACACCATGGCGACCGTCGCCGAGGCGATCGGCCTGGCCTTGCCCTATTCCTGCGGCGCGCCGGCGCCATACGAAATGCGCGACCGCTTCAATTTCGCCTCCGGCGAAAAGGTCATGGAGCTGATCGCCAAGAACATCCGGCCGCGCGACATCGTCACGCGCAAAGCGCTGGAGAATGCGGCAACCGTCGTGTCCGCCACCGGCGGTTCGACCAACGCGGCGCTGCATCTGCCGGCGATCGCGCATGAGGCCGGCATAAAGTTCGACCTGTTCGACGTGGCAGCGATCTTCGAGAAGACGCCTTACATCGCCGACCTCAAGCCCGGCGGCAAATATGTCGCCAAGGACATGTTCGAGGCCGGCGGCATCCCGCTCTTGATGAAAACGCTGCTCGATCACGGCTATCTGCACGGCGATTGCCTCACCGTCACCGGCCGCACTTTGGCCGAAAATATGCAGCACGTTGCCTGGAATGACAGCCAGGATGTTGTGCGTCCCGCCAATCGGCCAATCACCAAGACAGGCGGTGTTGTGGGCTTGAAGGGCAACCTTGCCCCCGAAGGCGCGATCGTGAAGGTCGCCGGCATGTCGGAGCTGAAATTCTCAGGTCCGGCGCGCTGCTTCGATTCGGAAGAGGAGTGCTTCGAAGCGGTCACGCAGCGCAATTACCAAGAAGGCGAGGTCCTCGTCATCCGCTACGAGGGGCCGCGCGGCGGTCCGGGCATGCGCGAGATGCTGTCGACGACGGCGGCGCTTTACGGCCAGGGCATGGGCGGCAAGGTGGCGCTGATCACGGACGGACGCTTTTCCGGTGCTACACGTGGTTTCTGCATCGGCCATGTCGGGCCGGAGGCGGCGGTCGGCGGGCCGATCGGGCTCGTCAAGGATGGCGACGTGATCTCGATCGACGCCGTGAAGGGCACGATCGAGGTGGCGCTGTCGGATGCGGAGCTGGCGGCGCGGGCGAAGAAATGGAAGGCGCGTGAGACCGACTACCAGTCCGGCGCGATCTGGAAATATGCGCAGACCGTAGGGTCGGCCCGCGACGGCGCCGTCACCCATCCGGGCGGTGCGAAAGAAACACACTGCTATGCGGACATTTGAGATGTTGAGGTCGTCTGTCTTTTCGGCACTGGTCGCGGTTGCGACCTTGGGCGCCGTCGGGCAGGCCATGGCCTTCGACGACAAGGTGTTCGACGACAAGACGGGGGTGAAGCCGCAGTCGAGCCCGTGGGCGGTGTTCCAGTTCGGCTTTTCCGCCTACAAGAACGGCCATAAGGACCAGGCCGTCGAGGCCTATAAATACGCCGCCGAGAACGGCCAGATCGGCGCCACCTGGAAGCTTGCGCGCATGTATGCCGAAGGCGACGGCGTGACGCGCGACGACTATGCGGCCTTCAAGTTCTTCTCGGAGATCGTCGACCAGGACGTCGAGCCCGGCTCGCCGGAGGAAAGCTACGTCTCCGACGCGCTTGTCGCCCTCGGCGACTATCTGCGCAAAGGCATCCCGGGCAGCCCGGTCGAGGAAAACGAGGTCGCGGCGCAGGAATATTACATGCGCGCCGCCGCCAACTACCGCAATCCGAACGCCCAGTTCGAGATCGGCCAGATGTTCCTCAAGGGCGAGGGCGGCGTGAAGGCCAGCGTCAAGCAGGCCGGGCGCTGGCTGCAGCTGGCGGCTGAAAAAGGCCATGCCGGCGCGCAGGCGACGCTCGGCAATCTGTTGTTCCAAAGCGGCAAGGTCGTGCGCGGCCTGGCGATGATGACGGCGGCGCTGGAGCGTGCTCCGCCGGCCGATCAGCCCTGGATCCGCAGCATGCAGGAAGAGGCCTTCGCCGCCGCCGGCGAGGCCGACCGCCGCACGGCGATTTCGCTCGCCGACGACATTCTGACCAAGGGCAACAACGGCGACCAGTAAGCGGCGGCTTTCAGTTGTCGGTAGGCTCCGTCGGAACCGTGCTCGGCATCGAGGTCGGGTGCAATTTCGGCGCCTGGTTCTCGCCGGGGCAGTCGTCCTTCACCTTCGTCCAGGAGGTGTTGTTGAGAACCATGTCGCAGCGCGCGAGGTGACTTTCGCCGGCAACGGTCAGGCAGGCCGTCTCACCGACCTTGAAGGATTTGCCGTTGGCAAGGCATGCCTGGGCGAGCGTCGGCGCCGGCGCGGCGAACGCCAGCGCAAAGCCGATCGGGCAAAGAGCAAATCGGATCGTCATCGAACCCCCGCGACAACCCGCATCAAACGCGCGATTTGTGGCGATATCAGGGTTCTGCGCGAGTTAGCTGAATAGCTTCTTCAGGCCGGCTGCAGGTCGAGATCGATCGCCACTGGCACATGATCGGAGGGTTTTTCCCAGGCGCGCACATGCTTTTCGACCGAGGCCGAGGAAAAGCGGTTGGCAGCTTCGGGCGACAGCAAAAGATGGTCGATGCGGATGCCGTTGTTCTTCTGCCAGGCGCCGGCCTGATAGTCCCAGAAAGTATAGACGTCGGAGGAGTCAGTGACGGCGCGCACAGCCTCGGTGAAGCCGAGATTCTTCAGGCGGCGGAAGGCTTGCCTCGTCTGCGGCTGGAACAGCGCGTCGCCGAGCCAGTTCTCGGGGAACCTGGCGTCGGCGTGCTCCGGAATGACATTGTAGTCGCCGGCCAGCACCAGCGCCTCCTCGAGCCTGAGCCGTTCTTCCGCCCAGCGCTCGAGCCGCGCCATCCATGACAGCTTGTAGGAAAACTTCCTCTCGTCGTCGACCGGATTGCCGTTTGGCAAATAGAGCGAAGCGACGCGCAAGGCGCCTTTGTCGGTCGAGAAGACGCCTTCGATGAAGCGCGCGTGGTCGTCGACATCGTCGCCCGGCAAGCCGCGATTGACCTCGTCGAAGGGTAACTTCGACAGGATGGCGACGCCGTTGAAGCTCTTTTGGCCGTTGGTCTCGACATTGTAGCCCAGCGCCTCGATCTCGGCGCGCGGGAACTGATCGTCGAGGGTCTTGATCTCCTGTAGGCAGACGATGTCCGGCGCGCTCTCGGTCAGCCAGTGGGTAAGGTTGCCGATGCGGGCGCGGACGCCGTTGATGTTCCAGGTGACGATCTTCATGCGGACCTCAATGTTCTTCCGGCGCAAGGCGCTCGACGAGGCCGATCGTATTGCCTGCGGGGTCCTTTAGAAAGGCCATCCATTCGCTTTCCCCCGCCGGACCGAACTGGCCCTCGGTGTCGCGATGGACGAGCGCCGGCGGCGCGGTGAAGGGAATACCGGCTGCTTTCGCCTCGGCATGGAAAGCCTCTAGACCTGCAATGTCGAGATAGACGGTGCCGGGCGGCACGCCGTCGGCAAAGAACAGCCGCACACCGCACGTCATGATGAAAGCAATGCCGGGCGGATCGTAGCGTGCGTGCACGCTCATGCCGAGCACACCCTGCCAGAAGGCCAGCGTCGCATCGAGATCGCGCCCGGCCGACAGCGCGACCTGGCGGACCGCGCCTATCGCTGACATCGTAGTTGTCAGATGGAGAAACTGGTGCCGCAGCCGCAGGAGGCGACGGCGTTCGGGTTCCTGATCTGGAAGGACTGGCCCATCAGGTCGTCGACGAAGTCGATCACCGAGCCGCCCATATAGACCAGCGAGAGGTCGTCGATCAGGATCGTCGCGCCATCTTTCTCGATGGCGACGTCGTCGTCGTTGCGACTATCGACGAGATCGAACTTGTAGGAAAAGCCGGAGCAGCCGCCGCCTTCGACGGAAACGCGCAGCGCCGTCTTGCCGGGCTCGCCGGACAAAATCCTGGCGATCCGCTTCGCGGCGGCGTCGGTCATCTCGACCTTCATGGCAGTCTTGGCATCCGCGCCCATCGACGTCACCTTGCTTTCGGTTTCCCATGATAGGTATGAAGCGGGCGGGGGCAAGTCAACTGGTGGGTGAATGGGCAAGGATGCTCTCGACGATATCGGATTCGGCTACCGGCCGCGCGCCGTCTATGCCAGCGACCCGGCGCGTTCGCGCGGGCGCCTGTTCGACGAGCCGGAAAGCCCGACCCGCACGCCGTTCCAGCGCGACCGCGACCGCATCATCCATTCCACCGCCTTCCGCCGGCTGAAGCACAAGACGCAGGTGTTCGTCGCGCATGAGGGCGACCACTATCGCACCAGGCTGACGCATTCGATCGAGGTGGCGCAGATTGCCCGTGCCTTGGCGCGGGCGCTGCGCGGCGACGAGGATCTCGCCGAGGCGGTGGCATTGGTGCATGATTTCGGCCACACGCCTTTCGGCCATACCGGCGAGGAGGCGCTGAACGAGAAGATGTCCGGTTGGGGCGGTTTCGACCACAATGCGCAGTCGCTGCGCGTCGTGACGCGGCTCGAGCGGCGCTATGCGGAGTTCGACGGGCTGAACCTCACCTGGGAAACGCTGGAAGGACTGGTCAAGCACAACGGTCCGCTCACCGACGCGAGTGGGAAGGGGCTGAAAGGCGCGGTGCCGCAGGCGATCCGCGACTATTCGGAGCTGCACGACCTCGAGCTCGACCGCTTCGCCGGCATCGAGGCGCAGTGCGCCGCAATCGCCGACGACATCGCCTACAACACCCATGACATCGACGACGGCCTGCGCGCCGGCTTCCTGACGCTGGAAATGCTGGAGGATGTCGGCCTGCCGGGTTCGATCCTCGAGGCAGTGCGCGCCCGCTATCCTGGGCTCGACGACGTACGCACCGGCCATGAGCTGATGCGCCGGCAGATCACATTGATGGTGGAGGATGTCATCGCGTCCACCGCCGCCAACATCGAGCGCCTCAAGCCGGACAGCGCCGACGCGGTGAGAGCGGCGGGCGACACGATGGTGACCTTCTCCGCCGAAATGGCCGCGGCCGAAAAGGAACTGAAGGCCTTCCTCTACAAGCATCTCTACCGGCATGCCGAAGTGATGCGCGTGCGGGCGGATGCCGAACAGATCGTCCGGGACCTGTTCGATGTCTATTTCGTCGACCCGCGCGCCATGCCGGACGGCTGGCGCGAAGGGCTCGACAGAGCGGAAGACCGCATCAAGGCGCGCAGCGTCGCCGATTTCCTGGCCGGCATGACCGATACCTATGCGCTCAAGGAGCACAGGCGATTGTTTGACCATACGCCCGATTTGAGCTAGGGCGAGCCTCGATTTTGCCGGCCAAGAATGCCGGTCGCCTCTTAAAGCCCAGAGCACACCCGATGAATATCTTCGCCGATTTCAACGCGCGGATTATAAAAGCTGTCGAAGCCCTTGATCTGAAAGACAAGGATGGCGTGTCGCCGGATCTGTCACGTATCGCGGTCGAGCCGCCGCGCGATGCGAGCCATGGCGATCTTGCCACCAATGCGGCGATGGTGCTGGCCAAGCCCACCGGCCAGAACCCGCGCGCCCTCGCCGAGAAGCTGATCGAAGTATTGCGCGCCGATACCGACATCGCGTCTGCCGATGTCGCCGGGCCGGGTTTCGTCAATCTTAGACTCAAGGACGGGTTCTGGCAGGCGCATCTCGCGGTGCTGCTCGGCGAGGGCCGCAACTATGGCCGCTCGAAGATCGGCGGCGGCCGCAAAGCCAACGTCGAATATGTCTCGGCCAATCCGACCGGCCCGATGCATGTCGGCCATTGCCGCGGCGCCGTCGTCGGCGACACGCTTGCCAACCTGATGGCCTTCGCCGGGTACGACGTGACCAAGGAATATGTCATCAACGACGCCGGCTCGCAGATCGACGTGCTCGGCCGCTCGGCCATGCTGCGCTACCGCGAAGCGCTTGGCGAAGACATCGGCGAGATCCCGCCAGGCCTCTATCCCGGCGACTATCTGGTCCCGGTCGGCCAGGCGCTGGCCGAGCAGTTCGGGCTTGGCCTGCTGGAGATGCCGGGAGACGAAGCGCTGGCGATCGTCAAGGACCGCACGGTCGACGCGATGATGGCGATGATCCGCGAGGATCTTGCGCTGCTCAACGTGCATCACGACGTGTTCTTTTCCGAGCGCACGCTGCATGCCGACAACGCCAAGAAGATACGGGCGGCGATCGCCGACCTGACGCTCAAAGGGCATATCTACAAGGGCAAGCTGCCGCCGCCGAAGGGCGAGAAGCCGGACGACTGGGAGGACCGCGAGCAGACGCTGTTCCGCTCGACCGCCGTCGGCGACGACATGGACCGGGCGCTGGTCAAGTCCGACGGCTCGTTCACCTATTTCGCCGCCGACGTCGCCTATCTCAAGGACAAGGTCGAGCGCGGCTTCGTCGATCTGATCTATGTGCTCGGCGCCGACCATGGCGGCTACGTCAAGCGGCTCGAGGCCCTGGCGCGCGCGGTCGCCGGCGACACGGTCAAGCTCACGGTCCTGCTCTGCCAACTGGTCAAGCTGTTCCGCGATGGCGAGCCGGTCCGGATGTCGAAGCGGTCAGGCGATTTCGTCACGCTGCGCGACGTGGTAGAGGAGGTCGGCCGCGACCCGATCCGCTTCATGATGCTCTACCGCAAGAACGACGCGCCTCTCGATTTCGACTTCGCCAAGGTCACCGAGCAGTCCAAGGACAATCCGGTGTTTTACGTGCAGTACGCCTCGGCGCGCTGCCACTCGGTGTTCCGGCAGGCGAGCGAGCAATTGGGCGAGGCGAATTTCGACCGAAACCGGCTCGTGGCCTCGGTCGCGTCGCTGACAGACGAGGGCGAGATCGGCCTGATCCGCAAGCTGGCTGAATATCCACGGCTGATCGAATCCGCCGCACTTGCGCTGGAGCCGCACCGGCTGGCATTCTACCTCTACGATCTGGCGTCCAGCTTCCACGCACACTGGAATCGGGGCACCGACAACCCAGACTTACGTTTTGTTAAGGTTAACGACCCACAATTGACGTATGCCAGACTAGGGCTGGTGCAGGCTGTTTCGGATGTTTTGACCTCCGGCCTGACGCTGATAGGAGCTGATGCGCCTACCGAAATGCGTTAGGTTTGACTAAAAAACCTGTCACCTTTTGCCCACATTGCGCTGGTAAGGGCCAACCCTGCGCGACGTCCATGGCGTCCGACTGTGTGCGAGTTCGGGAACAATAATGGCAGACAGAACCCAGCTGAAAGTAGCCGCAAACAACCACATCGCCGATGATGATCCTTTCGCGGAACTGACCCGCATCATGGGTTTCGATCCGCGCCAGCCGGTCAGGCCGCAGACGCCAGGGGCCGCAAAGGCTGCCCCCGCAAACCAGGCTGCGGAAGAGGGCGATTTCGACATCGACCTCGAAAAGGAGTTGATGGGCGAATTCGACGTTGCCGAGGAAAGCGCGCCGGTCGCGCAGCAGGCGGCCCAGCACCAGCCGGCTTACGAACTCACCGACGACGAGCTTGCCGCTTCCTTTGAGCAGGATTTCGTCTTTGACGACGCGGCCGACCACGCTCACTTTGCCGCGCCCCGTGCACCGGAGCCGACAGCTGACGATGATTTCGACAAGGCGGTCGCGGGCTCCTTGGACGTCTCGCCTCTGGAGGACGAAGTCTCGCCTCTGGAGGACGAGGTCTCGCCTCTTGAGGACGATCTTTCCGTCGACCAGGAAATGGCGGCCTCGCTGGATGATAGCTTCCGGACTGACCATAACGAGGCCGATGCGGGCCATGGCGCCGTCGCGGCCGCCGAGCCCGCCGTTGCCGAGCCTGCGGCCGAGGCGGCATTCGATGCCGATTTCGACAATGCCGTCCAGATGTCGATCGAGGACGAACTGGCGTTCGATGACCGTGAGACCGGGCAGTCCGAGGCCGCTGACGTTCAGCCGATCGAGGCTCATCTCGCTGCCGGCCAGCCGATCGCCGACGGAGATTTCGAGGGCGAGTTCGATCAGGTCCAGTTCGATCAGGCCCCATTTGACCAGGCGATGGCCGATGTCGACATGGATCTCGATCAGCCGATCCTGGAACAGGAACTGGTCGATGCCGAGCAGCCGGAGGCTGTCGAGGCAGCGCTTTTCGCCGCCGATCCCGAGACCGCCATCGATCCTGAGCTTGTTGCCGATCCCGAGCCCGCCGCGGATCAGGTCTTCGAAGACGATTTCGAGCTCAGCTTCCGTGACGCCCTTGCCGAGGAGCCGGAAGCTCCCGCCGTCGAGCCTGAACCCGTTGCTGGCCACCGGGCTGCAACCGATCAGGTCTTTGGAGACGATTTCGAACGCAGCTTCGGTGACGCCCTTGCCGAGGAGCCGGAAGCTGCCGCCGCGGAGCCTGAACCCGTCGCTGGCCACGAGGCTGCAACCGATCAGGTCTTCGAAGACGATTTCGAACTCAACTTCGGTGACGCTCTTGCCGAGGAGCCGGTAGTTCCTGCTGTCGAGCCTGTGGCTGCGGCTGAGCCGTCATTCGCGGAGCCTGCTCCGGCCGTATCGGCACCGGTTCCGCCGATTGCGGCAGTCGAGCCGGCCGAGCCGGCTGCGACCAGCGGCGAGCGGAGCCTGGAAGACGAGCTCAACGCGCTGCTCGGCGCTATGACCGCACGGCCCATCCCGGCAGCGCCGGCTCCGGTTGCTCCCACTCCGGTTGCTCCCACTCCGGTCGCCCCCACTCCGGTCGCCAAGGAACCCGCTCCGGCGCCGCAGCCGGCCGGCTACACCGGCCAGCATGCTGCCGTCGCAGCCGATGATCTCGATTGGGATCTCGATGAGCACGAGCTTGCGCGAAGCGAGGAGACCGATCAGCCTGCCGATGCCGATCTCGATGCGCTGCTCGCCGGCGAACTCGACCGGCAGGGCTTCGAAGACACGGCGGCTGAACAGAATGCCGAGCCGAGCATCGATTTCGATGACGAGGCTTTCGATGCAGCTTTTGCCAAGGGCATCGAGCAGGACGCGTCGGTCGCCGAACCGGCCCGGTCGTGGAGCCGCGTGACCCCGGTCGCCGCACCTGCGCAGGCGTCGTTCGCGACGCACCCGCTGACGGCCTCAGTGCCGCAAACGGCGGCTCCCGCCTATCGTGACGAGCCGGTGAAGGACTATTCCGCCTACGCCAAGCCGACGTTGGAGATGGCGGCGCCTGGCTATGGTGACGAGCCGACGAAGGACTATTCCGCCTACGCCAAGCCAGCCTCGGCACCGCCGCCTCGCCATCAGGAGGAAATGCCCGATGTCGAGACCGTCGACGTGCCGGAGCGCGTCGTGGCGCTGGCCGACGATCTCGATATTCCGGAGCTCAGCTTCGAGGAGGATCAGCCGGCGGCGTCCGCCTATGACGATCTCGATGCCGAGTTTGCGGGCTTGCTTAGCGAGATGAACGCGACGGAGATCGCGGCGGCTCCGGTGCAGAACCGAGGCTATGACGACGATTCCTACAATGCCGGGTTCAAGACCGGCTATGATCGTCGCGAGCTTCGCGCGGAGACGCCCGCCGCTCCGGCGGCCGCCTCCTATGCCGCGGCCGCGAGCGAATTCGATGCCGACGATTTGCCCGGCAGCCGCCCGGTTTCTCAAGCTGAGGGCTTCGCAGTCGACGAGCTCGACTACGATCCCGAGTTCGACGAGGCGATGACCGTGCCAGGCCTTGCCGAGCGCGAAGCCGCAAAGCCGCGCAGCCGTGGCTTCATGGTTGCCGCGCTCGTCGGCGCCGCGGTGATCGCCGGCGGGCTCGGCGCTCTTGCCTTCTCCTTCGGCGGCAAGGGCGGCAGCGAAGCGCCCGTAATCGTCAAGGCCGACAATTCGCCGATCAAGGTCAAGCCGGAAAATCCGGGCGGCGCCGTGGTGCCGAACCAGGACAACAAGGTCTATGACGCGGTGGCCAAGGGTGGGGCGGCCAAGCCCACTGAGCCTGTGCAGCAGAAACTGGTGACCAACACCGAGGAGCCGATCGACGTGGCGTCGAAGGAACCGCCGCAGAGCCGGATCGTCGACCTCTCGCCTGACGATACCGACGCAGCGCCTGGTACTGACGCAGCGGGCAATCCGAACGCCGCCGCGCCGAAAGCAGAAGCGCCGACTGCAGACGCCTCAGTGCCGGCTGGTGCCCAGGCGGCAGCGCCTGAGAGCGCGCAGCCGGCCGCTCCAGCGCCGAAATCGGAAGACCGCATCGCCCAGGTGCTGCAGGAAGCCGACAAGGGGACCAACAACGACGTCGTCGCCGTTGCGCCGCGCAAGGTCAAGACCATGATGGTGAAGCCCGACGGCTCGCTGGTTCCGCGCGAGGACCCGGCTCCCGCGCCGCAAGTTGCGGCGACGGAGCCTCCCGATCCGGTGCCGCAGCATGTCGCTCCGGCCGGACAGGGCGATGCCCAGTCGACGGGAACCGTCACGCCGGCCGCCGACCAGTCCGCGGATCAGGCCGATTCCGGTCAGGATGAGACCGCCAAGCCAACGAAACCGACTGCCGCGCCGAAAGCCGAAGCCAAGGTCCAGTCGACCAACACGCCGGCGAAAGTGCCGGTGGCGCCGCCGCGCCCGTCCGATCAGCCGGTCGACATCGTCGGCGAGGTCAAGCCCGACAAGGTCGCTTCCATCGATCCGGCGGCGGCAGGCGGCGGCTCGTGGTCGATGCAGGTCGCCTCGCAGCCGACGGTCGAAAGCGCTCAGTCGACCTACCAGGACCTGCAGCGCCGTTACGGCAGCGTGCTTTCCGGGCGCACCGCCAACATCGTCAAGGCCGAGATCGCCGGCAAGGGCACGTTCTACCGCGTTCGCGTTCCGGCACAGTCGCGCAACGACGCGATCAACCTGTGCACCAGCTACAAGGCGGCCGGCGGCACCTGCTTCGTGTCGCGCTGACCATCCCGAACGTCCCAAAGCCGGCGCTGCCCTCAGGGCCGTGCCGGCTTTTCGTTGTGGACGGCTTTCGGCATTCGAGCGCTGCGGGGCAGAGGTGATTCCCTTTGCTTTCCCAAAGCCCTAAGCTTCCTTCTATGACCGAATCAAAATCCATGATCCTCGGCTGCGCCGGGAAATCGCTCGCCCCTGAGGAAATCCGCTTCTACCGCGATGAACGCCCCTGGGGTTTCATCCTGTTTGCGCGCAACATCGGCGAGGCCGGGCAGATCCGCGATCTGGTAGCCTCGATGCGCGACTGCGTCGGGCGCCCGGATGCTCCGGTCTTCATCGACCAGGAAGGCGGCCGGGTGCAGCGCCTGCGGCCGCCGCTGGCGCCGAATTACCCTGCCGGTGGCGCGCTTGGCGCGCTTTGGCGCGACGATCGCGAGGCCGGCCGCCGCGCCACGTGGCTGCTGGCGCGGCTGCACGCCTTCGATCTTTCCCGTTTAGGCATCGCCGCCGATTGCCTGCCGGTGCTCGACGTTCCAGTCGAGGGCGCCAGCGACGTGATCGGCGCTCGCGCTTATGGCAAAGAGCCCAATGCCGTGATCGAGCTTGGCCAGGCTTCGGCCGAAGGCCTGATGTCGGGCGGCGTCCTGCCGGTCATGAAGCATATTCCTGGCCATGGCCGCGCCTTCGCCGATACGCATTTCGCGCTGCCGACGGTCGACACGCCGCTCGCCGAGTTGCGACGACATGATTTCGCCCCGTTCAAGGCGCTCAACCACCTGCCGATGGCGATGACGGCGCATGTCGTCTACAGCGTCGTCGACCCGGACAATCCAGCGACGACCTCGGCCAAGGTCGTCAACGAGGTGATCCGCGGCGAGATCGGCTTCGACGGGCTGTTGATGAGCGACGACACGTCGATGAAGGCACTTTCTGGGGATTTCCCGACAAAGGCGGCCGCGATCCTTGCGGCCGGCGTCGATCTCGTCCTTCACTGCAACGGCGTTTTCGAGGAAATGTCAGGGATCGCGTCGCGCACGACGGCGCTTGAAGGCAAGTCCTTGGCGAGAGCGGAGCGGGCGCTGACCTATATAAAGAGCCGCGACGTCGCCGACGAAAGTGCGATACGCGCGGAATTCGCCACCTATTTCGAAGCGGTGGCCTGAACCGAAGGGATAGAAGGGCAAGTGGCGGAGACATTGGACAGCAAGGCCGCGAAGGCCGCACCGATGGACCGTCTTTGGGCCGAGAACGACGATTCACGCCTGACCGGCGATCCGGCGCTGGTGGTCGACGTGGCAGGCTTCGAAGGCCCGCTCGACCTTCTGCTGCACTTGGCCCGCAATCAGAAGGTCGATCTGGCGCGCATCTCGATACTGGCGCTCGCCGAGCAATATCTGGCTTTCATCGAGAGGGTGAGGGCGCTGAGGCTGGAGCTTGCGGCCGATTATCTGGTGATGGCGGCGTGGCTTGCCTTCCTCAAATCGAAGCTGCTGATCCCAAAGCAGCCTGGCGAAGAGGGCGAGAGCGGCGAGGAACTGGCGGCGGTGCTGCAATTCCGGCTGAAGCGGTTGGAAGCGATGCGCGATGCCGCCGCAAGGCTGCTCAACCGCAACCGGCTCGGCCGCGATGTCTTCGCACGCGGCATGCCCGAGATGGTGATCGTGGAGAAGCGCAATGCCTATTCGGCCTCGCTCTACGATCTGCTGACCGCGTATGCGCAGCAGCGCCAGCGGCAGGCGATCAACAACGTGACGATCGCCCGGCGCGCCGTATGGTCGTTGAAGGACGCGCGCGACGTGCTGGGGCGGCTGGTCGGCACGCTGAGCGACTGGACGGCGCTGGACAGCTTCCTGATCCAATATCTGGCGGCGCCGGAAGAGAAACGCACGGCAGTAGCCAGTTCCTTCGCGGCGACCCTCGAAATGGTGCGCGAGGGCAAGCTGGAAGTGCGGCAGGACCAGGTTTTCGCGCCGATCTACCTGCGCGGGCGCGCACAAGGGGTCAAGGCAGTCGAGGTGGTATCATGAGCGAGCGCGCCAACGCTTCGGTCATCCCGTTCAAGGTCGAGGACGAGCCGGAAGACGAGATGGCCGAACAGGGTTCTGTTGCGAACCCCGCCGAGCGGCTGCAGCTGTCGGAAGCCGTCCGCATGGCCGAGGCGATCATCTTCGCCAGCGCCGAGCCGGTGAGCGAAAGGCAATTGGCGGCGCGCCTGCCCGAGGGCGTCAACATGGCGGCGGCGATGGCCGACCTGCAGGAAATCTACGCCAAGCGCGGGGTCAACCTGGTGCGGGTCGGCGATGCCTGGGCGTTCCGCACCGCCGGCGATCTCGCCTTCCTGATGAGCCGGGACTCCGTCCAGCAGAGAAAACTTTCGCGCGCGGCGCTCGAGGTGCTGGCGATCATTGCCTATCACCAGCCGGTGACGCGGGCCGAGATCGAGGACATCAGGGGCGTCGAGACCTCGAAGGGAACGCTGGACACGCTCTTGGAAACGGAGTGGGTCAGGATGCGCGGCCGGCGCCGCACGCCTGGCCGTCCTGTGACCTATGGCACGACCGATGCCTTCCTCGATCACTTCGCGCTGGAGGAAATCCGCGATCTGCCCGGCATGGAAGAGCTGAAGGGCGCCGGATTGCTCTCGACGCGCATGCCGTCCAATTTCTCGATGCCAGTGCCGCCGGCCGATCCGGAGGCACTTGCCGAGGATGAGGATGCGCTGACCGATATCGACCTCGAGGAACTCGGGCTGCTCACACCGCGCGTCACGGAAGAGTGACCTTGAATTTGCCGCGAATGGTCTATTAGCAAGGGCTGCGCGGATTCGTAGCAAGCCGGGCACGCTGAAAGTGCGTGACATCCGCTAGCCATTTTATCAACTTCATTGCGGTTGTGTTTGAATCCCCGTGCGAAAACGCATAGATCATCGCCGAGGGAAAACATTCGAGAGAGATTGTTATGGGTTCACTATCGATATGGCACTGGCTGATCGTTCTGGTCATCGTGCTTCTAGTGTTCGGCCGGGGCAAAATCCCTGAGCTGATGGGCGACATGGCCAAGGGCATCAAGAGCTTCAAGAAGGGCATGGCCGACGACGATACCGACGACAAGCGTACCGTCGAGCACCGCGCCGACGAGACCGTTTCGCCGGGTAAGGAAAAGGCCAGCAAGAGCTGAGCCCGGTTGTTGCTTTGAGCATGTCGTTGTCCCAAAACCGCTTCGCACTTTTGGGCGACATGCTCTCGTTGGAATAGATTGCCATGTTCGAAGTCGGTTGGAGCGAACTGCTGGTGATCGCGGTCGTCATGATCGTGGTCGTCGGGCCGAAGGATTTGCCCAACATGCTGCGCACCTTCGGCCGCACCGCGGCCAAATTGCGCGGCATGGCGGCCGACTTCCAGAAGCAGTTCAACGACGCCCTGAAGGAAGCCGAACTCGACGACGTCAAAAGCTCGGTCGACAGCCTGCGGGGGCTCAATCCGATGACCGAGATCCGCAAGCAGCTCAATCCGTTCGAGCAAGCGGCGGCCGATGTGCGGGCCGGCGTCGATACGATGATGAAGCCCAAACCGGCTTCCGATCAGGCGCCGTCGGATGCAACGACGCCGCAGGCGGCCGAGCCGCTGAAGAACGGCGCGACAGAGATGCCCGGCATCAACGGAACGGAGGCGGCACCGGCCGCGCCGATCTTTCCGGCCATGACTGACGCTTCGGTAACCGCGCCCGTTCCGGACACCGCTGCGCTTGCCCAGCCTGCGAAAAAGGTGGCCGCATCGAAGACGAAGACGGCCGGTGCAGCGGCGAAAGCGGCATCGGCCAAGGCTCCGGCGGCGAAAGCCCCGGCAAAGTCCGCGCCGGCGGCGGCAAAGGCTGCCGCGCCCTCCCGGAAGGCTGCGCCCAAGGCTGAAGCCAAGCCCGCGGCGGCAAAGAAGCCGGCCGTGAAAAAGGCCGCCGATGCCAAGAAGACGGCGGGAGCCGCCAAGTGAGTGTTTCAGATCAGGAAAAAGACGAGATCGAGAAATCGTCGGCGCCGCTGATCGAGCACCTCATCGAATTGCGCCGGCGTCTGATATGGTCGCTGGGCGGCTTCTTCATTGCTTTTCTCGTCTGTTTCTTCTTCGCCAAGCGCCTGTTCAACCTTCTTGTCGTCCCGTTCAAATGGGCGACGCAATGGGCGGGGCTCGACCCGCACAAGGTCGAGCTGATCTACACTGCGCCGCAGGAGTTCTTCTTCACCCAGGTGAAGCTCGCCATGTTCGGCGGCATGGTCATTGCGTTCCCGTTGATCGCCACGCAGATCTACAAATTCATCGCACCGGGCCTCTATAAGAACGAGCGCAGCGCCTTCCTGCCGTTCTTGATCGCGTCGCCCATTCTGTTCCTGATGGGTGCCTCGCTGGTCTATTTCTTCTTCACGCCGATGGTGATGTGGTTCTTCCTCGCCATGCAGCAGGCCGGGACCAACGACCAGGTGCAGATCTCGCTGCTGCCGAAGGTGTCGGAATATCTCAGCCTGATCATGACGCTGATCTTCTCCTTTGGCCTGGTGTTCCAACTTCCGGTAGTGACGAGCCTGCTGACACGCGTCGGCCTGCTGTCGTCGCAGGCGCTAGCCGAGAAGCGCAAATGGGCGATCGTCATCGCTTTCGTCGTCGCAGCGGTGCTCACCCCGCCCGATCCGATGAGTCAGATCGGTCTCGCCCTTCCGACCATCGTGCTCTACGAGGTCGCCATCTGGTCCTCGCGCATGATCGAGCGCAGCCAGGAACGTGACCGACTGGCGCGCGAAAGGCAAGAAAAGGCGGATAGCTCCGTTGCCGGAAATACGCGAGACGCGTCATCGACCTAGAGCGCGTCGCGTCGAAACGGATTCAGGCGACGCGCTTTAAAGTCTTTGTTTTGATGCATGTCGCCCAAAACCGCTGGGCGACATGCGTTAAGCGCGGGCCGGTCCCCAGCCGGAAAATCAAGGCAGTCCGCTTACCCGCCGTCTTGCATCGATGACAGATGCGGTTTACGCCCTCTGGCCTTAGCCAGGAGCGTTCATACCATGCTTGACATCAAATGGATTCGCGACAACCCGAAGGCCCTTGTCGATGCGCTGGTGAAGCGCTCCTGGTCGGCTGGCGAAGCGCAGTCCACGGTCGACGAGCTGATCGCCAGGGATGAGGCGCGGCGCGCGCATCTCAGCGAACTGCAGGTCAAGCAGGAGCGCCGCAACGCCGCCTCGAAGGAGATCGGCAACGCGATGCGTTCGGGCGACGCCGCCTTGGCGGAAAAACTCAAGGGCGAAGTCAGCGATATCAAGGTGTTCATCCAGAACGGCGAGGCGCGCGAGCGCGAGCTCGACAAGGCGTTGAACGACGCGCTCGCGGTGCTGCCCAATGTGCCGCTCGATGATGTGCCGATCGGCAAGGACGAGCACGACAACGTCGTCAAGCGCATCGTCGGCGAGGTGCCGACGCGGCCGAACTGGGTGAAGGAGCATTTCGAGATCGGCGAAGCGCTCGGCATGATGGACTTCGAGCGGGCGGCGAAGCTGTCGGGCTCGCGCTTCACGGTGCTGAAGAGCCAGCTCGCGCGCATGGAGCGCGCGATCGGCCAGTTCATGCTCGATCTCCACACGACCGAGCATGGCTATGAGGAAATCCAGCCGCCGCTGATGGTGCGCGACGAAGTGCTTTTCGGCACCAACCAGCTGCCGAAATTCGAGCTCGACCTTTTCTTCACGCCGCATGGCGACGGGCGCCTCGGCCTGATCCCGACGGCGGAAGTGCCGCTCACCAACCTCGTGCGCGAAGAGATCACCGCGCATGAAAAGCTGCCGCTGCGCTACACGGCGCTGACGCCATGCTTCCGCTCGGAAGCAGGCTCGGCCGGGCGCGACACGCGCGGCATGCTGCGCCAGCACCAGTTCTACAAGGTCGAGCTGGTCTCGATCACCGACCAGGAGAGCTCGCTTGCCGAGCACGAGCGCATGACCCAATGCGCCGAAGAGGTGCTGAAGCGGCTCGGCCTGCCGTTCCGTACGGTGACCCTGTGCACCGGCGATATGGGTTTTGGCGCGCGGAAAACCTACGACATCGAGGTATGGCTGCCGGGACAGAACGCCTATCGCGAAATCTCGTCCTGCTCGGTCTGCGGCGATTTCCAGGCGCGCCGCATGGACGCCCGCTACAAGGACAAGGACGGCAAGGGCAACCGCTTCGTCCACACGTTGAACGGTTCCGGCACCGCGGTCGGCCGCGCTCTCATTGCCGTCATCGAAAACTACCAGAATGAGGATGGCAGCGTAACCATTCCTGAAGTGCTGCGGCCTTACATGAGTGGCCTCGCCAAGATCGAATCGAAATGAGTTCATGCGCATCCTGCTGACCAACGATGACGGCATCCATGCCGAGGGGCTGGCGTCGCTCGAACGCATTGCCCGCACGCTCTCGGATGACGTCTGGGTGGTCGCGCCCGAGCAGGATCAGTCCGGCTACGCGCATTCGCTGTCGATTTCCGAGCCGCTGCGGCTGAGGACGGTCGGCGAAAGACACTATGCCGTGCGCGGCACGCCGACCGACTGCGTCATCATGGGCACGAAAAAGATCCTGCCCGGGCCGCCGGACCTCATCCTGTCGGGCGTCAATTCCGGCGCCAACATCGCCGACGACGTCACCTATTCCGGCACCGTTGCCGGCGCCATGGAGGGTGCGCTGCTCGGCGTCCGCTCGATCGCGGTGAGCCAAGCCTATTCCTATGTCGGCGAGGACCGGGTCGTTCCCTACGAGACGACCGAAGCGCTGGCGCCGGCGCTGCTGAAGAAGCTGATTGCGACGCCGCTGCCGGAAGGCGTGCTGCTCAACGTCAATTTCCCGAACTGCGCGCCCGACGAAATCGAGGGCACGGTCGTCACTTCGCAAGGCAAGCTCGTGCATAGCCTCTGGGTCGACGAACGTCGTGACGGCCGCGGCCTGCCTTACTATTGGCTGCGCTTCGGCCGCGAGCCGGTCGAAGGCAAGAAGGGCACAGACCTCTATGCGCTGCGCAACCGGCTGGTGTCGGTGACGCCACTGCAACTCGACCTCACCGCCCATGAACTCCGCGACCAGCTGACCAAGGCGCTGTCATGACCATGACTATCGACGATCGCGAAGGCTTTGCCGCTTTCCTGCTTCGCCTGCGGGGCAGGGGCACGGCGCCGAAAGCGTTGATCGCAGCCTTCGAGGCGACGCCGCGGCGGGGTTTCCTGTCGGCGCAGTTCCATTCGATCGCCTGGTCGGAGGGCATGCTGCCGATCGAATGCGGCGAGGCGATCGAGGGCGCGGACCTACAGGCGGCGGTGATCGCGGCTTTGGCCATCGAGCCGGGCAACCGCGTGCTCGAGATCGGCACCGGGTCGGGGTATACGTCCGCCGTTATGTCCAGGCTTGCCGCGCGCATCGTCACCGTCGATCGCTACAAAACCTTGATCGAGCAGGCAAAGCAGCGCTTCGAGGCGCTCGGCATCGGCAACGTCATCGCGCGCCAGGCGGATGCCTCCAACGGTCTGCCCAATGACGGGCCGTTCGACCGCATCCTCGCCTGGGCGGCGTTCGACAGCCTGCCCCGCTTCCTGCTCGATCAATTGTCGAGCGGCGGCATCGTCATCGCGCCCATCGGCCCGGAGGAGGGCGAGCAGGTGCTGACCAAGCTCACCAAGGTCGGCAGCCGCTTCGAGCGCGAGGACATCGGCATGGTCAGGCTGCAGCCAATCCTGCGCAGCGTCGCCGCGGTCACCTAGCTGGGCTTGGATTCAGGTGAGGCCGGCCTGCAAATGGCGGCCTCCTGCGCTTCCGGTGCTCACGTACGTTAAGTACGCTCCGCTCCGGTTCTCGGATGCCACCATTTTCGACTCGGCCTGACCTGAATCCAAACCCAGCTTCTGCGCTTTTCGAAATGTTTTAAGAAAATTTTCGTCGGATTCTAATGGGTTAACCCCGCAGTAACATTAACGCGCTTTAATCAGAACCAGTTTGTACCGGGTCTGTGCGGGTTAGTGCGATGCAATTCAATGGTTTGAAGGCAAACGGACGCAATCTGGCGCGTGGCTGCGCCGTCCTCGTGATCGCCGGCGCCGCGGCCGGGTGCAGCTCGCAGGCCATGCGCTTCAATGGTGTCGACGACGTCTTTACCTCGTCCACCAACAACCAGCGCGCCATCATCAACAAGCAGAATGCCGACCAGCCTTATCCGGGCGATACGGTCGCGCCGGCGCCTGTCGACGGCAGCCACACCCAGTCGGTAAGCCGCTCCAGCCTCGAGCCGGTGACGTCCCAGCAGTTGCCGCCGCCTTCGCAGGCGGCCGCGGCGCCTGCCAAGCCGATGCGGACCGCCTCGGCCCCGGCGCTCGCTCCGGCTCCTGCGGCGCCGCATCTCGACAAGACGGCCACCGGCACGGTCGCGCCGGCAGCGAAGCCGTTCAAGACCGCCGAGCCCGATGCCGTGCGCAACGCAAGTGCTGCGCCGCATGCGACCGAGATCGTCGTGAGAGAAGGCGAGACGATTTCGGGCCTCGCGCGGCAGTATCATGTGCCGGCGGATGCGATCATCAAGGTCAATGGGCTCGATACCAACAAGGGCATCAGAACCGGCCAGAAGATCGTCATCCCGGCCTATGCCTATTCGAGCAAGGTTGCCGACAACACCAAGCCCGCCAACACGCCGAAGCAGCCGGCGGGCGCGCCGGAGAAGGTTGCCGTGCTGCCGCAGCAGCCGAAAGTCAAGGACGGCAAGTCGGCCGCGCAGGTCGATGCATCGGCTGCGGCCAGCGGTTCGAAGAATGCCAAGCCGGCGCCGCAGATGGCTGAGGCCAAGCCGGCCGGCGCCGGCGGAACCTACACTGTCCAGCAGGGCGACTCCCTGTCCTCGATCGCGCGGAAGACCGGCGTCGGCGTCACGGCGCTCAAGCAGGCCAACGGCATGAAGGACGGCCTGCTGAAGATTGGCCAGACGCTCAAGGTTCCGGCCGGCGGCACCGTCGCCGCCGCCAACCCAGCCGCGACCAAGCCGTCCGTCGACCCGGTGACGACGGCGACGACGCAGCCGCCGGCAAAGACCACGCCGTCGCAGACGCTCGCTTCCTACACGCCGCCGAAGAAGGACGCCAAGGTCATCCAGCAGGCCGAGGACGACGATGCGGTGGCGCCGGATGCGACCGGCATCGGCAAGATGCGCTGGCCGGTGCGCGGCCGCGTCATCTCCGGCTTCGGTTCGGGCAAGGACGGCGTCGATATCGCGGTGCCGGAAGGAACGCCGATCAAGGCGGCCGAGAACGGCGTCGTCATCTATGCCGGCGACGGCCTCAAGGAGTTCGGCAACACTGTACTGGTGCGCCACGAGAACGGACTGGTCACCGTCTACGGTCACGCCAGCTCGATCGAGGTGCAGCGCGGCCAGAAGGTCAAGCGCGGCCAGGAAATCGCGCTGTCCGGCATGAGCGGCACCACCGACTCGCCGAAGCTGCATTTCGAAGTGCGCAAGAATTCGGCCCCGGTCGATCCGAGCGGCTACCTCGAATAGAACAAGAACAACTTGCGGGCCGCCTGACCTCCAGTCCGGCCCGCCGGCTTCAGCCCGCTCCGTCAGGAGCGGGCTTTTTCAGTTACAGCCCGAATGGAAGATCGTCAGTCCTTGAGCGGCTTGCCGAGCCGGCCGGCAAGGTCCTGCGTGAATTGCCAGGCGACGCGGCCGGAGCGGCTACCGCGTGTCGTCGCCCATTCCAGTGCGTCCGCGCGCAGGGTCTGGGGGTCGATGGTGAGGCCGTGATAGCGGACATAGCCGTCGATCATGTCGAGATACTCGTCCTGCGAGCATTTGTGGAAGCCGAGCCACAGGCCGAAGCGGTCGGAGAGCGAGACTTTTTCCTCGACCGCTTCCGACGGGTTGATGGCAGTCGAGCGTTCATTGTCGATCATGTCGCGCGGCAACAGATGCCGCCTGTTCGACGTGGCGTAGAAGATGACATTGGCCGGGCGGCCCTCGACGCCGCCTTCGAGCGCCGCCTTCAGCGACTTGTAGGAGGTGTCGTCGTGGTCGAAGGAGAGGTCGTCGCAAAACAGGATGAAGCGATAAGGCGCTGCCTTCAGCAGGCCCATCAGTTTCGGCAGCGTGTCGATGTCCTCGCGGTGGATCTCGATCAGCTTGAGCGGCCGGTCGAGCTTGTCCGAGGCGTTGACCCTGGCGTGCACGGCCTTGACCAGCGACGACTTGCCCATGCCGCGCGCGCCCCAGAGCAGCACATTGTTGGCGGCGAAGCCGGAAGCGAAGCGCTCGGTGTTGTCGAGCAGGATGTCGCGGACCCGGTCGACGCCGCGGATCAGGCCGATGTCGACGCGGTTGACCTTGCGCACCGGCTCCAGATAGCCGGGATCGGCCTGCCAGACGAAGCAGTCGGCCACGCCGAGATCGGTCTCGGGAACGGGCGGCGGGGCGAGGCGGGAGACCGCCTCGATCAGGCGGTCAAGCTTCTTGTTCAGGGCTTCCAGGCTATCGGTCATTTCCGGTCTTTTCGCTTTGGCATCTCGCAACGTGAAGCGGGTCCATGATTGCGCACCAAGGACCAACTGCAAGCTTTTGTTGGAGCACGATCTTTTCGGGCCGGCTCCAAGCGGCTTCCGGCTGCGACGCTCTAGCACGCGCCAAACGGCTGGAAAAGCAACGGATTCGGCGGGTCGCGCAGTTGCATTGGCAACTTTACCGACTATATTCCGCCCAAATTTTCGCGGGGCCGCAGCGGCGGTATTTTACCATCCAGGAGTCTCTTGATGTTCGTCACACCGGCATACGCCCAAGGCGTCGGCACCTCGCCCGATATGTTCATCAGCATTTTGCCGTTTGTCCTGATTTTCGTGATCATGTATTTTCTGATCATCAGGCCGCAGCGCACGCAGCTGAAGAAGCGCCAGGAAATGCTGGCCGCGGTGCGCCGCGGCGATACGGTGGTGACCGGCGGCGGCTTCGTCGGCAAGGTGACCAAGGTGATCGACGACAATGAGCTGGAGATCGACCTTGGCGGCGGAACCAAGGTGACGGCGCTGCGCTCGACGATCTCCGACGTGCGCGTCAAGGGCGAGCCGGTGGCGAACCAGAACGCCAAGAAGTAATCATCACCTCGATGGCGGAACGCTGCCGCTTGTACGCCTGAACGGATAAGAACGAATGCTGTATTTCTCGCGCCTGAAGATGGTCCTGATCTGGCTGGCCGTGGCCGTCACAGTGATCCTCGCCGCGCCCAACCTGTTCCCGACAAGCACGCTGGCGCAACTGCCGAACTGGGTGCCGAAGCGGCAGATGACGCTCGGCCTCGACCTTCAGGGCGGCTCGCACATCCTGCTCGAAATGAATCAGAACGATCTGATCAAGGACCGGATGGAGACGACGCGCGATGAGATCAGGACGCTGCTGCGCGATGCCAACCCCAAGATCAACTACACCGGCCTTTCCGGCTCCGGCCGCACCGTGCAGGTCCGCATCACGGACCCAGCTCAGCTCGACCAGGCCAAGAAGGTTCTGAAGCCACTGACCGACCCGGTGGCCGCCGGGCTGTTCAGCGGCGGCTCCATCCAGGAAATGTCGCTGGACGATTCCGAGCCGGGCCTGCTCAAGTTCACGGTCACCGACGCCGGCCTGAAATACCGGACCTCGACGGCGCTGACGCAGTCGATCGAAGTCGTCGAGCGGCGCGTCAACGAACTCGGCACCACTGAGCCGATCGTGCAGCGGCAGGGCGACGATCGCATCCTGGTGCAGGTGCCGGGCCTGCAGGATCCGCAGCGGCTGAAGGAAATCCTCGGCCAGACCGCCAAGCTGACCTTCCAGATGGTCGACCAGTCGATGCCCGTGCAGGATGCGCTGAAGGGCCGTCCGCCCGCCGGCTCTTCGGTCCTCTACTCGCAGGACGATCCACCGGTTCCCTATCTGATCGAGAACCGCGTCATCGTTTCAGGCGAGAATCTGGTCGACGCGCAGGCGACCTATAATTCTCAGACCAACGAGCCGGTGGTTTCGTTCCGTTTCGATTCCAAGGGTGCGACCCGCTTCGGCCAGGCGACGGCGCAGAATGTCGGCAAGCTGTTCGCCATCATCCTCGACAACCAGGTGATTTCTGCGCCGCAGATTCGCGAGCCGATCCTCGGCGGCACCGGCCAGATTTCCGGCAATTTCACGCCGCAGAGCGCCAACGACCTTGCCGTGCTGCTGCGCGCCGGCGCGCTGCCGGCGACGCTGACGGTGATCGAAGAGCGCACGGTGGGCCCGGGCCTCGGCCAGGACTCCATCCACGCCGGCAAGGTCGCGGGCGTGATCGGTTCGATCCTCGTGGTCGCCTTCATGTTCGTCGCCTACGGCTTCCTCGGCTTCCTCGCCAATATCGCGCTGGCCGTCCACGTGGCGATGATCGTGGCGCTGCTGTCGCTGCTGGGCGCCACGCTCACTCTGCCGGGCATCGCCGGTATCGTGCTCACCATCGGCATGGCGGTGGACTCCAACGTTTTGATCTACGAGCGCATCCGCGAGGAGCGGCGAAACGGCCGCTCGGTGATCCAGGCGATCGATACCGGCTTCTCCAAGGCGCTGGCGACCATCGTCGATTCCAACGTCACCTCGCTGATCGCGACCGTGGTGCTGTTCTGGCTGGGCACCGGTCCGGTCAAGGGCTTCGCCATCACCTACGCCATCGGCATCCTGACCACGGTGTTCACCGCCTTCACCTTCACCCGCATGCTGGTGTCGATCTGGCTGCGCCGCGCCCGTCCGAAGGAATTGCCGCGGGCGCCGGTCACCTTCATCCCGCCAGGCACCAAGATCCCGTTCATGGGCATTCGCCGCTGGACCTTCGCTTTGTCCAGCCTGTTGTCGATCCTGTCGGTCGTCGGGTTCCTCACCATCGACATCAATTACGGCATCGATTTCAAGGGCGGTTCGATGATCGAGGTGCAGTCCAAGCAGGGCGACGCCGATCTCGGCGACATCCGCAACAGGCTGTCCGAGCTCAATATCGGCGAGATCCAGGTGCAGCAGTTCGGCGCGCCGAACGACGTCCTGATCCGCGTCGGTACGCAGGATGCCGGCGAGAATGCCGAGCAGACCGTCATCGACAAGGTGCGGGGCGAACTGCAGGACCAGTATGATTTCCGCCGCGTCGAGGTGGTGGGGCCGACCGTTTCCGGCGAACTTGCCAAGCAGGGCACGATCGCGATGCTGATCGCTCTGGTCGGCATCCTGCTCTATGTCTGGTTCCGCTTCGAATGGCAGTTCGCGGTCGGCGCCATCGTCGCCACGGTGCACGATGTGGTGATGACGATCGGCTTCTTCGTCCTAACCGGGCTGGAGTTTAACCAGTCGTCGCTGGCGGCGATCCTGACCATCATCGGCTATTCGCTGAACGACACCATCGTCGTCTATGACCGCGTCCGCGAGGATCTTCGAAGATACAAGAAGATGCCGCTGCCGCAGCTCTTGAACAACGCCATCAACGAGACGCTGTCCAGAACGACGCTGACCTCGGTGACCACCATCCTGGCGCTGTTGGCGCTGGTGCTGTTCGGCGGCGAGGTGATCCGCTCGTTCACGCTGGCGATGCTGTTCGGCGTGGTGTTCGGCACCTATTCGTCGATCTTCATTGCCGCGCCGCTGCTGATCCTCTTCAAGCTCAGGCCGCAGGCCGCGACCGCCGAAGAGGAGCAGAAATCGGCGAACGGCAAGGCCGTGGCGACCTGACGCCGTCAGAGCCGGATGATTTCAGGTCGAGTCGACCTGAAATCTGAATCCGGCTCTAAATCAATGAGATAGAGCATGATGTCGTCCGAAAACCGCTCCGCACTTTTCGGCATCATGCTCTAGACCCATGGCCAAAGGCATCGTCATCCGCGAGGCGCATTTCCCGGGCCGGGCGCCGATCGAAGCCTACGGCAATGGCGGCTTCCGCTTTGCCGACATGTCGCATCGCGGCTCGCTTCTGTTCCTGCCGTCCGGCATTCATGGCTGGGAGCCGGCGGATCCGCTGGCGCTGAAAGTTTCGGACTTCGACAAGCTGTTCGCTGAAGCCGACAGGATAGAGATCCTGCTGGTCGGCACCGGCAAGGATCTGCGGCCGCTGCCGGCGGCGTTGCGCTCCGCGTTCAAGGAGGCCGGTATCTCGGCCGATCCGATGTCGACGGGAGCGGCGGTGCGGACCTACAACGTGCTTCTGGCCGAAGACCGCGCCGTGGCCGCAGCGCTGATTGCCGTCGATTGAATGGCCGTCGGTTCAACCATCGTCGTGGACGCGGTGCGCGCCGCCGACCCTGACCGCTATCTCTCGGCACTCTACGCGCCGGCCGGCAAGCGCGCCGCGCTGTTCGCGCTCTATGCCTTCAATGCCGAGATCGCCAGCGTGCGCGACCGCATCCACGAGCCGCTGCCGGGCGAGGTGAGGCTGCAGTGGTGGCGCGATGTCATCATGGCCGAGGGTGAGGCGGATACAGGCCATCCGACCGCCGATGCGCTGAGGGCGGCGATCGCCGCCAACCACCTGCCGAAGGCTGCCTTCGACAACATGCTCGAAGCCCGCATCTTCGACCTTTATGACGACCCGATGCCATCGCGGACCGACCTCGAGGGCTATTGTGGCGAGACCGCCGCCGCGCTGATCCAGCTTGCGGCGATGGCGCTCGATCCAACCGCCGCGCCGCGCTTTGCCGAACTGGCGGGCAGGGCCGGTTGCGCGCAAGCCATTACCGGCCTGCTGCTCTTGCTGCCGCTGCACCGCAGGCGGGGCCAATGCTACCTGCCAGCCGACATCCTGGCAGCCGCCGGGACGACACCGGAAGAGTTCGTCAAAGGCGAGGGCGATGCTGCCGCGGAGCGAGCGGTGGCGGCGATGATCGCGCTGGCGCGGGAGCATCTCGGCGCCTTCGAGAGGGGCGCGTCGGCGCTCCCCGTGTCGCTGCGCCCCGCCTTCCTGCCACTGGCGCTGACACGCGCCTATCTCGACAAGATGGAAAAGGCGGGTCGATCTCCACTCGCCGACACTGCGACGCTCTCGGCCTTGCGCCGGCACTGGCTGCTCTTGCGTCATGCAATGCGCGGCTGGCCGACCCTTTGACGTAAACGTCAATTGTGCTAGGGGTTCTGCCGCGTGGACTCGCGTCAAAGAAATGCGAGCCGCCGGAGGAGCCGCATTTCCATGAGCCTGCCAGTCCTGGTCGTCCTTGTCGTGTTCGGCATCGCGCTGTCGGTCGCGGCCGTGCATTTCACCGGTGGCACGACGACCGCTACGCTTTCGAGCGCGGACCAAGCGCTCGCGCGTTTCGGCGAGGATTTTCCTGACGAAAAGCCCCATGCTGTGCGGCTGACATCGGACAGGCACGCAGCGTTCCTCGAACTAGGCCCGCGTCGCTGCGGCATCGTCCAGAGCATCGGCGACTGTTTCCTGACGCGCATCGTCACGCGGCACGACGTTCTCGCGCTGACGAGGGAAGGAAACGTCGTGACCCTCAGGCTGAACGACTTCGCCTGGAAGGGCGGGAAGTTTGCCTTTGCCGACAAAGCTGACGCGCAGGCGGTGGCAGCGATGCTGCAGGTTCACGATCAAACCCAAAAGGCAGCAGCGTGATGGACGACTATAATTTTCCCCAGGTCACCCAGCTCGCGATTCCGTTTTTCGTCACCGCGATCCTGATCGAGCTCTGGCTGGTGCGCACCGGCCGCGCCAAGGGTTCGTTCGAGACGCGCGACACGCTGGCCAGCCTGATGATGGGAACCGGCAATGTCGTTGCCGGCCTGCTGCTCGGCGTCGTGTCCTACTGGGCGCTGCTGTGGCTCTGGCAATTTCGCTTCTTCAATCTCGGCCTGTCGATCTGGGTGTTTGTCGCCGCTTTCCTGCTCGATGATTTGCGCTACTACGTCTATCACCGCATCGCGCACCGGGTGCGCTGGGTGTGGGCCGAGCACGTCAACCACCATTCCAGCCAGCACTACAATCTCTCGACCGCGCTCAGGCAGAGTTGGACTGGCCTCTTGACCTTCACCTTCATCCTGCAGGCGCCGCTGGTGCTGCTCGGCTTCCATCCGGCCGTGATCGCCTTCGTCTTCGGCTTCAACCTCGTCTGGCAGTTCTGGATCCACACCGAGGCGATCGGCAAGATCTGGGGCTGGTTCGAATTCATCTTCAACACGCCATCGCACCACCGTGTCCACCACGCCACCAATCCGCGCTATCTCGACGCGAACTTCGCCGGCACGCTGATCATCTGGGACCGCATGTTCGGTACCTTCGTGGAGGAGCTGAAGGAGGACCGGCCGCGCTACGGCATCGTCAAGAACATCGGCACCTTCAACCCGCTGAAGGTGGCGTTCCACGAATGGATAGGCATGTTCAAGGATGCGGCTATGTCGGGGCTGACACTTCGCCAGCGCCTCAACTATCTCATCCAGCCGCCCGGCTGGAGCCATGACGGCTCGCGTGACACGTCGGAGACGCTGAAGGCGGCCTATGTGAGGAGAAATCCGGGTGAGGCGGGGAAGGCCGGGTTGCCGGTGGCGGGCGCGGAGCCGGCGGAGTAGTTAGCCGTCAGGCTGGTTCGCTCGAATCGTCAGCTGGAGGACCGCTTGCGGCTCTTGTCCGCTGGGCGAAGAGCTCTCGCAGCCGGGCGTCAACTTCTTCCATTGGGACGCTTGGCCTCGGGTCCTCGAGCGACGCCTTCACGCGTGCCCGGATCGACGCGATGCGCTCAGCATATTCTTCCTCCTCGCGCTGGAAGGCGCGGAGTGCGGCGCGGATGACTTCGCTCGCCGATCCGAAGGAGCCGTCCTCGACCTTTTCGCGGATCATGCGCGCCATGGCTGGCGTGACGGTGATCGACAGTTTCTCGGCGGATTCCATGGCATCGCTCCATGCCTATAAGGTAGGACGATATCCTACTTTATATGGGTCGTCCAACCGGAGCCGAAAAGATTATTCGGCAGCCTGCGCCTGCGCCGGTAGCCCAAGCCATTGCCTGCAATCCGCCAGCGCGCGAGAAGTGATGGCGTGTCTTTTGGCGACGGTTTTGTCCTTGCCGCGCAGGCGCTTGCCTTCATTCCTCGGCGCCTCGACCGGTGGGAACAGGCCGAAATTGACGTTCATCGGCTGGAAGGAGCGTTTTCCGGGCTCGTCGTCCGAGACGATGTGGCCGCCGGTAATGTGGTTGAGCAGCGCGCCAAAGGCGGTGGTTGGCGGCGGCCGCGAAGCTGCCTGGCCGAGCCTCTCGGCGGCGGCGAAACGGCCGGCAAGCAGTCCGATCGCGGCGCTTTCGACATAGCCCTCGCAGCCGGTGATCTGGCCGGCAAAGCGCAGCCCCGGCCGCGATTTGAGCTGCAGCGACGGATCGAGCAGCGTCGGCGAGTTGATGTAGGTGTTGCGGTGCAGGCCGCCGAGGCGGACGAACTCGGCGTTTTCGAGCCCTGGAATGGTGCGGAAGATGCGCACCTGCTCGGCATGCTTCAGCTTGGTCTGGAAACCGACCATGTTGTAGAGCGTGCCCAGCGCATTGTCCTGGCGGAGTTGCACCACGGCATAGGCCTTGACCGACGGATTGTGGACGTTGGTCAGGCCCATCGGCTTCATCGGCCCATAGCGCAGCGTCTCGACGCCGCGCTCCGCCATCACCTCGATCGGCAGGCAGCCGTCGAAATAGGGCGTGCCTTCCCACTGCTTGAACTCGGTTTTTTGCCCCTCCAGCAACGCCGCTACGAAGCCGAGATACTGCTCCTTGTCCATCGGACAGTTGATGTAGTCCTTGCCGGTGCCGCCCGGACCGACCTTGTCGTAGCGCGACTGGAACCAGCAGATGTTCATATCGATCGTGTCGAAATGCACGATCGGCGCGATGGCGTCGAAGAAGGCCAGCGCATCGGCGCCTGTTGCCTCGGCGATCGACTGGGCAAGCGAGGGCGCAGTCAGCGGCCCGGTGGCGATGATCGCCTGGTCCCACTCCGTCGGCGGCAGTCCAGGGACTTCCTCGCGCTGGATGGTGATCAGCGGATGCGCTTCGATCTTCTTGGTCACCGCATCAGAAAAGCCGTCGCGGTCGACGGCCAGCGCGCCACCGGCCGGTACCTGATGCGCGTCGCCGGCGCTCATGATCAGCGAGCCGGCGAGCCGCATTTCGGCATGCAGCAGGCCGACCGCATTGGTCTCGGCGTCGTCGGAGCGGAAGGAATTGGAGCAGACCAGCTCGGCCAGCCCGTCGGTCTTGTGCGCGTCGGTGCCGCGCACCGGGCGCATTTCATGCAGCACGACCGGAACGCCGGCCTTGGCGATCTGCCATGCGGCTTCGGATCCGGCGAGGCCGCCGCCGATGACGTGAACAGGATTTATGCTCATGAACGCCGAAATAGTCGCTTGGCGCAGCGAATGCAATTGCCGGATTCGACCCGGCTGAAGCGGAAGACTGCCTCAACTTTGTTTCTACGCAATTCCGGACGGAAAACCGTAAAACACTTTTCCTGGAATTGCTCCAAAAACAACAACACCCGCCGGGGGAGGAGGTCCGGCGGGTGTCGTTTTTGGGGTCGATCCTCGGGAGGAGGTGAAGATCGACCATATTCGTCATCGCCGGGGAGGAGGTCGGCTTTGACGAAATTCCTTCCGCCAATTGAAAAGGGGCGGATCCTTTCTGGAAAACAACGCCCGCCGGGGGAGGAGGTCCGGCGGGCGCCGTTTCGGTGGTCAACCCTCGGGAGGAGGTGAAGGTTGACCGTATCCGTCAGGGTCGGGGAGGAGGTCGACCCTGGCGAAATTCCTATTAAACCGCCTTGCGGGCGATCATCTTGATCTCGTCGCGAACGATGCCGAGATCATGGAGCTGGCGGTTCGAAAGCCGACCCAGCTCGGAAACCGTCTCGCGATAAACGCGCCAGTTGCGATAGCTGCGGATCAGGTTCATTGCCTTACTCTTTCAAAACTGGTTCGGACCATTCGCGGTCCGAAGCGGATTAGACCGCCTTGCGGGCGACGTAGTGGATGTCGCTGCGGCTAATGCCGAGGTCGGTCAGTTCACGGTTCGACAGGCGGCTCAGCTCGGAAACGGTGTCCCGGTAGCGGCGCCAGTTGCGGTAGTTGCGGATCAGGTTCATGGTAGTGCTCGTTTCGTCTTTGGTTCGGATCATTCCGTTTGTGTACGAACAGAAAATAGGTGGGATCATATCGGTTTAAAAGTGCGATTGGCGCATGGCAGCAATGCAAATTGTGCAATGCAACATTAACGGCCATTCACGCTTGCGATACAAAGAAGACCGAATCGGAAAATGCCGCTGCGTCAACGGTTTGGGCCGCGCGGCTAAAAAAATGACCAAGCTCGGGGGAAACGCATGGCGGGCTATGCGACGAAGGTGAGGGCGGATATCGCCCGCTGGCGGGACGCGGGCCTGATCGATGCGGCGACGGCAGACGCCTTGGCGCGCGACGTGGCCGTCAACGAACGAGCGTCGCTGAGCTTCGGCTCGATCCTGGCGATAATGGCCGCACTGCTGTTCGGCGCCGCGATCCTGATCTTTGTCGCGGCCAACTGGGAAGCCATTCCGCGGCTGGCGCGCGTGGCGGCGCTGTTTGCCGTCATCGTCGGCGGCTATGTCGGCGGCGCATTCTTGAAGACACGCGACCATGCAGCGATCGGCGAGGCGTTGTGGATTGTCGCCGCCGCGGCCTTCGGCGGTTCGATTGCGCTGATCGGCCAGATGTATCATCTGTCGGGCGACGAGGCCTCGGCGCTGCTGACTTGGTGCGCCGGCACAGCGCTCGCGGCGACCGCATTGCGCTCGAACCCGCTCACCGTCACCTCCGTCGGCATCGCCGACGCCTGGCTGTTCCTCAAATGGGGCGGATTTTTCCGCCGCGCCGAGTTTCCGTATCTTTTCGCCGCCATTGCGCTGGTGCTGTTCGCCATTTCATTCTGGACACGCAGCCAGGCGGCGCGGCACCTGATCGTCCTGTCGATCCTGTTCTATCTCGTGCTGCTGGCGATGGACCACAACACGCTCCAGGTCGCCATTCCGCTCGTGCTCGTCTCGGCGCTGCTGTTCGCGGCTGCGATCTTCGCAGCCGAACCTGTCGACAGGATCGTCCAACTCGGCGGCCGGCTGCCCTTGCACGCGCTCATCGGCTTTCTTGCCGGCCTGGCGATGGTCCAGTTCGAATTGGCCGACGAGGCGAGCTACAACGGCGGCTTTGCCATTGCCTCGGCGATTGCGCTTGCCGGCATCGTCGCGGCGATCACGCTCGGCGGCCGCGAGAGCCGGGGCTTGCGCTGGGTGGCCTATGCCGGCTTCGCCTTCGAACTCGCGATCATCTATGTGGTGATGCTGCAATCGATGCTCGACACGGCCGGCTTCTTCCTTGCCGCGGCCGTGCTGCTCGGCATCCTGGCGCTGATAATCATCCGCGTTGAAAGACGCATGAGGGCGCCAGGAGGAGCAGCGGCATGACCGGGAAACGACTGATCATCGCGGCATTGATGCTGGGACTTGTCCAGGTCGGTTTCCTCAGCTGGATCATCGCCGGGCGCGCGGCCACCCTGCGCAACGGCAAGGAAGTCCTGCTCAAGATCGAGCCCGTCGATCCGCGCGATCTCCTGCGCGGCGACTATATTGCGATCGGCAACAACATATCGCGGATCCCGGTGAAGCTGATCGCCAACATTCCGCCAGGCAAGTTCTCCAGTGACGACACATCGCTCGTGGTGCGGCTGAAGAAGGGCACCGACGGCTATTGGCAGCCGACGGCTGCATGGTTCGGCCAGGCGCCCGCGCCGGCCGGCCCGGACGAAGCCGACATAAGAGGGCACGTCGCCGAGGGCTGGGATCTGCGCTCGCCCGATGTGACGATCGCGCCGGAATACGGGATCGAACGGTTCTATCTGCCGGAAGGCGAAGGCATGGCGATCCAGAACGACATGCGCGTGCGGCCGTTCGGCATCAAGCTGGCGCTCTCGGCCAATGGCACGGCGCAGATCAAGGCGCTGATGGACGGCGACAAGACGCTGTTCGAGGAGCCGCTTTATTAGGGTGTATAGGGCCGCGGCGTCAGCGCGACGGTTCGCGCTAGCAAAGGTCCCGGTTATCGCTGGATATCGCCTGTCTCGGCGATGATTTTGGGATAGGGACCGATCAAGATCGTGTAGCTGAAGTCCGCTACGCCTTTTTCCTGCTTGTGTGTCGAGGGCCTGCGCACAATCCAGTCGTAGATGCCCGAGACCATGCAGCGGTCGTTGGCGCAACTGACCACAATGCTGTCATTGCGGACCTTGTATGCCCGTTCAGGCCATCGCTGATAATAGTTCCTCTTGTCCTGAACGATCGAACTGAGGTTCGTCAACTTGCCATGATAGTCGACCGTGGGAGCGTAGGACGCCTGAACTTGAGCAAGAGCGAAGTCGTTGTTGTCGCCATGATGCTCGATGAGATCCCGGACGAAGGCGACCGCAACGCTTTCCGGCTGTTGCCTGGCGTCGGGTGCAGAAGCAGGCGCGGGCGCAGGATTTGGCGTCGTTGACATCTGCGATGCATCTGCTAGCGATTGGTTCGCTGCGGCATTGGTCACACGCAACTCTGCCATTTCGCTGGCCGATAAGTACCTTATGTCATGCCTGTCATAGCTCGAAGCCAATTCCATCAGCTTGGGATCCACTCCCATCTCGATTACATAGGCTATGATTGCGGCCGTGCCGAACTGGACACGGGCCTTCGCTTCTTCATTGGACATCCCGTCAGCCGGTTTGAGGGACGGCCGATGAATGCCGATGGAGCCTGGTTCGGCAACACGGTGGACGCCACCCAAGAAGGCCAGTGAGCAGGCTGAAGCGCACTGCAATTGGCGAAGCTGAAGAGTATCCAACCCTGCCGCGCGGATCATGCGTCCCAAGCGAATCGCACTGCCGACGTTGCCGCCGGGGGAGTTGAATACGATCACCCTGGCCCTGCTGGTCGCGACCGCGTCGTCAAAGGCGTTCAGGGGTTCATTGGCGCCAAACTCACCGGAGACAATAAGCATTGGCTGCCGGCCCGGAGAGGAAGCCGAAGTGTACTCTAAGGCGTCAACGTGACAAGTCGCTGCCGCGACAGCCGACCCAACCCCCAGAACCAGAGAAACTACGCGCACAATCTGACAGAGCCCCCACCTGCCTATTGCAAGTAAGAACCTGTTAACGGGCTATTTCAAGGGCAATCGGAGCGCAAAAGCGGCATTGTCTCCGCGAGCGTAAGCGCCTTGCTTGCGCCGCCAGGAGTTGATGCCTCCGGTCCTCCCCTGCCCAGACTTCGGGAGGTCCCTTTGTCCACTGATCTGTCAGGCAGGCTGCCACCCGAAGCTCGAAGAGCGAAGGGTGGTGCGGATGAAGGGACTCGAACCCCCACGCCTTTCGGCACTGGAACCTAAATCCAGGGCGTCTACCAATTCCGCCACATCCGCGTTCCCCGGCAATCCCATGTAGCCATCATTCTGTCAATGTCGGGGTCCAGATCACGGTCATTCGCGTAATCGCGAAGATGGTTGAAAATTAGCCTAGCCTGTGACAAAAGGCGTGTCGAATGTGACGGGACGCGACTATCCGCTTCTGCAGAATGTAAGAAGAAGTAGGAAAAACAAAGACTTCTTCACATTTTTGGAAGCGCAGTTCAGGAGAGTTTGAGCCGCATTAGCGGTCAAATCGCCGGGTTCCGTACCAAAAGCCATTTCCGGCAAGATTATACCGGCAGGCTGTGAACGGCTAAGAACCGTTTGGCAGCCTCATTGGTGAAAACAAAGGTTTTAGGATGCAGGTCACCGAAACGCTCAATTCCGGTCTCAAGCGCGAGATCAAGATCACCGTGCCGGCCGGTGACATGGAAGCCAAGCTGATGGCGCGGCTGAACGATGCCCGCGACAAGGTGCGGATCAACGGCTTCCGCCCGGGCAAGGTACCGGTGCAGCACCTGCGCAAGATGTACGGCAAGTCGTTCATGGCCGAGGTCGTCAACGAGATCCTCAACGACTCGACCCGTTCGATCATCTCGGGCCGTGGCGAGAAGGCCGCGATGCAGCCCGAAGTGATCATGACCGAGGACGAGAAGGAAGCCGAGAAGATCCTGGCCGGCGGCGCCGATTTCGAATTCCGCCTCAATTACGAGGTCATCCCGGCGATCGAGATCAAGGATTTCTCCGACATCAAGGTGAAGCGTCAGGTCTATGACGTGCCGGAGACGGAAGTCGAAGACCAGGTGAAGCGGGTCGCCGAATCGGCGCGCAGCTACGAGCCCAAGGACGGCAAGGCCGCCGAAGGCGACCGTGTGACCATCGACTATGTCGGCAAGATCGACGGCGAGGCTTTCTCCGGCGGCGCCGGTACCGATCAGCCTCTGGTGCTCGGCTCCAAGGAATTCATCCCAGGCTTCGAGGACCAACTGATCGGCGCCAAGGCGGGGGACGAGAAGCAGGTCACCGTCACCTTCCCCGAGAATTACCAGGCGGCGCATCTGGCCGGCAAGGAAGCCACCTTCGACGTCACCGTCAAGGAAGTGGCGAAGCCCGGTGCGCTCGAGATCAATGACGAAACGGCCAAGAACCTCGGCCTGGAATCGCTGGAGCGCTTGCGCGATATCGTGCGCGGCCAGATCGAGAACCAGTTCGGTTCGATGACCCGCCAGAAGGTGAAGCGCCAGCTGCTCGACCAGCTCGATGCCGCCTATTCGTTCGAGGCGCCGTCGAAGCTCGTCGAGGCCGAGTTCAACAACATCTGGGCGCAGGTCAACCGCGATCTCGAAGCCGCCGGCCGGACCTTCGCCGACGAAGAGACGACGGAGGAAGAGGCGCGCGCCGAGTACATGCGTCTGGCAGAGCGCCGCGTGCGTCTCGGCCTGGTTCTGGCCGAGATCGGCGAGAAGGCCGGCGTCACCGTGTCGGATGAGGAGCTGCAGCGCGGCCTGTTCGAGCAGGTCCGCCGCTTCCCGGCCAACCAACAGCAGGAAGCCTTCGAGTTCTATCGCAGCAACCCCGAGGCGATCAATTCGCTGCGCGCGCCGATGTTCGAGGAGAAGGTCGTCGATTATTTGCTCGGCCAAATCTCGGTCGACGACATCAAGGTCAGCAAGGAAGAGCTGATGGCCGACGACGAGGAGGCAGAGACCGCGACCAAGGCAAAGCCGGCGAAGAAGGCTTCCTCGAAGAAGGCCGAGGCCAAGGCAAGTGAGGCAACGGCGGGCGAAGCCGCCGGCGAGGCCGAAGAGCCCAAGAAGAAGGCCGCGCCGAAGAAGAAGGCCGCCAAGGACGCCGAGTAAAAACGGCTCAATAACCTGATTTCGAAAGGCCGCCCTCGAGGCGGCCTTTTTCGTTGCTGTTCTTTGTTGTTGCGGCGCGGCAACACTACCAACTTCAGATGAATGGCCGCTGCTGGCGATACCGAACGTTGATGATTATCTGCGCGGTATCGCATTTCGCAGGGTCGTTTGGAGGCACAGGTGACAGTGGTATTCAAGCTGAGGGGCGTGGTGGTTGCCGCGGTGCTCTTGCTTGCCGCGGTCCATGCGGTTCAGGCCGGGCCCGATCTCGGCAACTGGCGCGTCGATGCCGCCGGCGACGGCCAGGTGACGGCGTCGCTTTACGCCACCAACAAGCTGATCACCGGCAACGGGGCGCTGGGCTACAGTCCGGTGCTGACGCTGGCCTGCCGGTCGGACGGCGAACCGCGCTGGAGCGAGTGGCTGCAGCTCAACGATGCGGTTTCGGCCAGCCGCAAGATCACTATGTCGGTCATGGTCGACGGCAGCAGCAAATTCGACGAGAGCTGGTCTGTCGGTCCGCGCGGCAAATTGCTGGTCAGGGAAGGCGATGACGGCATCAAACGGCTGGTTTCGGCGAGCCGGCTGTTGCTGTCATGGCGCTTTGGCCTGCTGTCGGGACGTGGCGAGGCCGATTTCGATCTCGCCGGACTCCCGGAGGCGATCGGCCAGATTGCTGCGAGCTGCAACACCGATCCGCCCTGATCGTTGCCGTTTGGAACAGGTTCGCAATCTCGGCGGCCCTCATCACCGCGTCCGTTTTAAGCCCTCGCAAAAACTGGCTTTTTCTACCCATTCAGACGATTCTGTGGTATGTAGGTGCCGCAATTCCACTGAAGAGGCGCGGATATTCCGCTCTACCCGTGCAAGGCACGCCAGCCGGGCTGGCGTGGTGCGGATCGTCCGGCGCAAACGACGATCAGGGAGGAAGTGCCATGCGCGCAACCGCGTTTTTCATCGTCTTGTCCGCCACGACATTTTTCGCGAGCCCCTCGCAGGCGCAGGATGCCGCCGCGGGCGAGAAGGTCTTCACCAAATGCAAGGTGTGCCATATCGCTGACAAGGACCAGAACAAGGTTGGTCCGTCGTTGAACGGCGTCATCGGGCGCACGGCGGGCACGCACCCTGGTTTCACCTATTCCGCGGCCATGACCGCTGCCGGAAAATCCGGCGTCAAATGGGACGAGCCCACACTGACAACGTATCTTCACGATCCCAAAGCCATGGTCAAAGGGACGAAGATGGCGTTTCCTGGCCTCAAGGACGATCAGGACATAGCCAACGTCATCGCTTACCTGAAACAGTTTTCCAAGTAAGCAGGGCCCTGCCAGGCTCCATTTAGTGGTCGCCTGCTTATTCCGAAGGAGGACGGTCGGCAATTGCGCTGCTGAATATCGCGTTCGGCGCCATCACGCCGGCAGCGCAAAAAATCCCAACAGCAGCAGAATAACTATGCCAAGGCCGAGTATGAGAAGCGTCCGCGTGTCCATGACGTTCACCTTCGCACTCTAAGAATACCGAAAAAGAACCTTTGGAGCCAGCACGCTGCTGCGGCCGACCCAAAGCGCGTAGCGATCTCTCAGGTCCGCTTCCATGCGCTTTAGATTTTTTGATTTTTCGCTTGTCTTGTCCCAAAACCGGTTCCCACTTTCGGGAGACATGCTTTGGGCCGGCGCCAGCCGGCAGGCGACAAATCGGGCGCAACGGAGTATGTTAGCGTTGGTGCAGGTCGCGGTTTGCGGGGCCAGCCATGCAGAGCGGTAGCACCGTGAGAACCCGCGACCTTGCCGGACCTGATCTGGAGGAACGGTCATGGCAAGCTTCCACGTGATTGCAGGTGCCAGCGAGACGCTGGAGCATACGAGAATTCGGAAGATCGGCGTATCCGACCTCTTCGACGCGCTCAGGCGCGGCGTCGAGGATTTTATGGTCAAGCCCTCGCATATCGTTTTTCTCTGCCTGATCTACCCGCTCGTCGGCGTCGTGCTCGCCGCCTGGACATCGGGAGCAAACGCGTTGCCTCTGCTGTTTCCGCTGGTGTCCGGCTTTGCGCTGATCGGTCCGTTTGCGGCGATCGGCCTCTATGAGATCAGCCGCAGGCGGGAAGCAGGGCTGGATGCTTCCTGGCGGCACGCTTTCGAGGTCAGGAATTCTCCGGCGTTGCCGGCGATCGCGGCGGTCGGGGTCATGCTGTTCGCAATCTTCATCACATGGCTTTTGACGGCGCAGATGTTCTACCAGTACCTCTTTGGCCCAGCTCCGCCGGAATCGATATCCAGCTTCATCAATGTGATATTCGCCACCGGACGCGGCTGGACGCTGATTATCCTGGGGCACGCCATCGGCTTCGTTTTCGCTGTCGTGGTCTTGTGCACGACGGTCATTGCTTTCCCGCTGTTGCTCGACCGGGACGTCGGCGCCTATGAAGCCATCCATACTTCGGTGCGTGCGGTGCTGGCGAACCCGATCGTAATGGCTGTCTGGGGGCTGATCGTCACTGTCGCCCTGATCATTGGCTCGGTGCCTGTATTCGCGGGACTGGCGGTGGTGCTGCCGGTCCTCGGTCACGCCACCTGGCATGTCTATCGCAAGGTCGTGGAACCGCCGGCCTCCCCCCGGCCGGCGAACTGAGCAGGTCCCTGTCATTGCGTGCCGGCGACGACGCAAGCGCCGTTCAGTAGGCCGGGTGGCTGAACCGCGCCTGACGCGCGCCTGTGGTCAAGTTGCGGAAATCCTTGCCGCTGACATGCACGAGCGTCTTGTGGTCGCCGCCCTCGAAATAGATGTCGGCGGCGTCGCCGAGGCTTTCGTCCAGAATGACCGGCACATCATAAGCCGCGCCGATCGGCGGTACGGCGCCGATGTCGCAATCATCGAAGAGCGATACGACCTCGTCCTCGGAAGCGAGCCCGAGGCGTTTGTCCATGACGTCCTGCAGCTTGTTGAGCTCGATCCTGTGGGTGCTTGGAACCACCGCCAACGCATAGCCGAGCTCGTGGTGAACGAGCACGGACTTCGCCATGATGCTGCCGGGCACATGCGCTGCGATGGCGCTCTGTCTGCTGGTGGCGGTCCGATGGTGCGCGACGGTGTCGTACGGGATTCCCTTGCCGTCGATAAAATCCCTCAGTCTGTTTGCTATCGTCATCTCCGCCTCCTTTGCTTGAGTTCACGATGCACCCGCCAAACCAAAATGGATTGGCGGCCTTATTGTTTCATGGCACGGGCGTCCGTCGTTTCAGGCCGGTTATGCTGCGGCTGGATTCAGATCGCGTGTCAGGGGCCGGGCCCGAAAAACGCGATACGGGTCAACAGCGTATAGTCGGCCTCGAAGACCATCATCGTCACGAAAACCAGAACCAGTATCGGCGGCAGGATGATCGCATACATCATCGCCAGCCGCTCCCAGGCCATATGCATGAAGACGGCAACGATCAATCCTGCCTTGAGCATCATGAAGATCAGGATCAGCGACCATCTGAGGTAGCCGTGGAGGCCGAAATAGTCGACCAGATAGGAGCAGGTGCTGAGAATGAACAGCCACGCCCAGACCACCAAATAGAGCTTGATCGGGTGTTCCTGATGCGTCTCCGCCTTGGCGACGGCCGTCGCGTCATGGGTGGGGTGCAGTGCGTGTTGTCCGAGACCGTTTGCGGTTGCTTCAGCCATATCTGCCTCTCAACAAAGCCTGCCTCTCACCAAAGATAGAAGAAGGCGAAGATGAACACCCAGACGAGGTCGACGAAGTGCCAGTAGAGGCCCATGATCTCGACATTCTCGTAACGACCCCGGCGGCTGGTGAAGAAGCCGGGCCGCCCGGTGTCGAAATCGCCCCGCCAGACTTTTCGCGCCACGATGATCAGAAAGATCACGCCGATCGTCACATGGGTGCCGTGGAAGCCGGTGATCATGAAGAAGCATGAGCCGAATTGCGCTGCGCCCCAGGGATTGCCCCAAGGCCGGACCCCTTCGGTGATGAGCTTGGTCCATTCGAAGGCCTGCATGCCGACGAAGGTCGCGCCGAGCGCTGCGGTCAAAAGCATCAGGATCGCGGTTTTGCGGCGGTCGCGCCGGTAACCGAAATTGACCGCCATGGCCATGGTTCCGCTGCTCGAGATCAGAACGAAAGTCATGATGGCGATCAGGATCAGCGGGATCTCCGAGCCGCCGATGCGCAAGGCGAAGACTTCGCTCGGATTCGGCCATGGCACGCGCGTGGAAATCCGCGCCGTCATGTAGGAGAGCAGGAAGCAGCCGAAGATGAAGGTGTCGCTGAGCAGGAAGATCCACATCATGGCCTTGCCCCAGGACACGTTCTTGAACGCGCGCTGATCCGAAGCCCAGTCGGCGGCGATACCGCGCAGGCCGTCGGGGCGGGCCATTGAGCTGGAATGTGTCAGTGTCGGCTCGGCCATCGCCGGTCTCCTAGGTCAGCAGCCTTTGGCAAATGTCGATGAGCGTCGCCGCCCAACCGGCCAGGACGGCGAAGATGCCGAGCCAGACGAAAAGCAGGAAATGCCAATACATGGCGCAGAGTTCGACGCTGAGGCGCAGCCGCTCCGGCCGCGCGCCGTACCAGGCGCCGACGCTCGTCCTGCCAAGGCCGACCAGCCCGCCCAGTATGTGCAGGCCGTGCATTGCAGTGATCAGGTAGAAGAAGCTGTTGGCCGGGTTGGATGCCAACGAATAGCCGTCCTCGGTCAGCTCCCTCCATGCCGTCAACTGGCCGGCCAGGAAGGCGAGGGCGGTCAGTCCGGCCGTCGCAAGACCGAGCCTGACCATGTCGATCTGGCCTCTGCGCGCGGCGACGACGGCGCATTGCAGCGCGACGCTGCTCAGCACCAGCACGCCGGTATTCAGCCAGAGCAGGCGCGGCAGCGGCAGCGGCCGCCAGTCCGACAGGCCCATGCGCATGAAGTAGGCGCTGGTGAACAGCGAGAACAGGCAGCCGACGACGGCGAGGAAGACACCAAGGCCGATCTTGGCGGTGGGCAGGGCCGACCGGTCGAGGCCGACGAAATCCCCGGCCATGCCTTGCTCGAGCCAGGGCTTCGCCAGCAGCCGCTGATGCGAAAGCCACCATCCGGCAAAGCCGGCGATGACGAGCAGGAAGACCAGGATGACGCTCATGCCGGCTCCCTGGAGGGGCCGAAAGAGCCCGGCACGTTCTGCGGTATGAAGTCCTCCTTGGCGCCCGGCACGCTGTAGTCATAGGCCCAGCGATAGACGATCGGCAGCTCCTTGCCGAAATTGCCGTGCGCGGGCGGCGTTTCAGGCGTCTGCCACTCGAGTGTGGTTGCCCGCCACGGGTTGCCGCCGGCCTCGCGGCCATGGCGGATGCTCCAGATCAGGTTGAACAGGAACACCATCTGAGCGAAGCCGACCATGAAGGCCATGATGCTGATGAACGAGTTCAGGTGGTGCGCCGACTCCGTCATGATGGTCATGTCGGTCAGTTCGGCGTAGCGCCGCGGAATGCCCATCAGGCCGAGATAATGCATGGGGAAGAAGATCAGGTAGGCGCCGAGGAAGGTGACCCAGAAATGGAAGCGGCCGAGCGTCTCGTCGAGCATGCGGCCGGTGACCTTCGGATACCAGTGGTAGATCGCGCCGAAGATCACCAGGATCGGCGCGACGCCCATGACCATGTGGAAATGAGCAACGACGAACATCGTGTCGGACAGCGGCACGTCGACGACGACATTGCCGAGGAACAGGCCCGTGAGGCCGCCATTGACGAAAGTGACGATGAAGGCCAGCGCGAACAGCATCGGTATCGTCAGGTGGATGTCGCCGCGCCACAGCGTCAGCACCCAGTTATAGACCTTGATAGCGGTCGGTATGGCGATGATCAAGGTGGTGGTGGCGAAGAAGAAGCCGAAATAGGGATGCATGCCGCTGACATACATGTGGTGCGCCCAAACCACGAAGCTCAGCGCGCCGATGGCGATGATGGCCCAGACCATCATGCGGTAGCCGAAGATGTTCTTGCGCGCATGGGTGCTGATCAGGTCGGACACGATGCCGAAGGCCGGCAGCGCGACGATGTAGACTTCCGGGTGGCCGAAGAACCAGAACAGATGCTGGAACAGGATCGGGCTGCCGCCATTGTGCTGCAGCTGCTCGCCCATTTCGACGATCGCCGGCATGAAGAAAGAGGTGCCGAGCAGGCGGTCGAGCAGCATCATCACACAAGCGACGAACAGCGCCGGGAAGGCGAGCAGCGCCATGACGGTGGCGGTGAAGATGCCCCAGACGGTGAGCGGCAGGCGCATCAAGGTCATGCCGCGCGTGCGCCCCTGCAGCACCGTCACGACATAGTTCAGGCCGCCCATGGTAAAGCCGATGATGAACAGGATGAGCGAGGAGAGCATCAGGATGATGCCCCAGTCCTGACCACCCGGCGTGCCGGTCATGATCGCCTGCGGCGGGTAGAGCGTCCAGCCCGCGCCCGTCGGCCCGCCCGGCGCAAAGAAGCTCGAGACCAGGACCAGCACGGCGAGCAGATAGACCCAGTAGCTCAGCATGTTGACATAGGGAAAGACCATGTCGCGGGCGCCGACCATCAGCGGGATCAGATAGTTGCCGAAGCCGCCGAGGAAGAGCGCGGTAAGCAGGTAGATCACCATGATCATGCCGTGCATGGTGATGAACTGGTAATAGGCCTCCGGAGTGATGAAGTCGAACGTGCCGGGAAAGCCGAGTTGCAGGCGCATCAGCCAGGACAGCACCAGCGCCACAAGGCCGATGGCCGTTGCCGTTGCCGAATACTGAACCGCTATGACCTTGGCGTCCTGCGAGAAGACATATTTCGTCCACCAGCTGTGCGGATGGTAGAGTTCCATCTCTCCGACTTCGGCGGGCGGAACGGCATCTGCGGGTGTGACGTCGACCATGGGAGCGCCTCCGTGCCTTGTTCAGCGGGCCTCAAGTGTTTCGAGTTTTACCGCGACGTCCAAACCGGACGCCATCGTCTTTCCTGACGGTTGGCTTGCCGAGCCTGTTTGCTTGGGCGCCGACAATTGCGCAAAGGTCTGCTGCTGGCCGAGCCAGGCCAGATAATCCTGCTCTGTGTCGACCATCACCACGCCATGCATCAGCGGGTGTCCCTGGCCGCATAGCTCGGCGCACAAGACCTGGAAGGTTCCGGTCCTGGTCGGGGTGAACCAGAAATAAGTGACCGAACCCGGGATCATGTCCATCTTGGCGCGGAACTCCGGGATGTAGAAATCGTGCAGCACGTCGACCGAGCGCAATAACACCTTGACAGGCTTGCCGACCGGCAGATGCAGATCGGCGGCCTCGACTAGGATATCGTCCTGGCCGTTGCGATCTTTAGGATCAACGCCTAGCGGGTTGTCAGCGGTGACGTCGCGGGTGTCCGAAGTGCCGAGCTTGCCGTCCTTGCCGGGCAGTCGGAAGCTCCATTGCCACTGCTGGCCGATAACCTCGATATCGGCCGCCTCGCTTGGCACGTTGACGAAGCGGCTCCAGACGAACAGGCCCGGAACCAAAAGGGCGGTGACGCCGACGGCGGTGACGACCGTCAGCCACCATTCGAGGCGCTTGTTCTCCGGCTCATATACCGCGCGATTGCCTTCGCGATGGCGGAAGCGGAACACGCAATAGGCCATGAAAAGCACGACGGCGCTGAAGACGACGCCGGTGATCCAGAAGCTGATGATGATGGTGTTGTCGATGTAGTCCCAGTTCGAGGCAATCGGCGTCCACCACCATGGGCTCAGGAAGTGGAACAACACCGAGCCTACGACGACCAAAACGAGTACAAGCGCTATGGCCATGTCCCGTTCCTCCAAGCATTCCAGGGGCGCGAAGCCGTCCCGACGAATGCCGAAGCCATCTTAGCTCGATTTGTAGTAGAAATTCTAGGGCCGACTACTGGATGTGCATAAGTGGCGCCTTCGCGGTCACCAGGGGACCACAAGCGCCTGTCTCGCCTCTAGATCAGCAGCAGGCCCTTCATCGAGGCGTTGCCCTTGCGGCCGATGATGATGTGGTCGTGGACTGCAATGCCGAGCGGCTTGGCCGTATCGATGATCTGCTTGGTCATCTCGATGTCCGCGCGGGAAGGAGTAGGATCCCCTGACGGATGGTTGTGGACCAGGATGATGGCGCTGGCCGAGAGTTCAAGCGCCCGCTTGACCACCTCGCGCGGATAGACCGGCGTGTGGTCGACGGTGCCTGTCTGCTGCACCTCGTCGGCGATCAGCCCGTTCTTCTTGTCGAGGAAGAGGATGCGGAATTGCTCGCGCGTCTCGAAGGCCATGGCCGAGCGGCAATAGTCGAGAAGCTGCGTCCAGTTCGACAGCACCTCGCGCCCGCGCACTTCGCCGCGCGCCATGCGCTGGGCGGTCGCTGCGATGACCTTGAGATCGGTCGCCGCTGCCGGTCCGATGCCGTTGACTTCCTCGAGCAGGGACGCCGGCGCGCCGAGCACCTCGGCCAGTGAGCCGAAGCGGCCGATGAGCGCCTTGGCGATCGGCTTGGTGTCGACGCGCGGGATCAAGCGAAAAAGCAGGAGCTCGAGCAGCTCATAGTCGGGCAGGGCATCTGCGCCGCCCGCGACGAAGCGTTCGCGCAGGCGGTCGCGGTGGCCGTGGTAGTGCGGTTTCTCCGCCGCTACGGCCTTTTTCTGTGATGTCTGCGGCGGTTCAGTCCAGGCTTCTGAAAAGAAGGCCCGCTCGTCGTCGACTTTCCCCATGGCCTGCCTATTCCCCCAGAAGGCTTCCGGCCGGGAGACTAAAGCAATTCCAGGAAGAGTGTGAAGCGGTTTTCCGTTCGGAATCGCGGCAAAACAAGAAGTAGGCCGGTTTGTCGTTTCCGTGAAACGATGAACCGCCCTACGCCGGCAGACCGGGCCGGTCGAGCTTTTTCGGCGACAGCGTGAAGATCTCACAGCCGGTATCGGTGACGCCGATCGTGTGCTCGTACTGCGCCGAGAGCGAACGGTCGCGCGTCACGGCGGTCCAGCCGTCCGACAGCACCTTCACATGCGGGCGGCCGAGATTGATCATCGGCTCGACGGTAAAAATCATGCCGGGCCGCATCTCGACGCCTTCATTGGCCGTGCCGTAATGCAGGATGTTCGGCGCGTCATGGAAAAGCTGGCCGACGCCGTGGCCGCAGAAGTCGCGCACCACCGAGCAGCGCTCGGCTTCGGCATAGGTCTGGATCGCCGCGCCGATGGCGCCGGTGCGGGCGCCGGGCTTGATGGCCGCAATGCCGCGCATCAGGCATTCGTAAGTCACCTCGAGCAGACGCTCGGCGGCGCGCTTGATGGTGCCCACCGGATACATGCGCGAGGAATCGCCATGCCAGCCGTCGAGGATATAGGTGACGTCGATATTGACGATGTCGCCGTCCTTCAGCGGCTTGTTGTCGGGGATGCCGTGGCAGACGACGTGGTTGATCGAGGTGCAGGACGATTTGGTGTAGCCGCGATAGTTGAGGGTCGCGGGCAGGGCGTTGTGGTCCATGCCGAACTCGAAGACGAAGCGGTCGATGGTCTCTGTGGTGACGCCGGGCTTCACCATTGGGACCAGCTCGTCGAGGCAGCGCGCGGTGAGGTCGCAGGCCTTGCGCATGCCTGCAAAGCCTTCCTCGCCATAGAGGCGGATCTGGCCGGTGTTTCTCAAAGGGGCCGTTGCGGCGTCGAGATAGGTAACCATTCTTGTCCGTTTTTTGGGTTGGCTCCTGATGCGAGCCGATGCGGAAAATTTTCTCCAGATTTGGCACTGGATGCCGCAAGGTTCAAGGACGAAGTGCCCTCAACCGGCCACCGCAGGGAATATTTGCTGGCGCAAGGTTGGCGCGTCAGGGCTCGCCGCAAGCTTTCCTTTCGCCGCCCCATCGGGTAGGGCGGGTCTGGATATAGGAGATTTATGCCGTTGACTGCATCGGAACGCGCCAGATCGAAGCTGCTGCCAGTCAGGTCCGCATGCTCGGCCCTGATGGCGCTGCTCGTGCTTGCGCTGGTGGGCTTCGCCCAGGCTGAAATCTCCGCCTCGACAGCCACGGCCTCGGGCGGCGCCGGCATCAGCGCAACGCGGCAGGGCGAAACGCTTGCACTGCTGAGGATCACCGGAAAGGCGCAAGCCGTCGAGGTGCGCGCCGGGCGGCCGCTGCCCATAAAGCTCGTGAGTGGAAATCCCGGCGCGCTCCACCCAGCAGGCGATTTCCTTGTTGCTGGCCAGGCTTTGCCGGCGCAGCCGAGCATCGTGCCTGCCTTTGCGGCCGCGCCGCTCTCGCTCGCCAATCAGCCTCGGGCGCCACCCGCCGTCTGAGCCCGGCGGTCGCCGGCCGCAGCTTTCACACCCAAACATTCCTTTGCGCCGCGACCTGGCGACGGCTATCGGCCGTCCGCCGGTTGCGTGGGGCGCCAATTCGGACATTTCTCGATGCAAAGCATCAAGACATTCAAAACGCTTACGCGCGTTGCCGCGGCAGCCTCGTTCCTGGCCGTCCAGGCAATCATCTGCATTGGCACGGTCTACTGGGCTGTCGCCGCAACGCTTCGCATGGAGGGGACGGCGGCGATCGTGCTCGCCGTCATCTTCGCCGGACCGTCCGCCTATCTGCTGATGGCGGTCTCACGCATGGCCTATGAGGCGGAGACCGACCCGGCGAACCAGTAGACTGACTGGATGCGGATACTTGTGACGGGCGATGCGGTTGCATCGCCCTGTCACATAATGGTTATCCTGCGGCTTTAGTCAGGTTTCCAGCCCCGGCGGGTGCCGGACTCCCCTCAGTTGCCTTGCGAACAGGTTTTCCCATGCGCCAGATCGTCTTCGCCGCCATGTTGCTGGCATCCACCCTGGCCAGTGCCTCCGCTGCCGACGGCACGCTCGTGCTCTACACCAGCCAGCCGAACACCGACGCCCAGCAGACAGTCGATGCCTTCATGGCGAAGAATCCCGGTATCAAGGTTGATTGGGTGCGCGACGGCACGCCAAAAATCCTGGCCAAGCTCCATGCCGAGATCGAGGCCGGCCAGCCGCAGGCCGACGTGCTTCTGATCGCCGACGTCGTGACTATGGAAGGCCTGAAGAAGGAAGGCCGGCTGCTCGGCTATCCGGAGGCGAAAGTCGACGGCCTCGATGCTGCCCTCTACGACAAGGACAAGACCTATTTCTCGACCAAGCTGATCACCACCGGCATCGTCTACAACACCAAGGCCCCTTTCGTGCCGACGAGCTGGGAGGACCTGAAGAAGCCGGAAGCCAAGGGCCTGATCGCCATGCCCAGCCCACTGACGTCCGGCGCGGCGATGATCCATACCGTGACGCTAACCGGCAAACTGCCGGAAGGCTGGGACTATTACGGCGCGCTCGCCAAGAATGGCGCGCAGGCGAGCGGCGGCAATGGCGACGTGCTCAAGGCCGTCAGCGGCGGCGACAAGCTGTTCGGCATGATCGTCGACTACATGCCGATCCGCGAGAAGGCCAGGGGCGCGCCGGTCGAGTTCGTCTTCCCGAAGGAGGGCGTTTCCGCCGTCACCGAGCCGGTCGCAATCCTCTCCACCGCCAAGAACAAGGACGCCGCCAAGGCTTTTGTTGATTTCCTGCTGTCGAAAGACGGGCAGGAGGTCGCCGCCAAGATGGGCTATATCCCGGCCCGCGCCGACGTCGCTCTGCCGGCCGGCTATCCGGACCGCGCCTCGATCAAGGTGCTGGACTATGATGCGGCCGCCGCGCTCGCGAACGACGGTGCGAACAAGGAAAAGTTCAGCGCGGTGATGAGCCAGTAGGCGGCATTGTCTTCCGCGGAGCATCGTATAGCGGGGCCGGACCCGGCCTTGCACGGGCTTGGCGGCTTCGCACCGCCAGCTCCGGTTTTCGGTCAGAGCTCGTCGGCAATGGCCGTGCTTTTGGTCATTGCCGTGCTCAGCCTGCTGCCGATGGCGCGCCTCGTCCTTGCGGCGATCGCGCCCGGCGGGGAGGCCGATTTCGCCGCCTTCGCCGCCCGGCTGGCTAGGCCCGCCGCCTTGCGTGCGATGTGGCATACGTTGGACACCGCCTTTTTTGGCGCGATGCTCGCGCTCTGTCTCGGAATCCCGTTCGCCGTCGCCGTCACCATGACCGATTTGCCGGGGCGAAATATTCTCGGCTTCCTCCTGCTGCTGCCGCTGATGATTGCGCCGCAGGTCACGGCGCTCGCCTGGTTGCATCTGTTCGGCCCGTCGAGCACGCTGCTTGGCATGCTTGGGTTGGCGCCGCCGCCCGGCACCGCCAACCCAATGCTGGGCCGCGGCGGCATTATCCTGCTTTATGCGGTGCAGCACGCGCCGATCGTCTTCATCACGATGCGGGCAGGGCTCTCGCGGGTGCCGCGCGACATGGTCGAGGCGGCGCGGTCCTGCGGCGCAAGGCCGCTCGGCGTCTTGCGGACCATCGTGCTGCCGGTCGTGCGCCCCTATGTCGTGGCCGCCGCGGCGCTTGCCTTCGTTTCCGGCGTCGGCAATTTCGGCATACCGGCGCTGCTCGGCATGCCGGTCAATTACCTGACGCTGCCGACCCTGATCTACCAGGACCTGTCGAGCTTCGGGCCGAGCGTGCTGCCGCAGATCGCGGCACTCTCGGTGCTCGTCGGTGCCCTGGCGCTGGCCGGCATGGCGTTCCAGTCGTTGGCCCTGCGCGGCGCAGGGCATCGCCTCGCCGCCGGTACGCCAGCGCAATTCGAGCTCGGGCCTTACCGTCTGCCGCTTGCCTGCCTTTGCTGGTCGATCATCGCCCTGATCCTCGTGCTTCCGGCCTGCGCGCTGCTGGCGACATCGCTGGTGCCGTCTTTCGGCGTGCCGCTCGGTCCGCAGACCGCAACGGTCGCCAACTATGCGGAGGTGCTCGTCCGGCAGGCATCGACCGTACGCGCGTTCCGCAATTCGCTGCTGTTTGCCGGCGGCGCGGCGCTGATCCTCGCCCTTGGCGTCATACCGATGGCCGCAAGGCTCGAGCGCTTCGACCGGCGCTGGCGGCGTGTGCTCGGCGGCATCGTCGACCTGCCTTACGCGATCCCCGGCGTAGTGCTGGCGATTGCCTGCATCCTCTTGTTCCTGCGGCCGTTGCCGCTGATCGGCAGCCTCTATGCGACGGCCTCGATCATCCTGATCGCCTATGCCATGCGGTTTCTGACGCTGGCGATGAAACCGGTGACGACGGCGGTCGGGCAGATCCCGCGCGATCTGGAAGAAGCGGCGGCGGTGTCGGGCGACCGTCTCGCCGGCTCTGGACCATCACCGCGCCGCTCGCGGCGCCCGCCGCAGTGGCGGGCGGTCTGCTCGTCTTCATGAGCGCCTTCAACGAATTGACGGTTTCGGCGCTGCTGTGGTCGAGCGGCAAGGAGACGCTGGGCGTCGTGCTGTTCAGCCTGGAAGAGGCGGGGCTGGGGACGCAGGCAGCCGCGATCGCCGTGTCGACGATCGTCGTCGTGATCGTGCTGCTTCTGGCCCTCGATCGCTTTGGCCGCCGCCTGCCGGCAGGCGTTCTGCCCTGGCGATAGCCTTGAGGCCGAGGGGCTTCAGGCGCCCGGTACCACCCAGGCGTCGGATACCGCGACATGTACCCGCTGTCCCGTCGCCAGCGCTTCGGTGCTGTCGATAAGCAGCAGCTGCCCTGGTTCTGAGAGAGCCAGCCGAACTTCATGGACCGGCCCGCGATAGACGCTGTCCAGCACCGTCGCCGGCAGACCGTCGGCGGCGATGTGCAAGGCTTCCGGTCGCAGCAGCACCTTGACCGTGCCCTTGGGCTCGCCGTGGCTGCGCGCGGCAAGTCGGTGCCCGGCGATATCGATCGTCGAAGTCTGTCCCGAATGGTTGACGGTATTGCCGGAGATCAGACTGCCGCGCCCCACAAAGCCGGCCACCGCTGCGTCGGCGGGAGAGCGGTAGATCTCCTGCGGCGTCGCCGCCTGCAGCAGTTGGCCCTTGCTCATGACGGCGACGCGGTCGGCAAGCGCCAGCGCTTCGGCCTGGTCGTGTGTGACATAGACGATTGTCGCGCCGGTGCGGCGATGGACCTCGCGGAACGCATCGACCATCGACGAGCGCAGATGCATGTCGAGATTGGCGAGCGGCTCGTCGAACAGGATGATCCTGGCTTCCGCGATCAGGCAGCGGGCGAGCGCCACGCGCTGCCTTTGGCCGCCCGACAGCTCGTCGATGCGACGTTTCTCGAAGCCGCGAAGGCCGACAATGTCGAGCACTGCGGCGACACGGGCGGGAATATCGGCGGAAGAGACGTGCCGGGCTTTCAGCGGATAGGCGACGTTTTCGGCGACATCCATATGCGGCCACAGCGCGTAGGACTGGAAGACGACGCCGACATTGCGCGCCTCCGGCGGCAGTTGCCGCGTGGGATCGGCGACGAGCATTTTGCCAAACAGCACGCGGCCTTCGCTCGGGGCCTCGAAACCTGCAATCAGCCGCAGCATTGTCGTCTTGCCGCAGCCCGACGGGCCAAGAAGGGCAGTGAACGAACCCTCCGGAAAGGTTAGCGAAACACCGTCAAGCGCCGTCGTCTCGCCGTACCGCTTGCTGAGGAACTCGACCCGGATTTCGCTCATGTTTCCGTCCACGGCAGATGCGAGGCCCGGCAATACGTTGGAAATCCGGCATTGGCAATGCGCGCGATGTCGATCCGGGCAGAGCGCCGATCTGCCGCACCAATGGTGGATCCGCGCACCGTACTGAGGTCACATTCCTGCGCCAGACGATCCCGAAAGCAACTTTTCAGAACGAACGGCGTTGCTCCAACTGCGCCAGTTCGGGAGACAGGGAATGGACAGACTGCAATTCGAGGTGCCGGTGCGCATCACGCCCGCGCCAGGCCTGCCGGTCGAGGAAATCTATAGCGTCGAGCAGGCGCTCGACTTCCTCCAGGACTGGCCGAAGCGCCGGCAGGGCAAAGTCTATGACGCCGCCTTCAACGCCTGCTTCGGTGCAACGGTCGACGTGGCGGGCACCGAGGAAGCCTGCCGGGCATTCATGGCCTTCTGCCGTGTAAGCGGTCTGCTTGCCAGGGATATGATGTTGCCAGTCAAGCGCGGCGGCAGCGCAAGGGGGTTTCGCGAGGCGCGGGTCTAAAGCGCATTGCGATCTTCCAGGTTCGCTCTGTGCGCTTTAGGTTTTTGATTTTACGCATGTCTTTATCCCGAAATCGGGTCCCACTTTCGGGAGACATGTTTAGGCTCAACCCCCGAAAGACACGCCCCTGTAGTGCATTCCCACCTGTACGCCGCGAACGATCAGGCGCGATAGGATTTCCATATCCAGCGGCATCTCCGGTCGCCATACATCAAGCAGCAATGCTATGCGCGCCTGGTCGGCGTTGTTCATGACCTCGTGCTCGAAAGTGTCGTCCCACAGCAGGCACTCGCCGTCGGCGATCCGCCTCTCCTCATGGTTGATCATCATGATCGTCGCCGGGCGGCCGTCAGGCTGTTTCGGGATGACCAGGCCGAGATGAAATCTCATAATGCCGCGAAAGGGGCCGCGATGGGCAGGGATGTGCTTGCGCGGCGCCAGGAACGAGACGGCCGCCGATTTGACCTCGGGGCATTCGGACAGCAGCCGGCTGAGGCTAGGCATGCGCGCGAGGTTCTGCGGGATCGTCATGTCATAGGCCTTGAGCACGAACATGCGCCAATCGAGGCCGTCTTTGGCCGAAATCTCGGCCTGCTCCGGCATGATGTCGTGGAAACGCGGCACCCGGTTCAACTGCACCGACAGCGCTTCGTCGCGAATACTCTGCCAGGCAGCCGCGAACTTCGCTGCGTTAGGAAAATGCGTGCCGATATCAAGAATCGCTGGTGCATCTATGCGCTTTTCATAGATGCGACGGACCAAATCGGTCCCAAGATCGTAGGCGCTCGACATCTCATTACCTCGATGAGTTTATGATATAGTTAGGCGATTGCTTCCGGCCATCGCTCACGGAGATTTGTTTGGAGCGTTCAGACAGACGCTCGGCTTCGTATCACTGCGTGCTCGATGCCAGCCGCGGACCAGCGCCGACATCGACGACTTCAGGCCTGGTGCTGTCGATCGTGCCGTCCCAGCCGCCGCCGAGCGCCTTGTTGAGAGCGATGTAATTGGTGGCGATCGACACCCGGCTCTGCAGCAGCGTGTCTTCGGCCGAATAGAGCGACCGCTCCGCATCCAGCACGTCGAGAAGACTTGTCTCACCCGCCTTGTAGAGCGTTCTTTCGAGCCTGGCGGCATCGCCATAGGACTTCGCGGAGGAGGCGAGCTTGCCGTTCCTGACGCGCTCCTGCGACAGTGAGACCGTCGTGTTCTCCACGTCTTCCAGGGCCGTCAGCACGGCGGTCTTGTAGGCAATGAAGTATTGGTCGCGCTGGGCCTTGGCGATGTCGACGGCGGCTCGCAACTGGCCGGCGTTAAACAGCGGCACGCTGAGCGTCGGGCCGAAGGACCAGCCGATGGTGGAATTCCTGCCGAGATCGCCAAGTTTCAGGGCGGTGGTGCTGATGTCACCCGTCAGGCTGACGCTCGGATAACGCGCCGCTTCGGCTTGGCCGACTTTGGCGGTGTACTGAGCGTATTGTCGTTCGGCCATGCGCACGTCCGGGCGGGTAAGCAGGATGTCGGCCGGAATGCCGGTCGGGATCGGCAGGCGTGGCATCGGGATCGATGTGGGGCGCTTCAATCGGGCGGTTAAGGCGGCCGGCGGCCGCCCGGTCAGCACCGAAAGGCGATGCACCGCTTCGGCATAATTCGCTTCGAGGGTCGGAACGTCGGCCTCGATGCTGCTTGCTTGTCCCATGGCCTTGGCGACATCGGCGGCGGTCGCCGTGCCGGCCAGAGCCATCGTACGAGTGAGTTCGGCGGTCTGCCTTTGCGACGCGGCCGAGCGCCGGGCAAGCGCGATGCGGGTCTGGTAGCCGCGTGCCTGGACGTAGTTGGAGGCGACATCGCCGATCAAGGTCAAAAGGGTCGAGCGGAGGCTCTCCTCGGAAGCGTCCAATCGGTAGCGGGCGGCCTCGACACCTCTGCGGTTGGCGCCGAAGAGGTCGAGTTCCCAACTGGCATCGAAGCCTGCCTGGTACTGGTCGTAGGTCTCGCTGCCGACACCACCTGACGTGGTCGCGGCGACCTTATTGCGCGTGGCGGAGGCCGAACCGTCGGCGGACGGAAATAGCGTCCCCGCGGACTGACGGTAGCTCGCGCGCGCCTCGCGGATCTTGGCCTTGGCCGTCGCCACATCCAGATTGCCGGCAACGGCTTCCTCGACCAGCGCGTTGAGCTCTGGATCGCGAAGCTTCAACCACCATTTCGACAACTGCGCCGGCTTCGCCGGTTTCGCAGGCTTCTGCCCGCTCCAGCTTGCGGGCATAGCCAGCAACGGTTTTTGGTAGTCTGGGCCGACGACGCATCCGGTGAGCAGGGCGGCGGCAAAAATGGGCAAAAAGAGCCCCTTCGCGGTCCGCAGACCGCGTTCGAAACCTGTCATGACTGAAACCCTTATTGCTGAGTGGCTGTGGCTGGCGTCCCGCCCGTATCCTGCCCAGAATCCTGCTTGGCGGCCTTACCCTTGAAGATGCGGCGCACCGTGACGAACAGCAGCGGCACCAGGAACACGCCGATCACGGTCGCGGCGATCATGCCGCCCATCACGCCGATGCCGACGGAGTTCTGCGCCCCCGAGCCGGCGCCGCTGGCGATCGCCAGTGGCGTGACGCCGAGAATGAAGGCCAGCGACGTCATCAGGATCGGCCGCAGACGTTGTCGCGCCGCTTCCAGCGTCGCCTCGACCAGCCCCATTCCGGCCGCCTGCCGCTCGATGGCGAACTCGACGATGAGGATGGCGTTCTTGGAGGCGAGACCGATCGTGGTCAGCAGGCCGACCTTGAAATAGACGTCGTTGGTCTGCCCGAACAGGCTTGCCGCCGCGAGCGCGCCGAAGATGCCGATCGGCACTGACAGCATGACGGCGAACGGGATCGACCAGCTTTCGTAAAGCGCGGCGAGGCAAAGGAAAACGACGAGCGCCGAGATCAAATACAGCGACATCGCCTGATTGCCGGAAAGCCGCTCCTGATGCGACAGCCCGGTCCACTCGTGCGAATATCCGGCGGGCAGTTGCGCAACCAGCCTGTCGATCTCGTCCATGGCGGCGCCTGAACTCTGGCCGGCCGCCGCCGCGCCCTGGATTTCCACGGCCGCCGAACCGTTGTAGCGCTCGAGCCTGGGCGAGCCGTATGTCCAGTGGCTGGAGGCGAAGGCCGAGAACGGCACCATGGCGCCGCCGGAATTGCGAACCTGCCATTTGTCCAGGTCTTCCGGCTGCATGCGGAAGTCGGGATCCGATTGCAGATAGACCGGCTTCACCCGGCCGCGATCGATGAAGTCGTTGACGTAGTCGCTACCCCAGGCGGTGGAGAGCGTGTTGTTGATATCGGCGAGGCCGATGCCGAGGGCGCTCGCCTTTTCCTGGTCGATGTCGACCGAGAATTGCGGCTGATCCTCCTGGCCGTTGGGGCGGGTGTTGGCAAGCAGCTTGCTCTGTGCGGCGAGACCCAGCAACTGGTTGCGCGTCTGGATGAGCGCCTCATGGCCGGCGCCATTGACGTCCTGCAGGTAGAAGTCGAAGCCGCTGGTATTGCCGAAACCCTGGATGGCGGGAGGGGCGAGCGCAAAGACCTGCGCATCCCTGACCTTGGAAAAAGCGCCCATCGCGCGGCCGGCGACCGCTTGCGCGGCGAGCGCCGGTGACGTGCGCTTGTCGAAATCCTTCAGCCGGACGAAGGCGATGCCGACATTCTGACCGGCCCCGCCGAAGCCGAAGCCGGAAGCCGTGAAGACCCCTTCGACAGCGTCCTTCTCCTCATTGAGGTAACGGTCGGTCACCTTGGCGAGCACGCGCTCGGTCCGGTCCTGCGTCGCGCCCGTCGGCAGCTGCACGCTGGTGATCAGAATGCCCTGATCTTCTTCCGGCAGGAACGAGCTTGGCAGCCGGGCAAACATCCAGCCCATGGCGATGACGATGGCCAGGAAGACGACGAGGAAGCGCTTGCCCCGGTTGATGATGCCGTGCGAGCCGTCGCGATAGGCTGTCGTGCCACGGTCGAAGGCACGGTTGAACCAGCTGAATGGACCTCGCTGCGTCGCGTGATCCCTGGGCGGCCGCAGGATCGTGGCGCAGAGCGCCGGCGTCAGCACCAGCGCGACCAGCACCGAGAGCACCATGGCCGAGACGATGGTCACCGAGAATTGCCGGTAGATGATGCCGGTGGAGCCGCCGAAGAAAGCCATCGGCACGAACACGGCCGAAAGCACGGTGGCGATGCCGATCAAGGCGCCGGTGATCTCGTTCATCGATTTGCGCGTCGCCTCTTTCGGCGGCAGACCTTCCTCCTGCATCACGCGCTCGACATTCTCGACCACGACGATGGCGTCGTCGACGAGCAGGCCGATGGCGAGCACCATGGCGAACATGGTGAGCGTGTTGATCGAATAGCCGAAGAAGGAGAGCACACCGAAGGTGCCGAGCAGCACCACCGGCACGGCGATCGTCGGGATGATGGTGGCGCGCAGGTTCTGCAGGAAGAGCAGCATCACCAGGAACACCAGCACGATCGCTTCGGCCAGCGTCTTGACCACCTCCTCGATCGACAGGCGCACGAAGGGCGAGGTGTCGTATGGGTAGACGACCTCGACCCCTTGCGGGAATGTTGAGCCGAGCCGATCGATCGTCGCGCGCACCGCCTCGGCGGTGCTGATGGCGTTGGCGCCGGTCGCCAGATTGACGGCGACGCCGGCCGCCGGCTTGCCGTTGTAGAAGGCCGCCGTGGTGTAGCTTTCGGCGCCGATCTCGACCTTGGCGACGTCGTTCAGCCGAACCAGCGAGCCGTCGGTGTTGCTCTTCAGGATGATGCTGCGGAACTGCTCGGCGGTCTGCAGCCGGCTTTTTGCCGTCACCGTGGCGTTGAGCTGCTGCCCTTTGCGCGCCGGCAGGCCGCCGAGTTGGCCGGCGGAGACCTGCGTGTTCTGCGCCTCGATGGCGGTCGCCACGTCGCTCGGCATCAACGCATATTGGGTGAGCTTGTCGGGATCGAGCCAGATGCGCATCGCATAGCCGGAGCCGAAGAGCTGTGTCGAGCCGACGCCTTCGACGCGCTTCAGCGTGTCGTTGACCGTGCTGTCGACGTAATCGGCGAGGTCGGTAGAGTTCATCTTGCCGTCGCCGGAGACGAAGCCGATGACCATCAGGAAGCCGGTCGAGGATTTGGAGACGGTAATGCCGTTGCTCTGGACGACCTGCGGCAGTTGCGACTGCACGAGCTGCAGCTTGTTCTGGGTCTGCACCTGGGCGGTGTCGGGATTGGCGGCGCTGGTGAAGGTCAGCGTGATCGAGGCCGAACCGGTCGATGTCGAGGTCGCCGTCATATAGTCGAGATTATCGATGCCAGTCATGCCCTGCTCGATGACCTTGGTCACCGAGTTCTCCACCGTCTGGGCGTCGGCGCCGGGATAGGTGGCGCTGATATTCACCGTGGTGGGCGCGATCTGCGGGTACTGCGAGATCGGCAGCGACCGGAGCGCGAGCAGGCCGCCCAGCATGATCACGATGGCGATCACCCAGGCAAAGATCGGGCGGTTGATGAAGAAGGTCGACATCGCCTCAGTTCCCGGTTGCGCCAGATGCCGGTTGCTTGCCGGTGCCGGGGGCTTTGCCACCGGCCGGTTCTGCCGTGGCGGAGGTCTGCTCGCGATCCTTGATCTCGCCGGTCGCCTCGTCGATGGTCACCTCGACCGGCGTTGCGTCGCCGCCGGCGCGCACCAGTTGCACGCCTTCGACCACGACGCGGTCGCCGTCGCCGACGCCGGAATCCACCAGCCAGTTGTTGCCGACGCTGTTGCGCACGCTCAAGATGCGCGATTCAACCTTGCCCTGGGCATTCACCACCATTGCCGTCGCTTCGCCCTTGGGATTGCGGCTGACGGCGCGCTGCGGCACCAGGAAGCTGTTTTGGGCGACACCTTCCTCGACGATGGCGCGGACATACATGCCGGGCAGCAGCAGGCGGTCGGGATTGGGGAATTGGGCTCTGAGCGCGAAGGTGCCGGTGGACAGATCGACATTGGCGCCGGCGAATTCCAGCTTGCCGGTACGCGAATAGATGGTGCCGTTGTCGAGCTTCAGCTTGACGCTGACATTGGGCCCGCTGAACTTCAGCCGGCCTTCGTTGATTGCCTGGCGCAGGTTGAGCAGATTGGTGCTGGACTGCGTGACATCGACATTGATCGGGTCGAGCGAGCGAATGGTCGTCAGCACCGTTTCCTGGTTGGCGGTAACCAGCGCTCCAGGCGTCAGCGTGGATTTGTCGATCCGGCCGACGATCGGCGCGGTAATCGAGGTGCGGTTGAGGCTGATCTTCGCGGTCTCGACGCTGGCCTTGGCGGAGGCCACGTCCGCCTGGGCCTGCTTCAGCGTCGCGGCGGCATCGTCGTAGTCCTGCTTCGAGACCACGTTCTGCTTCAGCAATCCGGAATAGCGGTCGAACTTGGCCTGCGCGGTGGGAAGTGCTGCTTCGGCTTTCTGCTGGGCGGCGACGGCGCTGTCATAGGCCGCCTGATAGCTCGCCGGATCGATGAGGTAGAGCGGCTGTCCCGGCACCACCTCGGCGCCTTCCTGGAACAGGCGCTGCTGGATGATGCCGTCGACCTGCGGGCGCACCTCGGCGACGAGGGAAGCCGCGGTGCGGCCGGGCAGTTCGGCGGTGATCGCGACCGATTGCGGATGAAGCGTGACGACGCCGACCTCGGGCCGGCCGACGCCGCCCATGCCAGGCGGAACCTGGCTCTTCTCCTGCGAGCAAGCTGTCAGAAGAAGCGCGGCGCAGACTGCTGTCATCCAAGGCAAGAGCCGGTAAGCCCGCTGGAAAGACTGGCTCGACTGAATAAGCATGGACTGGATCATCTTTCGCTGAGTTTGCGGTCGAGAAGTACGCCGGTCGCGGCGATCGGTGTCACAGCAATTGGCCGCGCCCGCTTGGGGGGCGGCATCGAGCAGTGCGTCGAAGCGGCTTATGCCATGCTCCTTTTGCGCGACCAGAGCATGTTCCAGGCGCGATGCCCACCAGCACCAGTATGCCGATCGGCCTTGAGATGCCAAGCGTCTCGCTTGCAAGTCGCAAGAGGTTGCCGTTGGCGTCGCCGGATAGGTTCTACGCGATCTTGCGGCCATGATTTCCGTATCTGCCGGGTCGCTCCGAAGGTGGAAGCGAAAGGCGATAGCCGGCGAAGCTCAAGCGGATCGCGCCTTTGATCTTGGCGATCGGAGCGTGCTGTCCGATGGGGAAGCTTGGGGCGACGGATGCGATCAGCCGCAGCATCATCAGTGCTTCCCACATGCTGGTTCTCCATGCGCTCGTCGCGACCGCGCGGGGCATCGCCAATTCGAAAAAAACCGGCCGGCCCGTGAACGGGTGAGTCAACGGGCCGGCCGGCGCAGCCGGTCAGAGTTGCTCGCCATTCCGGGGTAGGGGTGGCTGGAGCTGCCCGCCATGTTCATGCGGACCTCCGGGGCCGGCTGCATCGTCCGGCGGATTGCCCCATGGACTGGGGGGCGGGCCGAGCGGCCGATCCGCCGAAGCGAGGATTTCGATTTGTTCGGGCGTCAGCTTGCTGCGCAGCGCGGCAATGGCGTCCTTCAGCTTGGCGGCCGAAGCCGCGCGTTTGGTGACCTCGTCAGCCAGTCGCTCCTGGAAAGCGAAGGGATCGCGCTGCGCCTGATCCGGGCCGCCGGGGGCAGGCGGCCCACCTGCTTCAGGACCGCCGGGAGTGCCGGGGCCGCGACCGAACCGCGGCGGCGCCAGCACCGCCTGCAGCGCGCTGGTGTAGTCGCGCCAGGCATCGAGCTGCTCGGAGCGGATGCCGATGCGGGTTTCGAGCGCCGAAAGCCGGGCGGCAAGCATTTCCGGCGGCGGTGGTCCCATGCGGAAGCCGAAACCCCCCGGCCCCTGCGGGCCGTGCCGCATCACCCCATGCGGGCCGGGCCAGGGCATCGGGCCTGCATCGTCCTGCCGGCCGATCGCCGGCGGCTCGTCACCGGATGCCGCGCCAGGGTCGGGCTGGGCGGCCAGCACGGGATGGATGGCCGCGACCGAGAACAGGCCGAGCGCCAAAAGTCTGCTTCGCATGACGTGATCCTTTCTTCTCACACTTCGGATGGCAGCAGGATAGGAAGCGTCTTTTGCCGCTTTGCTTCGGCACGTTGCCGAAGGTTTCCGCAAAAAGGAGATTTGTTTCCGAATGTTTCCGGCGCCGCCACGGAAACATTCCGTTGCAATTTTCCGTGCCGCTTGGCGGCGGCTCTCCCTATAATCCCCACTCCCTATTATCGGGGGCGAAAGGCAAATCGGCCAGACATGCAGGCGCAATCCCATATTCTCGTCGTCGACGACGATCGCGAGATCAGGACGCTGCTCGGGCGCTATCTCGACGGGCAGGGATTCAGGGTCTCCGTGGCGGCCGACCGGCGCGAGTGCGAGCAAAAGCTCGCCACCGGCCAGTTCGACCTGATCGTGCTCGACGTCATGCTGCCGGACGGCTCCGGGCTCGACATCTGCCGGAGCTTGCGCGACCGCAAGCCGCATATTCCGGTCATCCTGCTCACCGCGCTGAAGGAGGATGTCGACCGCATCATCGGCCTGGAGCTCGGCGCCGACGACTATCTCGGCAAGCCGTTCAATCCGCGCGAGCTCTCGGCGCGCATCCGCGCGGTGCTGAGGCGCTCCGCGCCGGAAGAAGCCGCGCCGCCCAGGGTGCGCGTCTACCATTTCGCCGGCTACCGGCTGGAGCCCGACACGCGCAAGGTGGTGGATGCCGACGGTGAGATCGTCGATCTCACCGGTGCGGAATTCGACCTGTTGCAGGTCTTTCTCGACCGGCCCGGGCGGCTGTTGTCGCGCGACCAGCTGCTCGACCTGACGCAAGGGCGCGAGCGCGATCCGCTCGAGCGCTCCGTCGACGTGCTGATGAGCCGGCTGCGGCGGAAATTCGCCGATGCCGGCGAAGAGAACCTGTTCAAGACCGTGCGCAATGGCGGCTATCAGCTCACCGCGCGCGTCGAAACCGCGGAGACCGAGGCGTGACCTCGCTGCGCAGGCGCCTGATCGTCCTGCTTGTCGCTTCGATCGTCGGCGTCGTCGGCCTTGCGACGGCCGCTGTCCTCAGTGTCCGTGGGGGAGGGCCGCCACCGGAACTGACCGTGCCCTGGGTCGCCCAGCAGATGGAACTCGTGCTGCGCCTGCCGCCGGTCGCGATCCCGGACGTTCTGCGGATTGAATTCAGCGACCACCCGGCCGGCGGCCCGGTCGCCCGCCCGGAAACGGCTATGCTCAACGACATACTGCGTCGGAGGGGGCTCGGCGCTGCTGCGGTCGTCAACGAAAAGGTGGGGGAGCCCGGCCAACTGGCGTCGATGCGACTGCCCGACAATCGCTGGGCTATCGTGGAGGTTCCGCACGTCAAGCCGCCAAGACGAGAATGGCTGGTTCTCGCCGGCTGGATCTCGCTGATCGTGGCCGGCGCCACCGCCGTCTCGGTCTATTTCACTGCCGTGCTCATCCGGCCGCTTGAGATGCTTGAGGCGGCGGTTTCCAAGATCGGATCGGATGGCGTGTTGGCGGCGGTGCCGGAAGTGGGGTCGGCCGAGGTCAAGGCGACGGCGCACGCCCTCAACCAGCTCTCCGCCAGGCTGAAAACCACCATGGAAAGCCGCATGCGCTTGGTCGCGGCCGCCGGCCACGACCTCAGGACGCCGATGACCAGGATGCGGCTGCGCGCCGAATTTCTCGACGAGGACCGCGAGAAATGGCTGCACGATCTCGACGAGCTCGACCGCATCGCCGACAGCGCCATCCGCCTGGTGCGCGAGGAGGTGAACCAGGACGCGGTCGAGCCGCTGGAATTGGACAGGCTGATCCGCGATATCGAGACCGAGATGACGTCTCTCGGTCATGCGGTGTCGATCGACCATCTCGACTGGGTCTCGGTCAAGGCCGGGGCGCTCGGCCTGCGCCGCGCGCTGCGCAACCTGATCGTCAATGCCGCCACGCATGGCAGGGGCTGCGTCGTCGCGCTTACCGCGCTGAACGGCCAGGCGGTTCTCACCATCGCCGATCGTGGCCCCGGCATCCCGCCGGACCTGTTGAACAAGGCGTTCGAGCCATTCTTCCGGGCCGATCCGGCGCGCACGCAATTCATTCCAGGGGCGGGATTGGGGCTTGCGATCGCCAAGGAGATCATCGAGCGCTATGGCGGGACGATCCGGCTGGAGAACCGGCAGGGGGGAGGGTTGCTGCAGACGGTGGTTTTCGACGCCGTTTCCCAACGGAATCGGCGCCATTGAGGTCGCTTATTTGAACTGTTCAATCACCGGAGCCGGCGGTTTGTCAGTTGCTGGCGCCGGCGTGCAATCTTGCCCCTTGCACTCCTGGACAGGGTTGTCCTTCGGGGGCAGGCAATTCTGACCCTCGCAGTGCACTGCCGGCTGTTCTTGCGCTGCATCACCGTTCGATTGGGCAGGCTGATCCTCGGCGCGGACGGCCAGAAGTCCTGCCAGTGCGGTCATGGCCGCGCACAAGAGCGCTATCCGGGCCAAGTTCATCTCCGCGCCTCCACGGCTGAGAGCGTGTACAATTCTACCCTTCGGGTTGAGGCTGACATACCGTCACTTGCGAACGAAGTTAACGGCGTGTTTTCGCCTACACTCAATACAGCGCGCTCAAACGAAGCGGCTTATGATTGCGTTCTTCGCAACCGCAAGCGGAAACAGTCGTTTGCAGGGCTCGGAGGCTTCGGCTTCCGGGCCTTTTGACGTGCAGACTGGAACAAGGGACTGGGCGATGCGGTTAACTGGATATGCCGACCAAGGTCAAAGAGCCGCCACCACCGAAGCCCGAGCCGAAGCCACCTGTTCGTCGTCCCGACAAGAAACCATCGCCAGAGCCTGGACATGTCGATCCGCCACCGCGAGACGTGCGAGAGGCTCCGGCACCAAATCCCAACGGCGATAAGAAATCCTAGGGGTCGACACGATGCCTGGCTCGACTGCCACGGCGACCCGTTCACGGGAGGCAAATTCAGTTGGATATTGGCCAAAGATTGGACAGAGAGGGCAGGGAAGTCGCTGAGTGCTTGAAAAAAGCTGGTACGCCCAAGGGGAATCGAACCCCTGTTACCGCCGTGAAAGGGCGGTGTCCTAACCGCTAGACGATGGGCGCGCTCAGACGAAGCGGCTTATAATTGCGTTGTTGGCAACCGGCAACCCATCTGCCGCCACATGCGACAACTTTTTTCGCGAGCCTGCAAAACGCATGTTTGGCAGGCCGAAAGGCAGGTTTTGCAAGGGATGAATGAGCCACCGAGTGACGGCAGGCGAGCCGCTAGCCGTCGCCGCCGCCGCCGCGCCGGCGGCAGCGCCAGTTCCAGTCGCGCTCGGGGCCGACGTCGACATGGATCGATTCGGTGTGGCAGTAGGTGCCGACGCCGCCGCGGCCGGGCATCGAGCGTACATAGCTCGCCAGCTCCCACTTGGAGACGCCGGGCAACTGGATGTCGGCGGCGGCGCAGTACATGTGCAGCGAGTTCTTGGCACCGTTGGCGCGGCGGTTGCGCGAGGGATCGCGATAGCCGGAGGTGACCACCATCTTGCGGCCGAAATGGCCCTCGATCGTCTTCAGCACCCGCACCAGCGACGGCTTCAGGCAGGCGACGTCAACGCTTTCGTTCTGCTTCAAGAGGCCGTTGGGCGCGAGCCTTGCCATGCCGGCGGCGGACGCCACCTGGTAGGAGCCGCCGCCTTCGTCCTCGTTGAGGTCGACGTCGCTTTCGTCGTCGATGCCGGACTTGCGCTTGATCTCGAACAGCGCCGTCTGGCGCACGCCGGGCAAGGCATCGGCGCCGGTGATGTGGTTGCCGCTATCGTCGCCGAGGGAAGCGAGCTGCACCGGCTTGTCGCCCGGCGTAGCGGAGGCGAGCGTCACGATCGGCTTGGCAGGCGGCGGCGTGGTCTTGGCCTGGGCGGCAGGCTGGTCGCCGGAGCGCGCATTGTTGATCAGCGGCGCGGGTGCCGCAGAAGCCGGCGTGGTGCTGAACAGCGAGGCGAACAGGCCCTTCTTCGGCGCGGCGATCGGCTGCTGCTGAGGCTCGCCCGCCGTGACATAGACGCCATTGTTCATGGCTTGCGTGGTCGCCTGCGCTTGCGATGCGACCGCGGCGGCGTCGGCGGCAGCGACTTTCTCGGCGGCGGCTTTCGTCTCGTCGGTCGTCTGCGCCGGCTGTACCAGCGGTTGCGGCGTGTTGCCTGCAATCGAGGTGGCGCCGTCAGGCACGGCGACGGCGGGGAAAGCGGCGGCTCCGGGCCGGGTCTCCGGCACATAAGCAATCTTTTCCGGCAGCGGCTTGTCGTCCTCGCTCATCACGGTCGATGCCGCCTCTGGGGTGGCCGATGCCACCTGCGAGGTCGAATCGGCCGAGGCCGCGGGCGTGGCGCCGGAAGCCGCGCTCATCTCGGTGGCGGTTGAATTGTAGGCCGGCGTGACGACCGACATCGTCGGATCGCCGGTCGAGGTGCAGGAGGCCAGAAGCACGGAGAAAAGCGCTGCCACAATGCTGCGGCTTTCCCTTCGTGCGAGACGCCAACCTGCTGGTTTCAAAATAGAATTCCCCCTCGGCATCCGGTCCGTGCATCATCGCCGTGGCGCTCCAGTGCCCCTGGCGACGACCTCCTGTTCCCGAACCGGAAACGGGATTTGTCTCGTATCTGCAAACCTCGGATTTACTCTGCACCAGAAGGCGAATTGAGGCTGCGAAAACGATTAACGCCACCATTTCGCCCTGTTTTGGCAGCCCGTCAACTCACCAGACATTACAGTCCGTTACACACGCACCTTGACATAGGTGCCCGGCGCATCGCCCAAGGTTTTCATACGCTTGCCCGGTTTGCGGGCAGGTACATGGACATTGTCCTGGCTCTCGATCCAGTGCTGCCAGTGCGTCCACCACGAACCAGCATGCTCGTGCGCCCCAGCGAACCAGGTGTTGAAATCGCCCACCGGCCTGCCGCCCGTCCAGAACTGGTATTTATGCGCCGCCGGCGGATTGACGACGCCGGCGATGTGACCGGAGCCCGCCATGACGTATTCGACATCGCCGCCGAAATAGCGCGAGCCGAGGAACACCGAGAGCGCCGGCGCGATGTGGTCCTCTTTCGTGGCCAGGTTGTAGACGGGGATCGTGATGTCGGCCAGCGAGACGGTGCGGCCGGCAAGCTCCATCGTGCCGCGCGAGAGATTGTTCTCGAGATAGCAGTTGCGCAGATAGAAGGAATGGTTGGCCGCCGCCATGCGGGTCGAATCGGCGTTCCAGTAGAGCAGGTCGAAGGGCAGGGGGTCCTTGCCGCGCATGTAGTTGTTGATGACATAGGGCCAGATCAGGTCGCCGGAGCGCAGCATGTTGAAGGCGGTCGCCATCTTGGTGCCGTCGAGATAGCCCTTCTCGCTCATCGAGCGCTCGACCGCGGCAACCTGATCCTCGTCGACGAAAACCTTCAGGTCGCCGGCATAGGTGAAGTCGACCTGAGTGGTGAAGAAGGTCGCCGACTTGATGCGGTGGTCGCCTTCCTGCGCCAGAAGGGCAAGCGCCGCCGCCAGCAGCGTGCCGCCGACGCAATAGCCGATCGAATTGACCTCCTTCTCGCCGGTCGCCTTCTCGACCATGTCGAGGCCATATTGCAGGCCCTCGCGGATATAGGCCTCCCAGCCCTTGGCGCCGTGGCGCTCGTCTGGGTTGATCCAGGAGATGACGAAGACCGTATGGCCCTGCTCGATCGCCCAGCGGATGAAGGATTTCTGCGGGTTGAGGTCGAGGATGTAGTATTTGTTGATCCAGGGCGGGCAGACGAGCAGGGGGCGCTTCAGCACCGTCTCCGTCGCCGGGTCGTACTGGATGATCTCGGCGACGTCGCTGCGGCCGATCACCTTGCCGGGCGTCGTGGCTATGTTCTTGCCGATCTCGAATGGCGCGTAATCCGCCTGGCGCAGCTTCAGGTCGCCCCTGCCGGCGGCGATGTCCTCGGCCAGCATCTTCATGCCGCGCACCAGGTTCTCGCCGTTGGAGGCGACGGTCTCGCGGAACAGTTCCGGATTGGTCAGGATGAAATTCGACGGCGCGATCGCGTTGGAGACCTGCTTGACGTAGAAGCTCGCCTTGTGGCGGGTGTGCTCGTCCAGGCCCTCGGCATGCTCGACGAGGTCCGCGGCCCAGCGCGAGGTGACGAGATAGGCCTGTTTCAGGAAATCGAAGAAGGCGTTGCGGCCCCATTCCGGGTCCTGGAAGCGCTTGTCGCCGCGCTCGGGCTTGACCGCGTCCTCGGGGGCTTCGGCGTTCTGGCTGACCCTCTGGATGGCGTTCGCCCAGACCGTCATGTAGCCGGCGAAGAGCCGCGTCTGCGCTTCCAGAGCGCGCTGCGGATCGGCCAGCCAGTATTCCGAGAGCTTGGAGAAGGTCTTGACCATGTCGACCACGGGCTCGGCGACATGGTCGCGCACCTCACCCTTCTCGCGCGGCTCGGCCCAGGCGGAGGCCGCCTTGCCGGCCTGCTCGATCATGCGCGCCATGTTCAACGCGAAACGCTCGGGGTCTTTCACCAGATATTGCTCGACCGTCGAAGGTCCGCCATTTTCCGCTTTGTCCGAATCGGGCGCTTTGGACATGGTTCGCGGGGTTCCTCCCGGAGCGTTTTCTTGACATATTACCATGGGACATCTGACCGGGTCCAACACGCTCTAACCCGGCTGCCAGGAAAACAATATGACGATTAATGTTGGCGGGACTTATTTTCTCGGCGTCGGTTCGATTTGCCGCATCGCTGTCGCGGCCGCGGTTTTGTCCGCGCCGTTGTTGGCGGGCGGCTGTACCACCAGCAACACCTCGAACAGTTCGGCGCCGACAGCGCTGGCGGAGGGACCGAAGGACACTGGCTCCTATCCGAATCTCAACATTCGGCCACAGGTGGCCGCCAAGCAACTGTCCAAGGAAGAGACCGCCGCCAGGCTCGGCGAGCTCAAGGCGGAGCAGCAGGCGCAGCTTGCCAAGGGCGGCGGCGCGAAACCAGCCCCCAATACAGCGGCGCTCAACACGCTCGCCAGGACGCATGGCGTCGACACGCTGAAGCAGATCGAGACCAAATGCGATCCCGCCCTCGACCCTAACTGCAATTAGGTCTATATCGCGCGCCGAATGCGCCCCCTTTGATCGTCTGGAACTGAAATGGAAGAATTTCACAAGGTCCGCCGGCTTCCGCCTTACGTGTTCGAGCAGGTCAACCGGCTGAAGGCCAGCGCCCGCTCGCGCGGTGCCGACATCATCGACCTTGGCATGGGCAATCCGGACCTGCCGACGCCGAAGGCCATCGTCGACAAATTGTGCGAGGTGGTGCGCGACCCGCGCACGCATCGCTATTCCTCATCACGCGGCATTCCGGGCCTGCGCCGCGCCCAGGCGAACTACTACCAGCGCCGCTTCGGCGTGAAGCTCAATCCCGACACGCAAGTGGTGGCGACACTGGGCTCGAAGGAGGGCTTCGCCAACATGGCGCAGGCGATCACCGCGCCCGGCGATGTGATCCTGTGCCCCAATCCGACCTATCCGATCCACGCCTTCGGCTTCATCATGTCGGGCGGCGTCATTCGCTCACTGCAGGTGGAGCCCGATGACGGGTTCATCCCGGCGGTCGAACGCGGCATCCGCCACTCGATCCCGAAGCCGCTGGCGCTGATCCTCAACTACCCGTCGAACCCGACGGCGCTGGTCGCCTCGCTCGATTTCTACAAGGACGTCGTCGCCTTCGCCAAGAAGAACGACATCATCATCCTGTCCGACCTTGCCTATTCGGAAATCTATTTCGACGGCAACCCGCCGCCTTCCGTACTTCAGGTTCCGGGCGCGATCGACGTCTGCGTCGAGTTCACCTCGATGTCGAAAACCTTCTCCATGCCCGGCTGGCGCATGGGTTTCGCGGTCGGCAACGAGCGGCTGATCGCGGCGCTGACCCGGGTCAAGTCCTATCTCGACTACGGCGCCTTCACGCCGATCCAGGTGGCGGCGGCGCATGCGCTGAACGGCGACGGCGCCGATATCGAGGAGGTGCGCGAGGTCTACCACAAGCGACGCGACGTGATGGTCGATTCCTTTACCCGCGCCGGCTGGACCATTCCCGCGCCCGCGGCCTCGATGTTCGCCTGGGCGCCGATCCCGGAACAGTTCCGCCAGCTCGGCTCGCTCGAATTCTCCAAGCTGCTCATCGAGCATGCCGACGTGGCGGTGGCGCCGGGCATCGGCTTCGGCGAGCACGGCGACGACTTCGTCCGCGTGGCGCTGGTCGAGAACGAGCACCGGATTAGGCAAGCGGCGCGCAACATCAAGCGCTTCCTGGCCTCGACCGCCAAGCAGCCCAACAATGTTGTGCCGCTCACGGCCCGCCGCTAGAGCCGGATGATTTCAGGCCCGTTGGCCTGAAATCTGAATCCGGCTCTCAATTAAAGAGATAGAGCATGATGTCGTCCGAAAACCGCATCACACTTTTCGGCATCATGCTCTAGTTCACCGCACATCACACCGACCAATCTTTGAGGGGCGTCGCCGGACATGGCTGAAGCGTTGCGTGTTGGAATTGCCGGCCTTGGCACGGTGGGCGCCTCGGTGGCGCGCGTGCTCAACGAAAAGGCCGCCGAACTCACCCGCCAGTGCGGCCGCGACATCGTCGTCACAGCCGTCTCGGCGCGCGATCCGAAGCGCGACCGCGGCGTCGATCTCAGCGCCGCCAAGTGGTTCGACGACGCCGCGCAGATGGCCGAGAGAGCCGACATCGATGTCTTTGTCGAATTGATCGGCGGCGACGAGGGGCCAGCGCGGGCATCGGTGAAGGCGGCGCTCGAGGCCGGCCGCCATGTCGTCACCGCCAACAAGGCGCTCTTGGCCAAGCATGGCGTGCAGCTCGCCGAGATCGCCGAGAAGAGGGGTGTGCTGCTCAACTATGAGGCGGCGGTGGCCGGCGGCATACCGGTCATCAAGACGATGCGCGAGGCGATGGCCGGCAATCAGGTCACCCGCGTCTTCGGCATCCTCAACGGCACCTGCAACTACATCCTGACCCGCATGGAGGCCGAAGGCATCTCCTTCGACGCCTGCCTCAGGGACGCGCAGCGGCTGGGCTATGCCGAGGCCGACCCGACCTTCGACATCGAGGGCCATGACACGGCGCACAAGCTGTCGATCCTGACCAGCCTTGCCTTCGGCACGAAGATCGCCGCCAACGACATCTATATGGAAGGCATCTCCAACATCACCCAGGCCGACATCCGCGCGGCGGCCGAGCTCGGCTACCGCATCAAGCTGCTCGGCGTCGCGCAGCGCACCGAAAGCGGTATCGAGCAGCGCGTGCACCCGACCATGGTGCCGACGGCTTCGGTCATCGCGCAGGTGCACGGCGTCACCAATGCGGTGGCGATCGAGACCGACATCCTTGGCGAGCTGCTGCTCTCCGGTCCCGGCGCCGGCGGCAACGCCACTGCTTCGGCAGTGGTCGGCGACATCGCCGACATCGCCAAGAGCCGGCCGGGCTTCCAGCATGCACCGGTCTTCGGCTGGCCGGCGAGGGAATTGAAGCCCTACAAGAAGGCGCAGATGCGCAGCCATGCCGGCGGCTATTTCATCCGGCTGACGGTACACGACCGCACCGGTGTCTTCGCCGCGATCGCCAAGCGCATGGCCGACAACGACATTTCGCTGGAATCGATCGTGCAGCAGGCGGCCGGGCCGGAAACCGAGGCGCAGAAGACGGTGATCCTTGTCACCCACGAGACGACGGAAGCCGCGGTGCGCAAGGCGGTCGAAGGTGTCACCAAGGACGGCCACCTGACCGACAAGCCGCAGGTGATCCGGATCGAACGGGCGGAATAGCCGTCGTCTGATTTCGCCTTAATCGATTGATATTGCTGCAATTTCAAAAATTGCCGGGGCAAGTCTTGCCGTTGTCATGGAGCTTTGCCAGAAGAAGCGCGCCTCTGGCGGGAGGCTAGGAGCAATTCCAGGAAAAGTGCTTAGCGGTTTTCCGTCCGGAATTGCTGGAAGCAACAGTCAACGAGGAATATCCATTTATGAATATGGCCCAGAACATCGCAGCCGGCCTCGACCGTATCCTCACCATGGAAGTCGTGCGCGTCACCGAACGGGCCGCGGTCGCCGCCGCGAGGTTGCGCGGTCGCGGTGACGAGAAGGCCGCCGACCAGGTCGCGGTCGATGCCATGCGCCAGGAGCTCAACCGGCTCGCCATCAAGGGCACCGTGGTGATCGGCGAGGGCGAGCGCGACGAGGCGCCGATGCTCTATATCGGCGAAGAGGTCGGCACCGGCAAAGGCCCGGCCGTCGACATCGCGCTCGATCCGCTCGAAGGCACGACGATCTGCGCCAAGAACCTGCCCAATGCGCTCGCCGTCATTGCCATCGCGGAAAAAGGCAGCCTGCTGTTCGCGCCCGACGTCTACATGGACAAGATCGCCATCGGCCCAGGCTATGCCGAGGGCATCATCGACATCGATGCGCGGCCGGCCGAGAACATCGCCAACCTCGCCAAGGCCAAGGGCGTCGCGGTGTCCGACATCACCGCCTGCATCCTCGACCGGCCGCGCCACACCAAGCTGATCGACGCCGTGCGCGCCACTGGTGCGGCGATCCGGCTGATCGGCGACGGCGACGTCGCAGGCGTCATTCACACCACCGATCCGGACGAGACCGGCATCGACATCTATCTCGGCACCGGCGGCGCGCCAGAGGGCGTGCTGGCCGCGGCGGCGCTCCGCTGCACCGGCGGGCAGATGCAGGGCAGGCTGATCCTCGATACGCCGGAGAAGGTGGCGCGGGCCGAAAAGATGGGCATTTCGGATCCGAAGCGGGTCTATCGCGCGCAGGACATGGCACGCGGCGACGTCCTGTTTGCGGCAACCGGCGTCACCGACGGCAATTTGCTCGACGGGGTCAAGTTCGGCCGCACCTTCATTACCACTCACACCATCGTGCTGCGCTCGTCCTCGCGCACCGTGCGCGAGATCAAGGCGCGTCACCAGGATCTGGAAAAATTTTGATTTCGTGCAGCGTTGACCCTTTCGACGCAATTGCGGACGGAAAACCGTTCCACAGTTTCCTTTAGTTGCCCGCTTTCCTGGAATTGCTCTGGACGTCGCATATTGATATCTGCCACAGGATGATGTGCAGACGGCGCCTCGCGTGACGGGCGAAAGACGGTTCTTCCTCGATGTCAGGCAGTCGGCGACCGGTGTCTCCTGGGAGCATCGGCTGACCGAGCGGCAGGACATGGCCGCCTTGGCCATCGCGCAGGGTCATGGGGTGCCGGACATCGTCGCGCGGGTGCTCGCCGGGCGCGGCGTGACGGTCGAACAGACCGAGCGCTTCCTCGATCCGACCATCCGCGAGCTTTTGCCGAATCCTGCCTCGCTGACCGACATGGAAAAGGCGGCGGCGCGGCTGGCGGATGCCATCGTGGCCGGCGAAAAGGTGGCGATCTTCGGCGACTACGATGTCGACGGCGCGGCTTCGTCGGCGCTGCTGAAGCGCTTTCTTGCGCATTTCTCGGTGCCGTCCGAAATCTATATTCCGGATCGCATCTTCGAAGGCTACGGCCCCAATCCGGAAGCCATGCGCGAGCTGATCTCGCGCGGCGCGAAGCTTATCGTCACGGTCGACTGCGGCACCAACAGCGCCGCGTCGGTCGAGGCGGCCAGAGAAGCCGGCGCCGATGTCGTGGTGCTCGACCATCACCAGGTCGGCGGCGCGCTGCCGGCGGCCGATGCGGTGGTCAATCCGAACCGGGAGGACGACCTTTCGGGGCAGGGGTATCTTTGCGCCGCCGGCGTGGTTTTCCTCTGCCTGGTGCAGACCGCGAAGGTGCTGCGCGAGAAGTTGCCGAACGCCGCGCCGGTCGATCTGCTTTCGCTGCTCGACCTCGTCGCGCTGGCGACGGTGTGCGACGTGGTGCCGCTTACCGGGGTGAACCGCGCTTTCGTGGTCAAGGGGCTGCAGGTAGCGCGCCAGCAGAAGAATGAGGGGCTGGCGGCCCTGGCGCGGGTCTCGCGCATTGGCGAGCCGATCAATACCTTCCATCTCGCCTATCTGATCGGGCCGCGCATCAATGCCGGCGGGCGCATTGGCGATGCCGCGCTTGGCAGCCGGCTTTTGGCCACCGACGATCCGGTCGAGGCCGCAAGCATTGCCGAGACGCTCGACCGCCTCAACCAGGAACGGCAGCAGATGGAAATGGAGATGCTGGCGCAGGCGCGCGCCGAAGCCGATGCCGAGCTTGCCGGCGGCAACGGTCCGGCCATCGTCGTCACAGCCAGCAACAGCTGGCACCCGGGCATCGTCGGGCTGTTGGCGTCGCGGCTCAAGGAGCATGCGCGCCGCCCGGCTTTCGCGATTGCCTTCAACGCCAACGGCATCGGCACCGGCTCGGGGCGCTCGGTCTCCGGTTTCGATCTCGGCCGGCTGGTGCGCGAGGCGGCGGGCGCCGGACTGATCGTCAAGGGGGGCGGCCATGGCATGGCGGCTGGCATCACTGTCGAAAGGGCCAAGCTCGGCGCGCTCAGAGCCTTCTTCGAGGAGCGTGCGTCGGCGGACGTGTTCCGGCTGCAGAGCGAGGAGAGCCTGGCGATCGACGGCGCTTTAGCCGCCGAGGGCGCGACGCTTTCGCTTCTCGACGCGCTGGAGAAAGCCGGCCCCTTCGGCGCAGGACATATCGCGCCGGTGTTCGTGCTGCCGCGCCACAGGCTCGCCGACGCACGACCGATCGGCACCAACCACATCCGCGCCGACCTGCAGTCGCAAAGCGGCGGCAACCTCCAGGCGATCGCATTCCGCGCCGTCGACACCGCGCTCGGCGAATTCCTGTTCAAGAACAGGGGCAAGACCGTGCATGTCGCCGGTTCGCTGTCGGGCAACTACTGGAACGGCAACCGGACGGTGCAATTCCGCATCACGGATGCCGCGGTTGCTTGAAGCAATTCCAGGAAAAGTGTGAAGCGGTTTTCCGTCCGGAATTGCGCAAAATGAAGCTCAGGCGAGCACCGTCTGCAGCCGCGTCAATTCGCTGATCTGCGCCATCGTCGCCTGATAGCCGAGGCGGATCGCCTCGTCGGCGCGGTGGAACTCGGTCAGGCCGATATGGCTGAGCTTCGGCTGCAGCGACATGTCAGGCGGATCGCCGGCGAGCCTGGCGCGCGAAATCCGATCCTGGATGATGTTGAAGGCCTCGACCATGACGCCGGTGATGCCGAGCCGGGTCTGGTGGGGCTGATACTGAGGATTGACCTGGCCGGGACGCGGCGCGTCGTTCTCGATGACGAGCTCACCCGCGCTATGCTTGATGACCGCGGCACGTCCGAACAGGTCGTAGTGGAGGTTGACGGCCACGACGAGCGGCTGCTCATAGGCACGGCAAACCGAGACCGGCACCGGATTGACCAGGGCGCCGTCGACCAGCATGCGGCCGTTGCAGTTCACCGGCTCGAAGACGCCGGGCAGCGCATAGGATGCGCGCATGGCGGTGATCAGCGACCCGTTCGACAGCCAGATCTCGTGGCCGGTGCGGATTTCGGAAGCGACGGCGACGAACGGCTTTGTCAGGTCCTCGAAACGAATGCCGGCCATGTGCTCGCGCATCCGTGCGTCGAGCTTCATGCCGCCGAACAGGCCGCTGCCGCGCAGATTGAGATCGAGGAGCCCGAAGAGGCGCCGCTTGGTGAGGCTCCTGGCAAACTCTTCAAGCTCGTCCAATTTGCCGGCGATATAGCAGCCGCCGACCAGCGCGCCGATCGAGGTGCCGGCAATCATCGATACTTCGATGCCGGCTTCGTCCAGTGCGCGCAGCACGCCGATGTGGGCCCAGCCCCGGGCGCACCCGCCGCCGAGAGCCAGCGAGATGCCTGTCTTCTTCGCCGACTTCGGGTCGGGCACGCCGCCGGACGATGCAGGGCCGTTGGCTTCCTGCACGTCAGGTTTGCTGCGCAATGACGCCCATTCGAGCATCATGATCTCCCCTTGTCCCGTATCCCTTCTACCACAAGGATGTTTGAGAATGGTGAATATGAGTGGTTTGTGAATATTGAATGGTTCACACCGGCTTCCGATACGTCTGTTCCGCATCGAACAGCGGCTTGCTGCCATCGTCGGCAAGCGTCGCTTTGCCGTCGCTGAGCCCCACCGTCCGATAAAAGCAGGAACGTCTGCCTGTGTGACAAGTTGCGTCGTGGCCCAATACTTTGACGGTCAACCATATCGCGTCCTGGTCACAATCCGTGCGCATCTCGACGACGCGCTGGAAATTGCCCGAGGTCTCGCCCTTCTTCCAGAGCGCATTGCGCGAACGCGACCAGTAGTGCGCGATGCCGGTTTCCAGCGTCAGCGCCAATGCCTCGGCGTTCATATGCGCGACCATCAAAAGCATGCGGTCGCCGGCGTCGGTGACGACCACGGTCACGAGGCCGGCGGCATCGAAGCGCGGAGAAAGGACGGTGCCTTCCTCCAGCGCCTTCATGTCTGCTGGAGCTTTGGGAAATTGCAGTGCCGACATCGCCGGTCCTTGTTTGATTTAAAGACGTGTTGATACTCGGGCGAGGCCGGCTTGCAAATGGCGGCTTCCGGCGCTCCCGAAGCTCACATACTCTAAGTACGCTCCGCTCCGGTTCTCGGAAACCACCATTTTCGACTTAAGCCTGACCTGAACCTCAACCGCCTTTGGGAGGTGCCGGCCGACGATCAGCTGCGCACCATGGTGACGAAGCGCACCTGTTCCTCGGGCGTGTCCTTGAAGACGCCGGTGAAGGTCGAGGTGAGCGTGGTCGAGTCCTGCTTGCGGATGCCGCGCATGGCCATGCACATATGCTCGGCCTCGATCATGACGGCGACGCCGCGCGGGTTGAGCACGTCCTGGATGACGCCGGCGATCTGCGCCGTCATCGCTTCCTGCGTCTGCAGGCGATGCGCGAAGATGTCGACGACGCGCGCGATCTTGGACAGGCCGACGACCTTGCCGTCCGGCAGGTAGCCGACATGCGCCTTGCCGATGATCGGCACCATGTGGTGCTCGCAATGGGAGTGGAACTTGATGTCCCTGACGATCACAAGATCGTCATAGCCGGCGACTTCCTCGAAAGTGCGGCCAAGCTCCTCGGCCGGACACATGTCGTAGCCGTTGAACATCTCGCGGAAAGCCTTGGTGACGCGCTTCGGCGTATCGACAAGACCCTCGCGATCCGGGTTGTCGCCAGTCCAGCGCAAAAGCGTGCGCACGGCGGCTTCGACCTCGGCCTCGCTCGGACGATCCGTGACGGGCTTCTCCATATAGGAGGCGGGGGGCATGAGTTTCTTGATGACGGCATCCATAAAAGGCGTCTCCCGTAGTCCCACTCAAAGGTGGGACGAGTTGAACGGACCACGACCTTTCGGGTGAAACTCGCCCGGTTTCCAGCCCGTAAGCGGCGTGAACAGATGAGCAATGACAATGGCTTGAGGTTGCCTTGTCGATGCCCGGCTGCCAGCATTATATATGCTCGTGCAGAGCGAAAGGAAGACGCTACAGCGGCAAACACTGTTCGCTCGGCGGCGACGGATTGGAAAAATATGATCGACGATGTCTACAATGCGAAAATTCTGGGCTTCGCCGGAAATATCGCGCGGATCGGCCGGCTCGACCACCCCGACGCGACCGCTCGGGCGCATTCCAAATTGTGCGGCTCTACCGTCACCGTCGACTTGAAAATGGATGGCGATGTGGTGTCCGATTTCGCCCATGACGTGAAGGCCTGCGCGCTCGGCCAGGCCTCCTCCTCGATCATGGCCCAGCATGTTATCGGCGCCAGCGCGGATGAGCTGCGTGCGGTGCGCGAGACCATGCTGAAGATGCTGAAGGAAGACGGCGCGCCCCCGGAGGGCCGCTTCGCCGACCTCAAATATTTGGAGCCGGTGCGCGACTACAAGGCGCGCCACGCCTCGACCATGCTGACCTTCGACGCGGTGGTCGACGCGATCGGCCAGATCGAGAAGAAGCGCGCCGGACACGCGGCTTGATCACAAGCGCCTAAATCGCTCCCCTTGTCGCGGCGAACTCGCCTCTTATCCAGTCGGCAAAAGCCGTGGCCGGCTCGGAAAGATCCTGCAAATTTCTCGCCACCAGCCAGTAGGCGCCCGACGCGACGTCGATGTCGAACGGCTTGACCAGCGCGCCGGAGGCGAGCTCGTCGCCGATCTGCAGGAGATCGCCGAGCGCCACGCCGTGGCCGAGCAATGCCGCCTGCTTCGAGAGCGAGGCGTCGGCGAGCATCGGGCCGCGCGCCGGCACAATGTCGGCCGGCACGCCCGCCGCCTCGAACCAGCGCGCCCAGCTCTGGCGATTTTCCTCATGCAGCAGCGTGTAGTGGCGAAGGTCGACCGGCTTGTCCAAAGGAGGGCCGGATGCCAGCAGCGCCGGCGACAGGACGGGTGAATCGACGGTCGAGGCCAGGCGCTCGGCATCGCTGCGCGGCCACGAGGTCGCGCGCGGGCTGAAGCGCAAGGCAAGCTCGGGCTGGTCGCTGCGGAACTCGATCAATCTCGGATCGACGTCCAGTGAGACATCGATATCGGGCCGCAACTGGCGAAAGCGGTTGAGCCGCGGCACCAGCCATACCGCGGCAAGCGAGGGTTCGACGCTGACGCGCACCACCGACTGCGCCGGCGTGGTCGCCAGTTCCGACAGCACCCGGTCGATGTCGTCGAAGCTTCTCATCAATTGGTCGAGCAGCCGGCGGCCGGCATCGGTCAGCTCGACGTGGCGATGGAGGCGGAGAAACAGCGGCTGACGGAGGAAGGCTTCGAGCTCGCGGATCTGCCGGCTGATCGCCGCTTGCGAGACGTAAAGCTCCTCGGCCGCGCGGCTGAAGCTCAAGTGCCGGCCGGCGGTTTCGAAGCTCCTGAGCGCCGTGAGCGGCAGCCGGCCCCGCTTCATCTCACATAACCTCAAGTTATCCGATGCGGAAATTATACTCGTTTGAGGACGAAGGCCAGCGGCAGTCTAATCGGTGCCCAAAGGAGCACTTGCCATGAACCAGTTCCTGGCCATTTTGAACGACGTCATGCGGATCGCCACCTTTCAGTGGCATGGCGAAGCCTCGCGCAGCCGCTGTTGCCATGACCATCCGGATGCTTCCTTGCATCATGCACCGCGGATCGACAGGCATCCCATCCGCCGCACCAGGCCATGATGGCAAAAGAACATTGCGTTCCGGGTCAGCAGCCCACATCTATCGCGCAGCGAACACTGCGGAGCAGATTGGTTGGCTGACCACCATGGGCATATGCACAGCGCCCGGCCTATCCAGCGCGGGCGCAACTGGCCGGGACCCTGGCGCAAGACGCCGGGCCGTCTACTCGGCACGTCGCTCGTGCGTCTCTACCAGCTGACGCTCTCCGGCTTCGTCGGCAACAGCTGCCGGCACCTGCCGACCTGCTCCGAATACGCGCATGAAGCGATCGCCCGCCATGGCCTGTGGGCCGGCGGCTGGATGGCGCTGTTCCGGGTTTCGCGCTGCGGGCCTTTCGGGACGCATGGCATCGACCGGGTGCCGGAGACGCTCGCTGCGCGCTATGTCTGGTTCATGCCCTGGCGCTACTGGCGGATCGGCAGGAAAAGCCGTGAGGCCGACGGCTGATCGCATCGGCTTTCGCGGGCTTCGTTTACGATCCGGTAGGGTTAACGACAGCCTGCACAAACGCTGCGAATTTGAGACAAAATCGAGACAAGAGGCCTCGCTAAGCCGCTCTCCGTAATCCCCTTTCCGGAGTGAGCTTCGATGCGCCAGATGGACCGCTACCCCTTCTTTATCGCCGTTACTCTGTTGCTTATGGCTTGGATGCTCGGCCTGCCGATGCGGGCGCAATCGGCACCGCTCAAGGACATCCACTGCACGCTGATCCAGGATGCGACGAGCGGCGCGACGCTTTACCAGGATGGTGTGTGCGACCAGCGCGTCAGCCCGGCGTCCACTTTCAAGGTGCCTCTGGCGCTGATCGGCTACGACGCCGGAATCCTGAGCGACCACCATAAGCCGAGCTGGGACTACAAGCCCGAGTTCAATGCGGTGAACCGCGACCGAAAGACCGTCGATCCGACGATCTGGGAACGCGATTCCATCATCTGGTATTCGCGGGAGATCACGCGCCGGCTCGGCTCGAAAAGCTTCGCCGGCTATGTTGCGAAATTCGGTTACGGCAATGCGGATGTCTCAGGCAGCGCCGGCAAGAATGACGGCCTGACCAATTCCTGGGTGGATTCCTCGCTCGAAGTCTCGCCCGTCGAGCAGACGGCGTTCCTGCGCCGGCTGCTTGCCGGCAAAATGCCGGTTTCCGCCAAGGCGCAAGAGATGACAAAAGCGATCATCCCAACCTTCGAGGCGGGGGACTGGACCGTGAAGGGCAAGACCGGCAGCACGGCGCTCGACAAGAACAAGCGGTCACTCGGCTGGTTCGTAGGCTGGGCCGAGAAGGATGGTCGCCGCATCGTGTTCGCCCGGCTGGTTGTCGACGCCAAGCGCGGCGACATGCCAAAGGGGCTCACGACGCGGGCGGCGTTCTTGAAGGATCTGCCCGGCCTCATCAAATAGAACGGCTTGCGGCTTTACGGCGGCAGAAACTCCTCATAAAAGACTGCCGCCGGCCAGCGTCCATGTGATTGGCGCCTCCGGCTAACCCTCTGCATGCTCCAGCCGACATGCATTTCACCACCCGCGCTCGTTTGCGGGACTGGATAGGAGAACTTGATGCTGAATTCCGTCTCCCTGACGTTTCCCGATGGTTCGGTCCGCGAGTACGACGCGGCAATGACCGGCGCCGGTCTTGCCGAATCGATCTCGAAGTCGTTGGCCAAGAAGGCCGTGGCCTATGCGATCGATGGCACCGTGCGCGACCTTTCCGATCCGCTCGGCAAGCCCGGCAAGGTCGAGATCATCACCCGCGACGACCAGCGCGCGCTCGAACTGATCCGCCACGACGCGGCACATGTGCTGGCCGAGGCCGTGCAGGAGCTCTGGCCGGGAACGCAGGTGACCATCGGGCCGGTGATCGAGAACGGATTCTATTACGACTTTGCGAGGAACGAGCCGTTCACGCCGGATGATTTTCCGGCGATCGAGAAGAAGATGCGCGAGATCATCGCGCGCAACAAGCCGTTCACCAAGGAGGTCTGGTCGCGCGATAAGGCGAAGAAGGTCTTTGCCGAGAAGGGCGAGCGCTACAAGCTGGAACTCATCGACGCCATTCCGGAGGATCAGGACCTCAAGATCTACGCCCAGGGCGACTGGTTCGACCTCTGCCGCGGTCCGCACATGGCTTCGACCGGGCAGATCGGCAATGCCTTCAAGCTGATGAAGGTGGCGGGCGCCTACTGGCGCGGCGATTCCAACAACCCGATGCTGACGCGCATCTACGGCACCGCCTTTGCCGATCAGGCGCAGCTCGAGGCCTACCAGATGCTGCTTGAGGAGGCCGAGAAGCGCGACCACCGCAAGCTCGGCCGCGAGATGGACCTGTTCCATTTCCAGGAAGAGGGGCCGGGCGTCGTCTTCTGGCACGCCAAGGGCTGGAAGATGTTCCAGAACCTGGTCAACTATATGCGCCGCCGCCTCGACGAGCATGGCTACCAGGAAGTCAACGCGCCACAGGTGCTGGACAAGAGCCTGTGGGAGACGTCGGGCCACTGGGGCTGGTACCGCGACGCGATGTTCAAGGTGACTGTTGCCGGCGACGATACCGACGACGACCGCGTCTTCGCGCTGAAGCCGATGAACTGTCCCGGCCATGTGCAGATCTTCAAGCATGGATTGAAGTCTTACCGCGAACTGCCCGTAAAACTTGCTGAGTTCGGCAATGTGCACCGCTACGAACCATCGGGTGCGCTGCACGGGCTGATGCGTGTGCGCGGCTTCACCCAGGACGACGCGCATATCTTCTGCACCGAGGAGCAGTTGGCCGCGGAATGCCTGCGCATCAACGACCTGATCCTGTCGACTTATGCCGATTTCGGCTTCGACCAGGTCGCCGTGAAGCTCTCGACGCGGCCGGACAAGCGCGTCGGCACCGACGAAGCCTGGGACCATGCCGAGGCGATCATGAGCAATGTGCTGGAGACGATCCGCACGCTCTCGGGCAACCGCATCAAGACCTCGATCAATCCGGGCGAGGGCGCCTTCTACGGGCCGAAATTCGAATATGTGCTGAAGGACGCCATCGGCCGCGAATGGCAATGCGGCACCACGCAGGTCGACTTCAACCTGCCGGAGCGTTTCGGCGCCTTCTATATCGGCTCGGATTCGGAGAAGAAGCAGCCGGTCATGGTGCATCGCGCGGTGTGCGGCTCGATGGAACGCTTCCTCGGCATCCTGATCGAGAACTATTCCGGCCATTTCCCGCTGTGGTTCGCGCCGCTGCAGGTGGTGGTGGCGACGATCACCTCCGATGCGGATGAGTACGCAATGAAGGTCGTCGAGCGGCTGAAGACAGCGGGCCTGCTGGCCGAGGCCGACCTGCGCAACGAGAAGATCAACTACAAGGTGCGCGAGCACAGCCTGGCCAAGGTTCCGGTCATCCTCGTCTGTGGTAAGCGCGAGGCGGAAGATGAGACCGTCAATGTCCGCCGCCTGGGTTCCCGCGATCAGGAATCGCTGAAGCTCGCCGATGCGGTGAAATCGCTGGCCGATGAGGCGGTCTCGCCGGACCGCAAGCGCCGCGCGGCCTGACATACCAGCACTTCCTGAAATGGCGGTGGCACGGTCCACCGCCATTTTCATACGCCTGTCACGCCCACCCTGTAACGAGCCGTCATGCTCAAGCTGAAACTGCGGGAAAGGCCGTTTCCCGAGCTCTCTTATGCCAACCAGCATCAGCCGGCGCTGACGCGGTGGTTCATCCATTCCGTCGAAGGCCTGTCGGGCCGCGACCGCTTCGCCGTGCTTTATGATTTCTGGCGCCGTCAGGTTGCCCCAACGGGCGAAAGCGTGTTCAGCCGCATGCTGGAGCTGATCGACGTCGAGGTGCGCAACGCCGGCCACTGGCCGCCGGTGAATTTGCCGGACACGCCGCTGGTGATCGTCGCCAACCATCCCTTCGGCATCGGCGACGGCATTGCCGTGCTGTCGCTCGCCGAGCAGCTCGGCCGCCCGTTCCGGGTCATGATCCACAAGGATCTGCTCAGGATCCGTGAGATGGAGCCCTATTCGCTGCCGATCGATTTTTCCGAGACCAAGGAAGCGCTGAAGAACAACATGGCGGTGCGCCATGAGGCGGTGCGGCTGTTGAAGGAAGGCGTCACCATCGTCGTCTTCCCGGCCGGCGGCGTCGCCACGGCGCCGAAGGGGTTCGGCCGGGCGATCGACCTGCCGTGGAAGATGTTCCCGGCCAAGCTCATTCAGGAGGCCAAGGCCTCGGTCATCCCGATGCATTTCTCCGGCCAGAACGGCCGTCTGTTCCATCTCGTCAGCGGGCCGATGAACATGGCCGAGCGCGACAACCGCGTGGCGAAGTTCGTCGGCAAGGCGTCGCTGACGCTGCGCACGTCCTTGCTCATCCGCGAGTTCGCCCGCCTGTCGGGCAAGGCCATCGAGGTGCGCATCGGCGATGTGCTGAGGTGGAGCGAGCTGGAGCCGTTGCGCGACCGCAAGGCGCTGCTCGACAGGCTCTATCGCGCCGTTTTTGATCTGGCATCGCCGGCCGCGCCGCGCGGACGCGTGCCTTTCCTGCCAAAGCGGATGCGCAAAGCCGCCTGACCGGCTAGTATTAGCCGGCTTTCAAACGGTCAATAATATTTTAGCATCTTCTTGAATACTTGATGGATATTCATGCAACTGTGACCAGTGGCCACAGTCATAGGTTGCACGATTTGCTATCAACGGCTTGGGTGGGAGCCAAGCCGATGAATATTGCGAAGACACTTGTATTGACGAGTCTGGTGCTGGGCGGCGTCGGATTTGCCGCCGCGGGGGCGGCCAGGGCGGGTGATGCCGTTCCATCCTGGAGCGGCGCGTATACTGGCGCGAACTTTGGCTATGGCTGGGATTCGGGCAAGGTCGGTTTGTCGCCAAGCACGGATGTCCCGGAGCTGCAGGATTTCCTGGACGACATCATCGCTTCCGGCTCCTTTCCTTCGTCCATATCCCCTTCAGCTCGGGGTGTGATCGGCGGCGGTCAGGCCGGCTACAACTGGCAACTGCCGTCCGGCTGGATTGTTGGCATCGAGGCGGATCTGCAGGCCTCAGGCATCGGCGGATCGAAGTCGGAAGCCAGGTTTCCGGAATTTTTCGACGCGACAAGCACGAGCGTCGAAATGAAAGTCGACTGGTTCGGAACGCTGCGCGGGCGGGCAGGGTACCTCGTCGATCCGCAATGGCTTGTCTATGCAACGGGCGGCCTCGCCTTCGGCGAAACCAGCCTAAGCTACAGCGAGGCCGACGTGACCTCAGGTTGTATTCCTGACGCAACGATCTGCGGCGATCACACCGCCTCCGGGACGCGTGCGGGCTGGACGGTGGGAGCCGGCGTCGAAACGATGCTGGCGCCTAATTGGAGCGTGAAGGCCGAATATCTTTACGTCGACCTCGGCAAGCGGTCCTTCACGGCAGCCACTAACACACCGATCGATTTCAACGTGTCAGCCAAGTACCACGAACAGACGGCTCGCATCGGGCTGAACTACCACTTCGATTAAGAAACCCTGGTGCCTGGCCGTCAGTCCGCGCCTTCCTCCGGATCAATGGCGGACGATTCGTTCGCCACGACCTCGATCTCCTGGTTCTGGCCGGCCACGACCGTGAAATCCTTCTGGTAGATGCGGTCGCGGTTCTTGGCGATGATGGTGTACTGGCCCTCGGCCAGCACCATCGAGGCGAAGGCGCCGACGGCTTCCTTGATCGGATCGCCGGATTCGTTGAGCAGTGACCAGGAAGTGTCGGCAATGGCTTCGCCGCCGGCCTCGCGCACCAGCTTCATCGTCATCTCGGCCGCGCGGTGCTCGACGGTGGCCTCCGTCAGCTTGCCGGCCTCGACGCGGATGTCGGAGCGGATCACGGCGTTGACCGCGCCATAGGTGGAGACGACGTGATAGGTGCCGGCATTCAGCCGCACCACTGTATCGGGTGCGACGTCGGGGGCGATCAGCGCACGATCGCCATTGGCCTCGGCCTGGCCCTCATAGATCGCGAAGCGGAGCTTCTTCGGCGGGATATGCGCGCCGCCTGACGTCACGGCGTCGAGCTTCAAGCCGCCGGCGTCGAGCACAAGGCTTTCGCGCTTGGCATCCTTGCCGACGGTGATGCGCTTAGTGGCGCCGGCCCGTCCATATGAGGCGTGGACAAGGTAGCTGCCGGGATCGAGCTGGAACACCGCCGTGCCACCATGCGCGGACGCCACCATGGGCAGCTTGCCGTCGCCGGCCGGCTCCGGCCTGAACACGCGCCAGACGATGCCGCGGGTGATGTCGGCGCCCTTGTCGGTCAGTTGCGCCGAAAGGGTGATCGCGCCGCCATTGCCGAGCGCAAGCGACCTCTCGCTCTTCGGCGTCGTATAGCTCGAAATGCCCGGCAGCTTGATATCGCCGACGTCGTTGGCGTTCTGGGCCAGCGCGAACGAGACCGGCACCGCGAACAGCGCGGCGACGAGCCCGATCACGAAAAGGCGCAGAGTCCCCTCAAACATGCCTTGCGTTGAAGCCCAAGGCGGTGGCAATTTCAAGGCTCAAGAGCCTGCCGCGTCCCGGCAAGGCTCTTTATCCGGCGCATAATGCGTCATTGCCCGAGCCGCCCGGCCTCCCGATAGCGCGCTTCAGCTCAAAATTGAATGTTTCTAGGAGACTTGCGCCCATGGCGTCGCCGATCATCGACTTCCTGCTGACCCGCAATTCCGCGCCTATACCCGACCTCAAGGAGCCGGCGCCGAGCGATGCGGAGATCGCCACGATGATCGCCGCTGCCTCGCGCGTTCCCGATCACGGCCGGCTCGAGCCTTGGCGCTTCATCCTCTACCGCGGCGAAGCGCGGGTCGAGATCGGCAAGAAGCTCGCGGCCCTTGCCGAGCAGCGTGAGGGACCACTGCCCGAGGGGCGGCGCAACCAGGAACTGGCGCGCTTCTCGCGCGCGCCGCTGGTGATCGGCGTGGTGTCGGTGCCGAAGGAGAACCCCAAGATCCCGCAATGGGAGATGTTCCTGTCGGGCGCAATGGCGGCTATGAATCTGATGATCGCGGCCAATGCGCTGGGCTATGGCACCAACATGATCAGCAACTGGTATTCCGATGTTGCGGAGGGCAGGGCGATCCTCGGCCTCTCGCCGCGGGAGCGCGTCGTCGGCTTTGTCCATATCGGCTCATACCAGGGGCCGGCGCCGGAGCGGCCGCGGCCCGATCCGGCGAAGCTCTATGCCGACTACACAGGGCCCTGGGTCGGCTAAGATGTTCTACGAGCCTTCGAAGGGACATGGCCTGCCGCATGATCCGTCGAAGGCGATCGTGGCGCCGCGCCCCATCGGATGGATTTCGACCATTGACAGGCAAGGCAAGGTCAACCTTGCGCCCTATTCCTTCTTCAACGCTTTCTCGACGCGTCCCTTCATCGTCTGGTTCTCATCCGAGGGAGAGAAGGACAGCGCGACGATTGCGGCCGAGAGCGGCGAATTCGTCGCCAATCTTGTCAGCCGCGAATTGGCCGAGAAGATGAACCGCACGGCCGTCGATGCGCCGCGCGGCGTCAGCGAGTTCGGCTATGCCGATCTCGCCATGGCGCCGTCGCGCCTCGTCGCGCCGCCCCGCGTGGCGGAAGCGCCGGCGGCGCTCGAATGCCGGGTTACCGAGATATTTCGGCCCCGGGCGCTGGACGGCACGCAAACCGGCGCCGTCGTCGTCGCCGGCGAAGTCGTCGGCGTCCATATCGACGAGGCCTATCTCAAGGACGGCCAATTCGACATCGTCAGAGCCGGCAATGTCGGCCGGCTCGGCTATATGGACTATGCCAGCGTCAACGAGATTTTTTCGATGCGGCGGCCGCGTTGGCCGAAGGATTAGCGCGGATCCGGCGACTGTATCGCCGGTCCGCTCCAAGCGTAGGTTTTACGCAATTCCGGACGGAAGGCCACGGCGAAGTCGCCGAACCTAACCGTTGCGCACTTTTCCTGGAATTGCTTTGGCGCGCGCCATCATGACGGCGCGCACATAGCCAGGCTCGCCGATCCGGATGCTGCCGTCTGCGAGACCGAGGATGCGGTCGAGGGCGATCTCGTAGAGCCTGATGCGCTTCTCCAGGGCTTCGATCGCGATTTCCATGTCGGCATCGCTGCCGCTGGCGAACGCCTTGGCGATGACGTCGTGCGTGGCCATGCCGAATTGCATGACGATGTCGGCGACGCCTTCCGGGTCGAATGTGCGGAACGTGCCGTCCTTGACGCCTTGCCGGATGATCTCGACCAGCAGGGGCGAAAACGATGCGCTGGCCGCCAGATTGATGCGGTGGAAAAGCACCAGGTTTTCCGGCCGAAACAGCGTCTCGAACAGCGCCCAGGCTTCCGCCGCGGTCTCGATCTTGGCCTGCCGCGATTTCGCGAGCAGGGCATTGAGCCGCCCGAGCGGATCGAGCGCCGGATCGGCGAGTATGTCCTGGACACCGGCGAGCGCCTGTTTCGCGAAGCGCTCGGCCAGCGCTTCGAGCAGGGCCTCCTTGGACGGAAAATAGTGATAGAAGGCGCCCTTCGAGATGCCGGCGGCGGCAATCACGTCATTGAGGCTCGCCTTGTCGTAGCCATGCGTCAGGAACAGGGTCTGGGCATGGTCGAGCAGTTCTTCTCGCCTGAGTTCCGGGTGCTTGACGATACGTGGCATGGCGAAACCTTCTGCACGCCGCGACCGTTCCCGTCCAGATGCCGGAGTTGTCGATAAGGCTTGAGAGCAGACCACTGGTCGGTATAATAGACCACTGGTCGGATTCGGCCAATAGCGGCGGGGCATGTCACGGAAGGTTGGTCATGGTCTCGAGATTGGTTGTCCAGACATTCGTGTGGTTTGGCGTCATGGGCGCACTGATGTTTCTGTCGGCAGGCACGCTGCACTGGACCGGAGCCTGGGTGTACATGGTCGTGATGGTCGGGCTAAGCCTTACCATGGGTGTGGCGCTTGCCCGGCGCGATCCGGGCCTGATGAATGAGCGCCTCCGCCCTCCGATCCAGAAGAACCAGACCGCGGCCGACAAGATATTGCTGAGCATATTGCTGCTCGGCATCTTCGGTTGGCTGGCCCTGATGGGGTTCGACGTCCGTTTCGGTTGGTCGGCAGTTCCCGCCTGGGTGCAAGTGATCGGCGCGCTGGTGCTGCTCGTCGGCATCTGGATCTGCTATCTCACGATGCTGGAAAACAGCTTCGCGGCGCCGGTCGTGAAGATCCAGGACGAGCGCGGACAGCGGGTGGTCACGACAGGGCCTTACAGCTACGTCCGCCACCCGATGTATGGCGGCGCCATACTCTATTTCGCCGGCACGGCGCTGCTGCTCGGCTCCTGGTGGGGGCTGGCATCGGTGCTTGTCTTCATCGTTCTGCTCGCAATCCGCACCTTCATCGAAGAAAAGACGTTGCGGACGGGGTTGCAGGGCTATGACGACTACGCGGCCCATGTGCGCTACAGGCTGATCCCGATGGTCTGGTAGCTCTTCAGGCAGAAATCCCTGCGGCTTTGGCGCGGGCCAGCAGCCGTTCGGCAAGCCGCAGGTGCGGCCGGTCATACATCTTGCCGTCGATGCCGACCACGCCGGGATTTCCCGCCGCTGCGAAGGCTGCGACGATCGCCTGCGATCGCGAGACCGCCTCGGCCGACGGCGTGAAGGCGGCGTTGATGACGGGCACCTGCGCCGGATGGATCGCCATCTTGCCGGTAAAGCCGTCGCGTTCGGCCTCGCGGCATTCGGCCTCGAAGACGGCCATGTCGCGGAAATCCGGAAACACGGTATCGATCGCCGCGACCTCGGCCGCGCCGGCCGCAAGGATGGTCATCGCGCGCGCCAGGCGGAACACGTCGGTGTAGCGGCCGCTATCGTCGCGCGCCGAGCGCGCGCCGATCGCAGCGGACAGGTCCTCGGCTCCCCAGGTAAGCCCGACGAGACGCCCGCTTGCCCCGGCATAGCTCGTCGCCGCCAGCACGCCGGCGGCCGTTTCGGTGATGATCGGCAGGATTCCGATGCCGCCGTCCGGCAACCCGTTTTCGGCCTCGTAAACTCGAAGCTTGGCCGCCAGCTGCTGGACATCCTGGCCGCTGTTCGACTTCGGCAGCATGATGCCGTCGGGCCTCACCGGGACAAGTGCCGCGAGGTCGTCGTCGGTCAGACCGGTCGAGAGGTCGTTGACGCGCACATAGACGGCGGAACCTGTCTGCTGCCTTTTGCTTGAGATGAAGCTCGCCGCAATCGTCCGCGCCTGCGCCTTGTTGGCGGCGGCGACAGAATCCTCAAGGTCGACTATCACCACGTCGGCGCCGGCGGCAAAGCCCTTTTCCAGCTTCCGCTCGGAATCGCCCGGAACGAAGAGCAGCGAGCGCATCAGGCGGCCTTCTTCAGCATCATCGCCTGCCTTGTGCATCTGGCGACAAGTACGTCGTTCTGATTGTAGGCGCGATGCTCGAATTCGACGATGCCGCGATCCGGCTTCGACTTGGATTCGCGCACCGAAACGACCGTGGTTTCGACCCGGATGGTGTCGCCGTGGAAGACCGGGTGCGGGAAGACGGTTTCCTTCATGCCGAGATTGGCGACCGTGGTGCCGACGGTGATGTCATTCACCGAGATGCCGATCATCAGGCCGAGCGTGAACAGCGAATTGACCAAGGGCTTGCCCCATTCGCTCTTCGCCGCGAAGTCGAAATCGATATGCAGGGGCTGCGGGTTCAGCGTCATCACCGAAAATAGCATGTTGTCGCTTTCGGTGACGGTCTTGCGCAATGTGTGACGGAAGACGTGGCCGACGACGAACTCCTCAAGATAAAGCCCGGCCATGTCCGATCTCCTCCGCTTACCCTTGCTTGATAGGCGTTGGTTGCGGCTCCATCAAGCCGGTTAAGAAACATGGTGAACCGTTCGTAAACCATTTCCAGCCTACCTTTCACAACGGGGCCGGGGAACATTCCGGCAAGGGCGTAGCTGGTCGGCATGATTGTTTCGCATTTCCTAAAATGGATTGATACGGCAAGGGTTTCCGAGCGCGCGGCCGCCGCGAGCGCGCTGGCCCGCGCCTACATAAATTCCGACCTGCCTTTCGAGGATCGCTGCGCCGCCGAGGCGGCGCTGACGCTGCTGCTCGACGACGTTTCCGCCAAGGTCCGGCAGTCGCTCGCCGAAGCGCTGTCGATGAGCCACCACGCGCCGCCGCAGGTGATAGCCGCGCTGGCTTCCGACCAACCGGAAGTGGCGGCGCTGGTGCTGGCGCGTTCGCCTTTGCTTACCGATGCCGATCTCATCGACCGTGTCGCCTGCGGCCAGAAGGCCACCCAGAAGCTGATCGCCAACCGCCCCGTCGTCTCGATGGCCCTGGCGGCGGCGATCGCCGAGATCGGCGAGCCGGAAGCCTGCGCCTCGCTCGTTGCCAACAGCGGTGCCGATATTGCATCGCTGAGCTTCCGCCGCATGGCCGAACGGCACGGCCACCTGCCGCTGGTGCGCGAAGCGCTGATCTCCGACGCGCGTCTGCCTGCCGACTGCCGGCACATGCTTTTGGTCAAGCTCGGCGAGACGCTGAAGGGTTCGCCGCTGGTTCTGGCGCTGATGGGGGCTGCGCGCGCCGACCGCGTGATGCGCGACGCCTGCGTGAAAGCCTCCGTCACGCTGATCGAGGGCACGCGCGCCGAGGAGCATGCCGCGCTGATCGAGCATCTGAGGCTGCGTGGCGATCTCACCGCTGGTTTCATCATCCGCACCATCGCGCACGGCAAGGTCGACTTCTTCGGCTCGGCGCTGGTGGCGCTTGCCCAACAATCCGAGCAGCGGGTGAGGGCGTTGCTGGCCGGCGGCCATGACGTGGCGCTGCAGGCGCTGTTCCGCAGCGCCGGCCTCGCAGCCGCCACGCACGGCATCATCCTGCGGGCGCTGAAGATCTGGCGCGAGGTCGCCAATGGCAAGCGCGTCGCCGGCGTTCAGGAAGTGAGTTGGCTGATGCTGAAGGAACTCGGCGGGCAATCGGCCGAGGGCGATCTTGCCGGGCTGGTGAAGTCGATCCACCTCGACGCGCTGCGTGAGAACGCGCGCGGACATGCGCTGGCAATTGCTGCGGCTTAGTTTGAACGTCACCGACCGGCGAACGGTCGCGGTCGCCGCTGCGTTGTGGGCTGGCGAAATTGCTACTATCTTTGGGTTATGCAGCACCCCACAGGAAAAAGTGTCAAGATTCCGGCGGAGATCAAGCCCTTGATCGACGAGATCAAGCTTCGCCTCAACCCGGATTCGATATGGTTGTTCGGCAGCCGGGCGCGGGGCGACAATCGACCCGACAGTGATTGGGATATCTTGGTTGCCTTGCCGGATAATACCAGACCGGAACTGCTCGATCCGCTCGTAGGCTGGACGATCCAGAACGAAATCGGAATTCCTGCCACGATACTTGCCACGACATCCGGCGATTTGGCTGCAAGCTGGGGAGCACGAAACACTATCGCTTACGCTGTCGCTCGAGACGGGCAACGGCTGGATGTCTGACCATCGAACCATCGCCAGCGCGGTTCGATTGGCGAGCGGATGTATCGAGGATGCGCGCCTTCTTGCTCAAACAGGCTCTCGCAATGCAGCCTATCTCAGCGAGCAAGCGATAGAGCAGGTCATTCGGGCGTTGGCGACTTCCGAGTCATATCGAACGCCATGACGCACACCAGCTCGACAAGATCGTACGGCGATTTCCGGATGACAACGCCGAGAAGGCAGTATTGAAGTCGCTCACATGGCTGGAGGCCTACGCGACAACTTTTCGATACCCATCGCCGTCCGGTCAGATACCCCGCACGCCCGACAAATTGAAACTTGGGGAAGCTATCGACGATATCTCGAAGCTGATCTTGCGGGTTGCGGCTCATTTTGAGGTGGACCTCACCGACGAATCCAAGCCGGCAAAAGCGGTGGTGCCTATGCGGAGGCCACAAGGCAGGCAACAAGACGTTCCCGCAAAGAGCTAATTTCGATCCTTCGCGAAGAAATCCGGATAATCCTCCATCGCCGCGGCGATGATGCGCAGCGAGGCTGCGACCTGCAGCATTTCGGGCCGGTCGCTGCGATCGGCGATGCTGGCCGCATATTGCCTCGCCACGGCAACGGTCGACGTCTGCGGTTCGCCATGCCTCCTGAACAGCAATTCCCGCGCCAGGCCGCGCAGGAAATTGCCGATCGATTCCACCGTTTCGTGAGGGACGGCGGAGTTCAGCTGGGCATTGCGCAGCCGCAGCACTTCGAGCCCGACGGTGACGGCGGCGATGCTGCCGCCCAGAATGGGGTCACCTTTCCTGCCTGTACGCTGCAGCTGCGGCATCAACTGGTTGATCCGGTCGTAGGCAAGGCTTTCGAAGGCCGAACGTCGCGGAATGCGCTCATGCAGGCAAAGTCGCGCCAGGTCCTCCCGCATCGCCTGCGAGATGCGCTCGACGGTGACCCAGGCGTTGGCCGGCAGCACGACGATGAAGACGCCGATGGCAATCAGGATGCCGACCAGGATCGACGCCGATCCGGCGAAGAACGGACCGGGATCGTAGGTCATCAGCTGGTGCGGGCTGAGGAAAGCCAGGAAGTTGATGGCGAAGGCGGTGGCGACGCCGACATGGCGCGGATTGGCCATGCCGAGTGCTGCCGGCACCATGATCGGCACGACAAAGAGCGTGAACCAGCCGAAGCCGGGGAGCGCCGGCATGGCGATCTGGCCGACGAGAAAGGCAAAGGGGAGCGCCAGCAGCGTTCCCGTGAAAAAGCCCCAGGCGGACTGGACCGGATCGGGACGTGCCGCGAACAGGCTGGAGACGACGGCAACGAGGATGACGGTGCCGGCGGTTTCCGACCATTTGGTCGTCAGCCAGAAAGCTGCCACCAGGAGGGTGGCCAGCGCGGCGCGCACGGCATTGCGCCAGGCGGCGTGATAATCGCGATGCACGACCAGCGCCGGCTGCTGTCGTTCACGGGACGGCCTGGAGACCGGCGAGCGAAGCGCATCCAGGCCACGCATCACCTGCTTCAGCGCCTCCGCGAAATCGGCTGCGATGGTGAGGCGGGTGATGGTGCCGACCTTGTCTTCGCTGGGGTCGGTAGGCACAGGCGGCGCCTCTCTTGCCTTGCTCGCGATCGCATCGAGCCGCGCTACCCACGGTCCCGTGTCGTCAAGCGCCCCTGGCGTCGCCGCCAGTTCGCCGACCAAGGTCTTCAACTCGCCGCGCACCGGGATGAGCGCCGCGTTCTTCGGCGCGGCATGGGTGTGCAGCGCGCGCGCCGCCGAAAGCGCCCATAGGAGTTGCCCGATCGTGCGCCGCACCGGATGGGCGCGCGTGGCGAAGCTCGGCGCCTCGAGACGCGCATAGGTGCGCATATCGGCAAGCGTCTGGGCATCGGTGATCAGCTTGCGCTGAAGAGTGGCGAGGTCGGCCGGATCGCCGCCGGAAAAGGCGCCTGAGGCATAGTCGGCAAGATCGAGAATGCTGCGCTTCAGCCTCGAAATGATGGCGTCTGCCGCCAGTTTCGGCAGGATCAGCCGGCTGGTGACGCCGGCGCAGACGATGCCAAGCACGATTTCAGCGCAGCGCGCGATGGCGAGATCGACGACGAGATGCGGCTGCCCGAATGCCGGCAGGCTGATGATCATCGCGGTGTAGCCGGCGAGGGCCGCACCATAGGCCTCCGGATTGCGCAGCAGCGAGGAGACCAGCGTGCAGACGCCGACCCACAGCGCCAGCGCCGTCACCAGCAACCAGGGATTGGTGCCGAACAGCGATGTGATGCCGATCGCCGCTACGCCGCCGGCCAGCGTGCCGAGCAGCCGATAGAACCCCTTGGCCAGCACCATGCCGGCCACCGGCTGCGCGACAATGAACACGGTCATCATCGCCCATTGCGGATGGTCGAGCTTGAGGGCGTAGGCGGCAAGTAGCGCGATCAGCCCGGCTGAAACCGTGCGCAGGGCAAAGATCCAGTCCGAGCGCGTCGGTTGCGTCAGGCCATTCAGCGGTATCTCGACAAGCGCTTTCAGCCGCGTCAGGGTCACATCCAGTCTCCCTAAAGCGCGTCACCTGAAACGGGTTTCAGGCGACGCGCTTCAAGTCCTTGTTCTGATGCATGTCGTTATCCCAGAACCGCTGCACACTTCTGGGCGACATGCATTAGCGGAGCCTGTTGTGGACCAGTCCGCGTTCAGATATCCAGCACGTCGGTCTCGGCGAATTCGGCGCGTTCCTGAATGAAGCGGAAGCGCGCCTCGGGCTTTGTGCCCATCAGCGCGTCGACGGCGTCCTTGGTCGCCGCCTCGGCCTCGCTCACGTCGACCCTGAGCAGCGTGCGCTTCCTCGGGTCCATCGTGGTCTCCTTGAGCTGCGAGGCCATCATTTCGCCCAGGCCCTTGAAGCGGCCGATCTCGACCTTGCCGCGCCCGGTGAATTCGGTGCGCAGCAGCTCATCCTTGTGCGCATCATCGCGGGCATAGGCAACCTTGCCGCCCTGGCGGATCGAGTAAAGCGGCGGCACGGCCATGTAGAGATGGCCGCCGCGGATCAGGCTCGGCATCTCCTGATAGAAGAAGGTGATCAGCAGCGAAGCGATATGGGCGCCGTCGACATCGGCGTCGGTCATGATGATCACGCGGTCGTAACGCAGGTCCTGGTCACGATATTTCGAGCGCGTGCCGCAACCGAGCGCCTGGATCAGATCGGAGATCTGCTGGTTGGCGGCAAGCTTGTCGTTGCCGGCGCTGGCGACGTTGAGGATCTTGCCGCGCAGCGGCAGCACCGCCTGGCTGGCGCGGTCGCGCGCCTGCTTGGCCGAACCGCCGGCTGAGTCGCCTTCGACGATGAAGAGCTCGGCCCCCGCGGCGGCGTTCTGCGTACAATCGGCGAGCTTGCCCGGGAGGCGCAGCTTGCGCACCGCGCTTTTGCGCGAGACTTCCTTTTCCTGGCGGCGGCGCACGCGCTCGTCGGCGCGCGCGATCACCCACTCAAGAAGTTTTGAGGCTTCCTGAGGATTGTCGGCCAGCCAGTGGTCGAACGGATCGCGGATGGCGCTTTCGACGATGCGCATCGCCTCGATGGTCGCCAGCCTGTCCTTGGTCTGGCCGACGAATTCCGGCTCGCGGATGAACACCGACAGCATTCCAGCGGCCGAGATCATCACGTCCTCGGTGGTGATGACGGAGGCGCGCTTGTTGCCGATCAGGTCGGCATAGGCGCGAAGGCCGCGCGTCAGCACGTTGCGGAAACCGGCCTCATGCGTGCCGCCTTCGGCGGTGGGGATGGTGTTGCAGTAGGAATTGAGGAAGCCGTCGCCGCCGAACCAGGTGACGGCCCATTCCAGCGAGCCATGGCCGCCTTGCCTGTCGCTTTTTCCCGCGAAGACCTCGCGGGTGACCTGGAATTCGTCACCGAGCGTGGCCTTGAGATAATCCTTCAGGCCGCCGGGAAAATGGAACTCGGCCTTGGCCGGGGTTTGATCCTTCTCCTTGATGAGCGACGGATCGCAGGTCCAACGGATCTCGACGCCGCCGAACAGATAGGCTTTCGAGCGCGTCATGCGGTAGAGCCGCGCCGGCTCGAAGGCGGCGCCCTTGCCGAAGATCTGCTCATCGGGATGGAAGCGGGTCTTCGTGCCGCGGCGGTTGTGGACCTCGCCGAGATGCTCGAGACCGCTGACCGGGATGCCGCGCGAAAAACGTTGGCGATAGAGCTGGCGACCGCGCGCGACCTCGACCTCGAGATGGTCGGACAGCGCGTTGACGACGGAGACGCCGACGCCATGCAGGCCGCCGGAGGTCTCGTAGACCTTGGAGTCGAACTTGCCGCCCGAATGCAGCGTCGTCATGATGACTTCGAGCGCCGGCTTCTTGAATTTCGGATGCGGATCGATCGGGATGCCGCGGCCGTTGTCGGTGACCGTCAGGAAGCCATCAGCCGAGAGTTCGACGTCGATGAAGGTGGCGTGACCGGCGACCGCCTCGTCCATAGAATTGTCTATGACCTCGGCGAAGAGGTGATGCATCGCCTTGTCGTCGGTGCCGCCGATATACATGCCCGGGCGGCGGCGCACCGGCTCCAGCCCTTCCAGCACCTCGATGTCGGCCGCGCTGTAGCTCTCGCTGCCGTCACGGGCGGAGGTCGAACGCTTCGCCGCCTGAACCAGCGGATCAGCAGGGCGCGAGGGCGCGCGCCCTTGCTGAGGCTGCTTTTCCTGATTGCCGAAAAGATCGCTGGTGTCGTCCATGCTGGCCATTAAGTCCGGTACTGCGAATCACTCCTCGATACTGCCACGCTTTTGGCGGGCGAACGAGTTCCTGTTCCGTTCAGGGATCAAAGTCTCTCTTATTCTAAAACCATTCGATAACCAAGCCGCCGGAAATAGGGCGGTCTCCATACGTTTGGATTCCTGATTCTTTAACAATGACGCCTAGCGTGAGAGGCAACAAACAAAAGACCGCGGGGCGTCAGGGGTTCGTTGTGAGGGGCAGGGCCATAACCATGATCGGCATCGCAGCCGTTTTCGGCGCGATCTCGATCTTTGCCGCGGATTTCTGGGTCAAAAGCCAGGCGAGGGCCCAATCCGAGCAAAAGGTGGCATCGATCGCGGCGCCGCAGGAGCCCAAGGTCGAGTTCAAGACCATCGTGGTGGCCAATGCTCCGCTGCGCTACGGTATGCAGCTCGATCGATCGCAACTCACCGAAATCCCGTGGCCGCAGGATTCCCTGCCGCAGGGCGCCTTCCCGACCATCGACAAGCTGCTTGCCGAAGGCAGCCGCGTCGTGCTGTCGCCGATCGAGGTCAACGAGCCGGTGCTGCTCACCAAGCTGTCGGGGCCGAACGGCCGCGCGACGCTCTCCAACCTGCTGTCGCCAGGCATGCGGGCCGTCACCATCCGCACCGATGAAATCGCCGGCGTCGGCGGCTTCATCACGCCGGGCGACCGGGTCGACGTCGTGCTGACGCGCGACGCGGGCGAAATCCAGGAAGTGGCCAAGAACGCCCAAGGGGCATCCGGCTCGACGGTCACGTCCGAGATCGTGGTTTCCGATGCGAAGGTGCTTTCGGTTGGGCAGGGCGCGGACGAGCGCAAGACCGAGCCGCAGATCGCCAATTCGGTGACCCTCGAGGTGACGAACGAAGGGGCGCAGAAGGTCGCGCTTGCTCGCACCGTCGGTACATTGTCCTTGTCCTTGCGGTCCGCCGCCGATGCCAGCGCCACCAGCAATGGGCTCACCACCATCTCCTCCTTCGGCGGTTCGGTCGCCGCGAGCGCAGAGGCAAGCGCCGCCTCGCTGGTCAATACGGTGGCGAAAGAGCCGGAAGAGCCAAAATTCAAGACGGTGATCGTGACGCGCGGCGAGAAGGTCGAGGAATACAAGGTTCCTTCGCGGGAGCCGCAGCAGCAATAGCCGGTGGGGACCGGTCGGGGACAGGGACAATGTTTGGGCTTGATGTGTTTCGGACGGCCAAGGGGCGGCGCCTGCTGCGCGCGATCGCGCTGGCCGTGCCTTTGGCGGTATTTGGCTTCGGCGCTTCGGCCTGGGCCGACAACGATGTCGTATACGTCTCAGCCAACAGGAACGCCTCGATCAAGGTCGCCAAAGGCAAACCCAAGACGATCATGACGAGCGCCGCCTTCTACCAGATCGTCATCGGCGATCCGGAGATCGCCAACGTCAACCCGCTGACCGACAAATCCTTTTATGTGCTGGGCAACAATCTCGGCACCACCGGCATCGCGCTCTTCGATCAGAACAAGCAGCTCGTCGGCACCATCGACATCGAGGTGACGCTGGATACCGACCAGCTCGCAAGCACCATCCGCGCCAGCGTGCCGGATGCCAAGATCAAGGTCGGTTCGGCCAATGGCCGCGTGGTGCTGTCGGGCGAGGCCGAGGATGCGGTCGCGGCCGAGAAGGCCAGCAAGATCGCGTCGCGCTTTTCCGGCAACGAGGAAGTGATCAACTCGGTCAACATCTCGTCCTCGCAGCAGGTCCAGCTCAACGTCCGCTTCGTCGAGATCAACCGCCAGGCGGGACAGGATCTGGGCGCCAAATACGGCGCCAACTTCGCCTTCGGCATCGGCGGCCGCGACGTCATCATCGATCCCGGCACCGTGCCGACGGCGGGTACCGGTGAGATCATCGGCCGGCTGCTCTCGAACGGCGTTTCGATCGACATCGCCATCAAGGCGCTGGAGGAGCGCGGCCTCGCCCGGCGGCTGGCCGAGCCGAACCTGATCGCCCGTTCCGGCCAGACGGCGAGCTTCCTCGCCGGCGGCGAATTCCCGATCCCGGTTTCGGAAGACAACGGCAAGATCAGCGTCACCTACAAGAAATACGGCGTCGGCCTGGATTTCACGCCGACCGTGCTCAAGGACGGGCTGGTCAGCCTGGACATCGCGCCGGAAGTGTCCTCGATCGACACTTCCGCTTCTATCGAAGTCAGCAGCGGCATCTCCATTCCGGCCTTCATCGTGCGTCGCGCCAAGACATCGGTCGACCTGAAGAACGGCCAGAGTTTTATGATCGCCGGCCTTCTGCAGTCGCAAAACGACATCACCACCTCGCGCCTGCCGGGGCTTGGCAAGCTGCCGGTGCTGGGTTCGCTGTTCTCCTCGAAATCCTATCAGCGACGCGAGACCGACCTGGTGATCATCGTCACGCCTTACCTGGTCAAGCCGGTCGATCCGTCAAAGAAGATGGTCGAGCCGACCGACGGAACGCGGCCGGCAAGTCCGGCCGATTATTTCCTGAACAACACCGAGGAAGTGGACGCCTCAGCGCCCAAGCGCCCCGTGGCGCTGGCCGACGGCAGCGCAGCCCGTCCGGTGGCCGCCACGACGTCCGGCCATTTCCTCGATCTGCCGAAGGACTGAAGCCATGCGCCTGGCTCCTTGCATCGCTCTGCTGCTTGCCGGTGCCCTCGCTGGATGCACCAGCGACGACTACGTGCGCACCGAAGGCGTGACGCCGGCGGCCGGCAACGCGCAGGCGTCCAACACGGTCATGCAGATGGTCGACCCTTGGCGGTACGGCGTCCAGAACACCAGGCTCCTGGTGCCGGCTCAGAGCACGAGCTCCACGACCAGTGCCGCGGGAGCGAAAGCCGGTTCGGAGTCGGCATCGACGACATCGGCATCAACGACATCCGACTGATGGGCTGACGACCATGGCATCCGGCACCAAGACCAAGAAGATCCTGCTCGTTTCCACCGACAGGACCTTTTCGCAGGACACGCGGACGGCTTTCGCCGCGTCCGAGGTCATCGAGATCTCGACGGTCGAGAAGAGCGTCAACGAACTCCGCGGCGAGGTTCTGGAAGCCGTTTTCGGCACCGTCATCGTCGACATGGATGCGGCCAAGCTCGAGGAAATCGAGTCGCTGCAGCGCATCATGCGCCGGCTCGAAGGCCGCGTTCCGGTTGTCGTCGTCACGCAGGAATTCAACGCCGCGGCCGTGCGCATCCTGGTGCAGCTCAAGGTCGCCGACTTCCTGGTCAAGCCGATCACCACCGCCGACCTGGTGCGCTCCGTCATCCGCGCGCTGCAGGGGCCGGGGCGGGAGGAAAACACCGAGTCGCAGATCTACACCTTCATGCCGGCCGCCGGCGGCGTCGGCACCACCACGCTGGCACTGCAGACAGCCTTCCAGCTGCATCATTCGGTGACGCGCGGCGCCTCGACCTGCGTGGTCGACCTCAATTTCCAGCAAGGCGCCTGCGCCGAATATCTCGACCTCGAACCGCGCTTCGACATCACCGAAATCGAGAACCAGCCCGAACGCCTCGACCGGCAGCTGCTGGATGTCATGCTCTCCAAGCATGCGAGCGGGCTCTGCGTGCTTGCAGCACCGACGCGCCCTTCGGAAATGCGCTCGTTCAAGACCGATGTCGTGGTGCGCATGCTCGACCTCGTCTCGGCCTATTTCGACAATGTCGTCATCGACATGCCGCGCACCTGGTTCCCATGGACCGAGACGGTGCTGCTGGGCTCCAACAAGCTCTATATCGTGGCCGAGATGACGGTGCCTTGTCTCAGGCATACGCAGCGTCTTATCCAGGCCATCTATGAGACTGCCGGCCGGGAAGTGAAGCCCAGCGTCATCGTCAATCGCTTCGAGCAGAAGATGTTCGACAGCGGCATCAAGCAGGCCGACGTCGAGGACATTCTCGGCGAGCACTTCGTCGGCGGCATCTCCAACAATTACCGGCTCGTGCGCGAGGCCGTCGACCGCGGCGTGCCGCTGCACGACATCGATCCCAACGCCAATGTCGTCAACGACCTGAAGAAGATCATCCTGCCGGAAGAGGCGGTCACGACGACGACAAAGTCGAAGTCGCTGTTCGGCCTCGGCAAGGGCCTCTTGAAGAGGAAAGCAGGATGAGCAGCCGCTTCTCCACCCTGCAGAACCGCGACGCCCGTCCGCAGCGGCCGCCCGAACCAGCGCCTGTCGCGCATCATGCCGTGGTCATTCCGACGACCCGCAAGCCGGCTGCGCCAAAGCCGGACCACGCGCCCGCAAAAAGCGCCAACAAGGTGCTCGACGCGCGCGTGCGGATCCACCGCATGCTGCTCGAGGAGATCAATCTCGTCGCGCTGGAGCGGCTGCCCAAGGACGAAATGCGCCGCCAGGTGCATGAGTTCGTTTCGGAAAAGACGCGCGAGGAGCGGATGGCGATCAATACCGCCGAGCTCGACGCGCTGGTCGACGACATCGTCGACGAGATGGTCGGCCTCGGCCCGCTGGAGCCGCTGCTCAAGGATCCGGAGATCAACGACATCCTGATCAACGGCCATCAGAATTGCTTCGTCGAAAAACGCGGCAAGCTGCAGCAGGTCCACATCCCGTTCAAGGACGAGGCGCATCTGCTTCGAATCATTAACAAAATTGTCGCCGCCGTCGGCCGCCGCGTCGATGAATCGCAGCCGATGGTCGACGCCCGCATGCTCGACGGCTCGCGCTTCAACGCCGCCATCCGGCCGGTCGGCGTCGACGGGCCGCTGGTGTCGATCCGCAAGTTCTCCAAGAACAAGCTCGGCCTGCACAAGCTGGTCGAGTTCGGCGCCATCACGCAGAACATGGCCGAGGTGCTGGCGGCGGCCGTGCATGCGCGCAAGACCACGATCATCTCCGGCGGCACCGGCACCGGCAAGACGACGATGCTCAACGCGTTGTCGGCCTTCATTCCCGAGGACGAGCGCCTGATCACCATCGAGGACGCCGCCGAGCTGCAACTGCAACAGCCGCACGTCGCGCGCATGGAGACGCGTCCGGCCAACATCGAGGGCCATGGCGAGCTCAAGCAGCGCGACCTGGTCAAGAACGCGCTGCGCATGCGTCCCGATCGCGTCATCCTCGGCGAGTGCCGCGGCGAAGAAGCCTTCGACATGCTGCAGGCGATGAACACCGGCCATGAAGGCTCAATGGCGACCATCCACGCCAACACGCCGCGCGACGCCATCTCGCGCCTCGAGCAGATGCTCGGCATGACCGGCATGCCGATGACGGTGCAGTCGATCCGCAGCCAGATCGCCAGCGCGCTCGACATCATCGTGCAGTTGACGCGCCTGTCCGACGGCAAGCGCAAGGTGACCAGCGTCGCCGAGGTGACGGGCATGGAAGGCGACGTCATCCAGATGCAGGAGATCTTCCGCTTCGTGCGCACCGGCATGGAGGCGGACGGCAAGATCATCGGTCATTTCGAGGCGACAGGCATTCGCCCGCGCTTCCTCGAGGACCTGCGCAACATGGGCATCGAATTTCCGGGCAAATATTTCGAACCCGGCCGGCCGCAGGAGTAGCCGGTGCTCGAGGGGTTCAGCCCGATCTACGCTGTCTACGCCGCGGCGGCGCTCACCGGCATCATGATCGCCGAAGGCTGCTACCTGCTCTATGCCGGCCGCAGCGACAAGCGCACGGCGATCAACCGCCGCATGAAGCTGGCGGAGAACAAGATCAGCCAGGAGCAGGTGTTGATCCAGTTGCGCAAGGAGCGCGGCGTCGAAGGCGGCATGTCCCTGTTTTCTTTCGATCGCTTTCGCGCCTTGCGCACCCAGTCCGGCATGATCATGCCGCTGGCCAAGTTCCTCATGATCACCTCGGGCGTGGCTTTCGCTCTGGCGCTTGTTGCCGTCTGGTACGGCCTGCCTCTGCTGTTCGGCCTGGGCTTGTTCCTGGTGCTGTCGCCGGTCTTGCCGGTGATGGCGATGCGTTTTCTGCGCAAGCGCCGGCATAAGCGCTTCGGCCTGCAGTTGCCGGAGGCGCTAGAGCTGATCACGCGCGGCCTCAAGGCCGGCCATCCAGTGCCGGTGGCGATTGCGATGGTGGCGCGTGAGATGGCCGATCCGATCGGCACCGAGTTCGGCGTCGTGGCCGACGAGGTGACTTATGGCTCCGATCTGGTTTCGGCACTCAACAACCTGTTCGAACGGGTTGGCCACGAGGATCTGCCGCTGTTCGTCACCGCCGTGTCGATCCAGACCAGTTCCGGCGGCAACCTGCGCGAGATCCTGGATGGGCTGTCGGCGACGATCCGCGAGCGTGGCAAGCTGCGGCGCAAGGTACGCGCCATTTCGACCGAAGGCCGCATGTCGGCCTACATCCTGACCGCCGTGCCGGTGCTTCTGTTCACCGCCATCATGGTGCTCATGCCGCAGTTCTACCGCGATGTGTGGGGGATACCCAAGACCTGGTATATGCTGGGCGGCTCGATCCTGTGGCTGCTGCTCGGCAACGCCATCATGTTCAAGATGTCGAATTTCAGGTTCTGAGATGGAAGACATCATCCGCTTCCTCGCGTCGCTCGCGCCGACATCGCTGATGCCGGTGGCGGTGCTTTTGCTGGTGCTGGGCGGCGGCGCGGTGGCCTGGCCGCTGGTCGTCGCCAAGGGCGATCGCAACGAAGTCAAGCGTCGGCTGAAGGTCGAGGTGGCCCAGCCGATCGAGCAGGCGGAGCCGGCGCCAAGGAAGAACACCAGCGCCGTGCGCGAGAAGGCGGTGAAGCGGGCGCAGGAATTCTACGCCAAGAGCGACCCGGAAAACGTCGCGCGGTTGCGCCTGAAGCTCATCCAGGCCGGCTATATGGAGCCGCGCGCCGTCGGCATGTTCTTTCTGATCCGTTTTGCCGCGCTGGTCGGCGCAGCACTTGGCGCGTTCCTGATCAACCACTGGGCGGCCAGCGCCGAGTCGACCGTGACCAGCCGCTGGACCTTCATCATCCTGTCGGGAGCGGCCGGCTATTTCCTGCCGGGTCTGGTGCTGACGCAGAAGGTGCGGGAAAAGATGCGCGAATATCGCAACGGCTTTCCCGATTTCATGGACCTGATGATCGTCTGCTCCGACGCCGGCATGAGCATGGAGGCCGGCATCGAGCGAGTCTCGAAGGAGCTCGCCAGGACCTATCCATCGCTCAGCCAGAACCTGCAATTGGTGTCGCTCGAGCTCAGGGCCGGCCGCAGCCTCGACGATGCATTGAAGGCGCTCGCCGACCGCCTCAGCCTCGACGAAGTGCGCTCCTTTGCAACGCTGCTGCAGCAGTCCAAGGAGCTAGGCACCAGCCTGTCGGGCGCGCTGCGCGTCTTTTCCGACGAAATGCGCCACAAGCGCATGTCGCTTGCCGAAGAGAAGGCGCATGCCCTGCCGGCCAAGATGTCGGTGCCGGTGACGATGTGCATCCTGCCGGTGGTGCTGATGGTCGCCATTATTCCGATCGTCGTAAAGCTGACGGCGCACTGAGGATTCAGGTGAGGCCGGCCTGCAGCGTGCCGGTTAACGCATCCTTTGCACGCGACCGAAATTTAGCTGCATTTCGGCACCGAAGCTTAATCGCTGTCCTGTACGGTCCTTGCTGAAGAACGACCCGGCAAATCGGGCGATGGGGCAGGGCATGCGTCACAGACTTCCCACGGCAGCGGCGGCGTTGGCGGCCGTCTTGATGATCACCGGCTGCACGACGAGCAACAACGTCGATACGACCAAGACCACCGCCATCCAGCCAACGGCCAAGGACGTCAGCGCCACCGACCTGGCGGAGGGCAAGGCGCAGTTCCGCGAGGCGAATTTCGGTCTTGCCGAACAGCATTTCCGCAAGGCGGTGGAGCTCAAGGCCGACAACGCGGAGGCCTGGATGGGGCTTGCCGCCTCCTATGACGAGCTTGGCCGCTTCGACTTCGCCGATCGCGCTTATGCCCAATTGCTGAGGGTCGCCGGGCGCAAGCCGCAGATCGTCAACAATATGGGCTATTCGCAGCTGCTGCGCGGCAACAAGAAGAAGGCAAGGGTGCTGCTGCTCGAAGCCAAGGCCGGCTTGGGCGACCAGACCGTGGTCGATGCCAACCTGGCGCTGCTCGACAAGAGCTAAAGCCTATCGGGCTTGGATTGAATCGGCTATGGCAGAATTCACCGGCTACTGGTCGAACGCCGTTTCTGCGAAACGGGACAGGTTCCACCCTGTTTGTCGATTGGCGAAATCAAAGCAACACCGGGCGAATGCTGTTTTTTCGCGCGGATCGCCTCGCGCTCGTGAAAAAGAACTGTTTCAATATAAACCAAAAAATTTATAGTCTTCGCGTCTGCTAGATGCAGTAGTGGATGCTTTGTAAACCTTATCGGAAGGTTGGGTCGAAAGGTTAGCGGAAAACGGTATCGGCGGGGCGCCATTAACCTAGAATACAGCGTAACCGACGACTCCCAAGAGGCTGCGGCTCAACAATGTTGGATTTTAGTTCGCTCCTGCTCGCGGCGGCGCTGTCGGGCACGTGCCTCAGCATCACCATGCTAGCGATCTGGTTCACGGCTCCGCGGGCGCGATTCGTGCTGACGGTGGCGTGCGGCATCCTCGTGCTTGTCGCGCATGTCGTTCTGTTCTGGCAGTACACCAAGGAACCCAATCCCTGGCTCTGCGAGGCAGTGCTGGTGCTGCTCAGCCTGGGGTTCCTCATCATCTGCATGTCGGCGATGCAATATCTGGGCGTGGGCAACCATGGCAGGGTTGTTCTGCCGACGCTTGCCGCCATGGCCGCCTGCGCGACTTTCACCTATCTCGGTTTCGACGGCATCGGCTTCCAGATCACTTACGCGACTGTGACGGCGCTGCTCGCCGCGATCGGAACGATGTTCTGGATGAAGGGCGATCACGACCGCCGGATCCTGCTCGTCGTTTCGTTCCTGAGCGGCGCCTGTGGGCTATCCTTCGCGCTGTGCGGCCTGGTGCTGCTCGTCCACGGGCAATGGATCCTCGGCGCCGCGCCCGACAATTGGGCTGAGCGGTTGAACTCCGTCGTCGCGGTCGCCTGCATGACCGGCCTCGGCGCGCTGACGCTTTCGCTGCACCATCTGCAGGCGCAGATCGAGCTCAAGGCCGAGACGATGACCGATCCGCTGACCGGCCTGATGAACCGCAGAGCGCTCAGCGAGCTTTACGGCGATCGCAGCTTCGGTCCGTTCATGGCAATCGCGATGTTCGATCTCGACCATTTCAAGATGACCAACGACGTCTTCGGCCATCCTGTCGGCGATCAGGTGCTTTGCCGCTTCGCGGCGGTGATCAAGAAATATGGCAGGACAGGGGTCGATGCCTTCCGGCTGGGCGGCGAGGAATTCGCGCTCGTCATGTCGCGCGTGACGCCGGAAAAGGCACATGACTGGGCAAGCCGGATCGGCGTGGCCTTCGGAACCGAAATCGTTCCGACCCCTCGCGGCCCGCTGCGCAGCAGCGTCAGCGGCGGCATGGGATTTGGCGCCGCCGACGGCCGGACCCTGGACGAGGTGCTGGCCGAGGCGGACGCCGCGCTCTACGCGGCCAAGCGTGGCGGGAGGAATCGCGTCGTTGTTCAGAAAAAGGCCGGCCAGCCCGACGCCGGGCCGACCTTGCGTTCTGCCTGAATCCGCTTCGGTTACTCGGCGGCGCCGAGATATTCCGTCAGCGGCGGGCAGGAGCAGACAAGGTTGCGGTCGCCGGCGACATTGTCGATGCGCGATACCGGCGGCCAGTACTTCGCCGACAGATCGGCGTCACCGGCCGGATAGGCCGCCTCGAGCCGCGAGTAGGGATGGGCCCATGCGCCGGCCAGCGCCTCGGCGGCGGTGTGCGGGGCGTTGACCAGAGGGTTGTCGTTGAGCGGCCACTCTCCCTTCGCCACCTTCGCCGCCTCGCCGGCGATCGCAATCATCGCCTCGCAGAAACGGTCGAGCTCGCGCTTAGGCTCGGATTCGGTCGGCTCGACCATCAGCGTACCGGCAACCGGGAACGACATGGTCGGCGCGTGGAAGCCGTAGTCGATCAGGCGCTTGGCGATGTCGTCGACGCTGATGCCGGCGCTCTCCTTGAGCACGCGGGTGTCGAGGATGCACTCATGCGCGATGCGATCGCTCCTGCCCTTGTAGAGGAGCGGGAAATGCGGTGCGAGCCGCGTCGCCACATAGTTGGCTGAAACGATCGCCGTCTCGGTCGCCTGCTTCAGCCCTGCGCCGCCCATCATGCGGATGTACATCCAGGTGATCGGCAGGATGGAAGCGCTGCCGAAAGGAGCGGCCGCCACGGCATGCGCCGAGCCTTCGGTGACATGGCCCGGCAGATAGGGTTTTAGATGCGCCCTGACGCCGATCGGGCCGACGCCCGGGCCGCCTCCGCCATGCGGGATGCAGAAGGTCTTGTGCAAATTCATGTGGCAGACGTCGGCGCCGATATCGCCGGGTCGGGCAAGGCCGACCAGGGCGTTGAGATTGGCGCCATCGAAATAGACCTGGCCGCCATGCTCGTGGATCAGGGCGCAGAGGTGGCGCGCGCCTTCCTCGTAGACGCCATGCGTTGAGGGGTAGGTAAACATCAGCGCCGCGAGGTTCTTGGAATGCTCGTTGGCCTTGGCCCTCAAATCGTCCATGTCGATACTGCCGTCCTCGGCGCAGCGTACGACGATGACGCTCATTCCGGCCATCGCAGCACTCGCCGGATTGGTGCCATGCGCGGAGGATGGGATCAGGCAGACAGTGCGATGGCCTTCACCGCGCGAGCGGTGATAGGCGCGGATGGCGAGCAGGCCGGCATATTCGCCCTGGCTGCCGGCATTGGGCTGCAGGCTGACCGCGTCGAAACCGGTGATTTCCGACAGCCAGGCTTCCAGCTCGCCGACCATGGCGCGGTAGCCGGCCGAATGGCCGGCCGGGGCAAAGGGATGCAGGTTGGCGATATTCCACCAGCTCACCGGCATCATCTCGGCGGCGGCGTTGAGCTTCATCGTGCAGGAACCGAGCGGGATCATGGCGCGGTCGAGCGCGAGATCCTTGTCGGCCAGCCGGCGCAGGAAGCGCATCATGTCGGTCTCGGAGTGGTTCTCGTGGAAAACCGGCTGGGTAAGGAACTCCTTGCCGCGCGGCTTGCCGGGCATGGAGTCGGCTTCCACCGTGCCGGACTTGGCGCCGAACAGGGCCGCGATCGCCTCCAGGTCGGCTTCCGTCGAGGTCTCGTCGAAGGCGATGCTGATCTTGTCGGCATCGATGACGCGCAGCAGCCGGCCGGTCTTCTCGGCCGCGGCGGCTATTGCCGCGGCCTTACCCTTCACTTCCGCCGTCACCGTGTCGAAGCGGTGTGTGCCCAGGACTGTCACGCCTGCGGCCTTCAGCCCCGCCGCCATGCGGTTGGCGAGGGTGTGAATGCGCTCGGCGATCGCCTGCAGGCCGGTGGGGCCGTGCCAGATGGCGTAGGCCGTCGCCATGTTGGCGAGTAGCGCCTGCGCGGTGCAGATGTTGGAGGTGGCCTTGTCGCGACGGATGTGCTGCTCGCGCGTCTGCAGCGCCAGCCGGTAGCCCGGGCGACCCATGGTATCGGTCGATTGGCCGACAAGGCGGCCGGGCATCAGGCGGGTCAGCCTGTCGGAGACGGCGCAATAGGCGGCATGCGGGCCGCCAAAGCCCATCGGCACGCCGAAGCGCTGCATTGGACCGACGGCGATGTCGGCGCCGAGCTTTGCCGGCGCATCCGTCAGTGTCAGGGCAAGCGGATCGGCGATGAAGACGACCAGCGCGCCCGTGGCGTGGGCTTTCTCGATCGCCGCCTTGTGGTCGCCATAGACACCGAACGTGTCCGGCCAGGAGACGAGCAGGGCGGCGGTGTTGTCGTCGATCGTCTCGCCGTCGACCTCGATGCCGAGCGGCTCGGCGCGGGTGCGCACGACATCGAGCGTCTGCGGGTGGGGCGTGCCGGCGAGCGCCACCTTGGTGCGCTTGTCGCGATGATGGCGAAGCGCGATGCCGACGGCTTCGGCGACGGCGGTGGCTTCATCGAGCAGCGAGGCGGACGCCACCGGCAGGCCGGTCAGTTCGGTCACCAAAGTCTGAAAGTTGAACAGCATTTCCAGGCGGCCCTGGCTGATCTCGGCCTGGTAGGGCGTATAGGCCGTGTACCAGGCCGGGTTCTCGAAAAGGTTGCGCTGGATTACCGGCGGCACAAAGACACCATGGTAGCCGGCGCCGATGAAGCTTTTCAGCACCGTATTCTTCGCCATCATCGCCGACAATTCGGCCAGGGCTTCCGCTTCGCTGGCGGCGGCGGGCAGGTCGAGCGGCTGGTCGAGGCGGATCGATCTCGGCACGGCTTGGCTGATCAGCGTCTCGACGGACGGAACGCCGATCACGGCGAGCATTGCCCTGACATCGTTGATGCCGGGGCCGATATGACGGGCTGAGAAAGGAATAGGTGCTGCGGTCATTTGCAAAAATCCTGATATCAGCCGATATGGGCTTTGTAGGCGGCCTCATCCATGAGGCTGGCGAGCTGGCTTTCGTTGGAAAGCTTCATCTTCCAAAGCCAGCCGTCGCCCGTCGCCGCCGAATTGACCAATGAAGGGTCGGATGACAGCGACGTGTTGGCTTCGGTGATCTCGCCGTCGACCGGCGCGTAAACGTCCGACGCCGCCTTGACGGATTCGACGACGACCGCAGTGTCGCCCTTGGCGAGCTTGCGGCCGATTTCGGGCAGTTCGACGAAGACGAGATCGCCGAGCTGCTCCTGCGCGTAGTCGGTGATGCCGACGGTGGCGACGCCGCCTTCGACGCGCAGCCATTCATGGTCTTCAGTGAAATAGGTGTTTGCCATCGGGAATTCATCCTTTGCGGTAGCGATGCGGCGTGAAGGGGAGCGAGGTGACGTCGATCGAGATTTTCGTCCCGCGGACATCGGCGAACAGTCTGGCGCCGGGCTTGGCCAGCGCAGTGTTGACGTAGCCCATGGCGACCGGGTGGCCTGTCGAGGGGCCGAAACCGCCCGAGGTGACATGGCCTGCCGGATTGCCGTCGGCGTCGACCAGCGCCGCCCCGGCGCGCACCGGCTGACGGCCGTCGGGCTTCAGGCCGACGCGCTTCTGCGACGGGCCACGCTCGAGGATCGAGCGCAGCGCATCGGCGCCGATGAAATGACCGGAGGCGCGGACCTCCTTGGGGACGGCCCACATCAGACCGGCGCTAGCCGGATCGATCTCGGGTGTCAGGTCCTGGCCGTGCAGGCAAAGCCCGGCCTCGAGCCTGAGGCTGTCGCGAGCGGCAAGGCCGATCCATTGCACGCGCTCGTCCTGCAGCAGCTTGGCGACGAGATCGCGAGCATCCGCCTCCGGCAGCCCGATCTCGAAACCGTCCTCGCCGGTGTAGCCGGAGCGGCTCATGAACCAGTTTTGCCGGGGCTCGACACCATGCATGAAGAGCAGCGAGCCGGTTTCGATGCCGGCCCTCGCAAGCGCGGCCCAGGCGTCCGGTCCCTGGATGGCCAGGAAGACGCGGTCGAGGGGCTCGACCTTGGCGTCGAAATCCGTGGCCAGCGCGCTGAGGTGCTTTTCGTCCTCGACCGCGTTGCCGGCGTTGGCGACTACCATGAAGCGACTGTCGCCGAGCCTAGTGACGATTAGGTCGTCGATGATGCCGGCCGCTTCATTGAGGAAGAAGGTGTATTTGGACTGGGAAATCTCCAGCGCGCCGGCATCGAGCGGACAGGCGCGGTCGAGAAGCGCGGCGGCGCCCGAGCCAACGACCTCGAACAGCTTCATATGCGAGATGTCGAACAGGCCGGCATGCTCGCGCGTGTGAAGGTGTTCCTTCATCACGCCCGCCGGATAAGTCAGCGGCATCGACCAGCCGGCGAACGCGCCGAAACGCGCGCCTGCCGCGTTATGCAAATCCTCGAGGGGTAGATGTCTGGTGTCTTCGTCCGTCATGTCTTCTCCAGAGTCGCACGCAATCGACCGCCACCGGCGGTCTAGTCCGTGCCCCTCTGTCTGAAGCCTGAGAGACTCGCGCCCCGTAACTCTGTCGGCAGCGCTTACACCTTCGGCGCGGGAAGATTCCCGACTTTCCAGAGTTGTCTTTCCCGTCCACGGTTCTTTTGCCTGAGAGATTTCGGGCGATTTCCCCTTCGGCGACAGCTCTCGCTGTTCTCTCCCGCAAACAGGTAGGACTCAGTCGCCTGAGTCCTCGACGCGCCATCCATAGCCCGTCGGCGACACCTTGTCACCTCCCAGCGACATCCAAATAAGGTGGCTTGAGTGCTACTGCTTCGGCTTGGCCTGTTCCGGCTTGGCGCCGGTGTCGAAGCGCGACATCCACTTGAAGCCGCCGAACCAGTAGCGGCGGACCCCCGAAATGGTGCCGTCGGCGGTGCGCGCGCCGATCCAGTTGTTGACGTATTGGGCGAGGCGGATGTCGTCGGGACGCAGGGCAAAGGCTTCCGGCGTGCGCAACAGCGGGCCGCCCACCAGCTTGAACTTCGCATCATAAAGCCTGGCCGCCATTTGCGGCGTCGGCGACGTGGCCACCATGGCCTGTGCATTGCCGCCGATGAGGGCGGCAAAAACGTCGGTGGTATTGTTGAACGAAAGGATTTCCGCCTTCGGGAAAGCCTCCTTGGCGGCCGCCTCGTCGGTGGAATTGGACAGCACGGCGATCTTGTAGCCAGGCGCCGTCAGCGCCTTGCCCGGCCGCTTGCCGAGGCTGGCAATCGACGCAACCACGCGGATGTCGGCGGCGCCCGTCGGGTTGGAGAACACCACGTCGCGCGCACGCTCCGGCGTGTTGGCATAGCCGGCCGCGATCAGGTCGAAGTCGCCTTTCAGTAGCCGCGGCTTCAGGTCGTTCCATGGCACCTCGACCAGCTTCAATTCGACGCCGAGATCCGAGGCGAGCGCATTGGTCAGATCGACATCGTAGCCCGCGAACTTCCCGTCGGCCTTCTTGAGGATCCATGGCGGATTGATTGCAACTCCGACCGTCAGCGTCTTCTGTTCGATAACGCGCTTGAGACTGTCGTCGGCGCGAGCCGGCAAAAAAGTCGACCAGGCAGAAAGAGCAAGTATAATCGCGGCGATTATCTTAGCGCGCATGAATATAACCTCGCTGCTGGCCCCTCTGGTTGTCAGATTTACACAGAGGTGCCATTCTGTCGATAGCGGACCCTGACGGAGATTTGCAAATGTCGGTGCGGATGGCAGTTACCGGTTCGATGATGTTCCTGGCCTGCGCCTTCGGCAATCCGGCAAAGCTGTCGCTTCTGCCTGATGCCGCGCAGGCCGCAGGCGCCAAACGCGTGGTCTGCTCAAGCGCGGATTATCGCTATTCCTATTGCGGGGTCGACACGCGCGGCGGCGTGCAATTGACCAACCGGCTGTCGAAGTCGCGTTGCCAGTACGGCAGAAGCTGGGGCTACGACGGCGGCGGCATCTGGGTGGACAATGGCTGCTCGGCGGAATTCCTGGTCACAGGCTCCGGCCGTGGGCCGTCTCCCGGCGACGCGGCGGCGGCGATCATCGTGGGGGGCATTGTCGGCGCGATCCTCGACAGCAACAACCAGCACGGCCATCATTCGGACAATTACTATCCGAGGCCCAAGCCGCGCCGTGACGACCGATGGATCGACCCGACGCCGCAATTCGACAAGGACGGCAATCCCAATTTCGATACCCACGGCAACTATCAGGGATGCCACGGCGTCGGCTGCATGGTGGATAATCCCGACGAATGATCGCGTCGCCAAGGTCTGCATGCTGAACGCCGGATGCGTCCGGACGCTGCCTATCGGGGAGCCATCGTCTTGCAAAGGATGATGTTGGAATGGCCTTCGGGCCACCCGGTGAATTCGGCCATACGCTCGAACCCGGCCTTTTCGTAGAGGCCGGGCGCCTGGAAGTCGTGTGTCGAGACCCATACGCGCCGCGCGCCGCGAGCGGCGGCCCCGGCGACGAAGGCGTTCAACAACGCCTTTGCATGGCCTCGGCCGCGATAGGATTCCTCGACCCACATCAATTTGAGCTCGGCGATCCCCGCCCAGGAATAGCCGGCGGCGACGCCGATTGCCTGTCCGGCTTCGTCCCGCAACGCAAAAACGAGGCCCCGGTCGTCATCGCGGCCTGTGTGAAGCCGGTTGTCGCCGTTGAGGCGTTCCTCGATCGCGTTGAGTTCGGCCGGCGGAAGATCGTGTTCGGCCTGCAGGCGAGGGGTCATCAAATCCCGCCATACCAGTCGTAGCCATTGTCCTCCCAATAGCCGCCGCGGCCGCCGCCTATGGCGGTGAAGCCGTCGACCAGCTCTATTTTGTAGAGATATTTCGGCATCTTGTAGCCTAGCTGGCGCTCGACCCGCACGCGCAGCGGCGCGCCGTTTTCCACCGGCAGCGGCTTCCCGTTGAGGCCATAGGCCAGGATGGTCTGCGGGTGGCGGGCATCGATCAAGTCGATGGAGCCGTAATATTTGATATCGCCTGAGAGGCTCTGCTCGATCGTGTCGAGGCAGTGGAACATGACGTAGCGCGCCTCAGGCTTCACCACCGCCTGGTCGAGCACCAGCGACAGCGGCGTGCCGGTCCATTTGGCAATGCAACTCCAGCCTTCGACGCAGTCGTGGCGCGTGATCTGGGTGCGACTCGGCATGTTCTGGAGCTGTTCGCGGGTGAGCGACAGAGGCTTCTCGACCAGCCCGGTGACCTCTAGGCGCCAGTCGGCGAAATTGTTGGCGAGAAGACCCTTGTAGGTGTCGTCGTCTGGCGCGGTGACGCCGTTCGGCCGCTGCGGCTGGCGGATGTCGGCCTCGGTGAATTCCGGCGCCAGCGCCTCGCGGCCGGCAAGCAGGCGCTGCGCCCGCCAGGTCAGGCCGTTGGCGTTTTCGAGAAAGCTGCGCAAGCCCCCGCCTATGCCAAGGCCGCTGTCGAAGGCATCGCAGCCCGACAGCGCGATGCCTGACAGGCCGAGGCTGGCCGAGGTCAGGAATTTCCGGCGGCTGATCTGGAATTTTGCCATGTCAGGCGCTCCTCTCGGTCGGCTGGTCGTGCTTCTTGGGCGGGTCGGTGCGGTACCAGCCGGTGATGATCGAGCGCAGCTCGTTGATCGGGCCGGCTGCGAGGATCATCAGCATGTGGATGATGAAGAAGAGGACGAGCAGCACCATGACGGTGAAGTGGATGGTGCGCGCCGTCTGCCGGCCGCCGAGGATTTCATTGAGCCAGGGAAGCACCGAATTCATGCTCGGCGACATCGCGAGGCCGGTGACGATCATCAGCGGCAACAGCACGAACAGCACGCCGCCATAGGCCATTTTCTGCAGCGTGTTGTATTCGCGCGTGTGGTGGAACTTCAGCTTCGCATGGTCGACGATGTCGCGCGGCAGCTTGCGCAGATCCTCGACACGCGGCGCCAGATCGCGACGGATGTGGCCGTTGATGAGGCCGGTGATCAGCCAGACCACTAAAGTGGCCGAGAGCACCCAGGCAAAGAAGAAATGCACGACGCGAGCGGTGCCGAGGTCATAGTAGGAGGGAATCGTCGCCCAGGCCGGGAAGGCGCGCGGGGTCTCCTGTCCAGGCGGCCCGGACCAGCCAAGCACGCCGGTGGTGTCGAAGCGATGACCGAAGAGCTTCGTGAAGCCGCGCGGCCCATTGTCGGTATTCTCGGCGCCGATTTCGAGGATGGTGTTGTTGTAGGCGAAGCCCGATTCCTTGCCGATGTAGAGCTGCGGACGCGCGTTGAAAATCTGCAGGCCCGAAAGCAGCATGAAGAACAGCGCGAAGGCCCATAGCCAGTGGGTCAGCCGCGTCCAGCGCGACTGCCGGTAGATGAGGGTCGTGTCCTTCGCCTTCGCTTCGGTGGCGGGTTGGCTCGTGGCAGCAGAATCCATTCCGTCCTCCGGCCGCATGATCCAAGCGGCCTTTTCAGGTCATTGTCTTCCCCCCAATACGTCGCCGCACAAGGCAATGTTTCATGCGATCACGGATTTATTACGGAGCGCCGAGGGTGACCGCGAGATTGACCGCGGCGGCAACGATCACCGTGTTGAAGAAAAACGTCAGGATCGAATGGATGAGCACGACCTGACGCATGTGCGAGTTCGTGATCGCAGTGTCGGCCGTCTGCGCGGTCATGCCGATGACAGTTGCGAAATAGAGGAAATCCCAACCTCCCGGCCTCTTGTCGCCGGGAAAGTCGAGGCCGCCAACCGGAATCTTCGTCTTGGTTCTCTCGTCGACCTGATCACCGCCCATCCAATAGACATGCGCATAGTGCAGGGCCGCCATGGCATGAATGGTGAACCAGCCAAGCGGGATCGACAGCATCGCGAACAGGATCTCCCACGGATGCGCGGCATCCTTCTGGTTGATGAGCTGGAACAGCGAGCCGATGGCGATGCCGACGACAAAGAGGGTAACGGCGAAGATCAGTAACACCGGAAGATCGGTGGCGCGCGCTTTCTTGCTGAGATAGCGGCCGGTAAGCCTCGGCATCAAGGCAAGGACCAAGATGATGAAGGTCGCAAAGAACACGTTGGCGCCGATCGAATAGGGGAGCGGCAGGCGCAAAAGCAGTGCAAGTAGCAGCGCGACGATGCCGAAGGCTGCGGCCAAAGCGAACTGCATGTGCCGATGCATCGGCGTGTCGAGGGATGTGTCGCCACCCATGGCCCGGCCTCCGAAAGCGTTCGGATCAGTCCGGTGTGACGGATTTGAGCGCCCGCCGCAAGATGCGGTCGAGCTCGCCGAGAAAGTTCGACCTGTCCTTTAGTGTGAAAGCGGCGTTGTAGCCGCGGCTTTCGCCGGTCTCGCGCAAATGCTGCTTGAGATCGCGCATCGCGACAGCCATGCCGATGGTCTCTGGCGTGAAGGGGCGGCCGGTGGGTCCCAGCACATGCGTGCCGAGCGCCACCGTGCGCGCGGCAAGCGGGATGTCGGCCGTCACCACGACATCGTTGGGACGGGCATTCTCGACAATCCAGTCGTCCGCTGCGTCCGCGCCCTTGGAAACGACGACATTGCGGATCATCGGATCGCGCGACGGACGCAGGCCGCCATTGGAGACATAGGTGACGACGACGCCATGACGCTCCGCCACCTTCTCGACCTCGGCCTTGACCGGGCAGGCATCGGCATCGACGTAGATGACGGGTGCGGGCATTTGCTCTCCAAACGAATATGGGGCCGGCGTGTCAGCCAGCCCCATGGCAGAAATCACGGGACTTGTCAGGCCGCCAAGGCTCCCGACTTCTTCGCCGTCCAGGTGGCGATATAGTCCATCAGGCCGGGGTTGAGGCAGTCATAGGGTTCGAGCCCGATCGACTTGAGCTGGCCGCGGATGCCGGCCATGCGGC
>NZ_JAVIJB010000110.1:0-1588 GCF_033977165.1 Mesorhizobium captivum
ACGTTGAACATCACCAGCCTGCCATGACCGCCCTCTCTCGGCGAATTTGCAGAACTCTCAGAACACTTCCCGCCCGGCCCGCCTCCAAGCTCCAGAAACTGTCCGATGGCGGCGGGCTGCAGCTATGGATTCAGCCGTCGGGAACCAGGCTATGGCGCCTAGCCTATCGATTTGACGGAAAGCAGAAGCTGCTGTCTCTCGGCAGCTACCCGGTCCTCTCTCTCGCCGATGCCCGCGAAGCACGCGATGAAGCCAAACGTCTCCTTAAGGCTGGTGCCGACCCAGCTCGGGAGCGAAAGTTCCATAAGGCCACTTCGCAAAAAGACACCTTCCGTTCAATCGCGGACGAATATGTTGACAAGCTGAAGAAGGAGGGACGTGCCGACCGGACGATTAGCAAGGTCAAATGGCTGCTCGACTTTGCCTATCCGACAATCGGCGACAAGTGCATTCGGGAGATCGATCCGGCCACCGTCCTTACTGCCCTTCGTCGCGTGGAAGTTCGTGGTCGATATGAGTCATCCAGGCGACTGCGCTCCACCATCGGCACCGTGTTTCGATATGCAATCGCGACCGCACGCGCCGAGGCTGATCCGACGATCGCGTTAAGGGGCGCACTCATCAGTCCAACGGTCACGTCGCGTGCGGCGATTACCGATCCTAAGGCCTTGGGCGGCTTGCTGAGGGCGGTCGATGCGTTTGACGGACAGCCTACAACCCGAGCTGCCCTGAAGCTCATGGCATTGATGTTTCCCCGCCCGGGTGAGCTGCGCTTGGCAGAATGGGAAGAGTTCGATTTCGAAAGCTCGATGTGGATCATTCCTGAAGCACGCATGAAAATGCGCCGGCCGCACCGCGTACCCCTTTCAAGGCAGGCCATAAGCGTCCTGCGTTCGCTTAAAGAAATCTCTGGTGGTGGATCGCTGCTCTTTCCTGGTGTTCGATCGGTTTCGCGTCCGATTTCCGACAACACGCTTAACGCCGCCCTTCGCCGCATGGGCTACGGCAAGGAGGAAGCTACCGCGCATGGTTTTCGAGCAACAGCATCAACTTTGTTAAACGAATGCGGAAAATGGCATCCGGATGCCATAGAGCGGCAGCTGGCCCACATTGAGAACAACGACGTTCGTCGAGCCTACGCCCGGGCTGAGCACTGGGAAGAGCGCGTCAAGATGATGCAATGGTGGGCCGAGAGCAACAGCGGACGGGTGATCTCAATCGGAGGACGTGGCAAGCCAGCTGCACCACGAGGGCCTACTTTGAACACAGCTTCGAGAGTTCACCCAACGGCGAGACGAATATCCAACGCCCGAAAAACCCACTGATCGAACACTGCCAAAACAGAACGGCGAAATGGGGAACCCGCAGGATGCAGTGACTGTCGATTTCATTGCGTTTTTCGTATGGCCGAATCCAGGACGCTTCCCATATCGCCCCGTATGCTTCCCCGAGCAACCGCTGACTTACCTACCGAAGCCTCGATCGCCCCAGTCTCAAGCGTCGGTCTTAGGTTCAAATCCTGGACCCGCAACCCCTTTTGTCATAACATCGTCAAACCTTTGATTTTGCTCGGGATTAGCGAATTTGA
>NZ_JAVIJB010000111.1:0-1571 GCF_033977165.1 Mesorhizobium captivum
ACGCTCGAAACCTCTCGCTGCTGGTGAACGGCTTCAGCAAGTGGCCTGACCAGCCAGGGTGTGGCGACGGCACTTTCGCAGTTGGTGGTGAGGTTCTTCGCCGCGCTGAGACGGAGGGATTATCCAAATTCAATCCGCAGAACCTGACCAATCTGGTCAATGGCTTCAGCAAATGGCCGAAACAAGCGGAGTGTCGGGAGGCCACCAGCGCTATCGGCACCGAGGTGACGTACCTCGCGGACCGAGCCAATCGGCTTTCCGATTTCGAACCGCAGGGCCTGGCGAACCTGGTGAACGGTTTCAGCAAATGGCCGAGCCAGGCGAAGTGTCGGAAAGCCACTAGCGCTATCGGCACCGAGGTGACGCGCCTTGCAGGCCGAGCCAAGCGGCTCTCCGATTTTAGCCCGCAGGGCCTGTCGAACCTGGTCAATGGCTTCGGCAAGTACCCGGAAGAACAGGATTTGCGCCAAGCTGTGGCGGATATCGCCGCCGAGATCGTTGGCCGCGCCGGCAAGCTCAATAGATTTCCACATCAAGAGTTGGCCAATCTGGTGAACGGGTTCGGCAAATGGCCCGAAGAATTCGACATGCGCCATGCTACCGTTGCCATCGCCGGCGAGATCGTTGCGCGTGCCAAAGAGCTCGGCGGATTCACTGATCAACATCTGGCGAACCTGGCGAACGGTTTCAGCAAGTGGCCCGAACAGACGCGCGAGGCGACGGTTTCCATTGCGGGCGAGGTCGTTACCCGAGCCGGCGAGCTCAACAGATTTGGGTATCAAGAGTTGGCCAACCTGGTGAACGGTTTCAGCAAGTGGCCTGACCAGCAGAAGACGAGCGAGGCGACCATTGCCATCGCCGGCGAGGTCGTTGCCCGAGCCGGAAAGCTCAAGGGATTTGCGAATCAAGAGTTGGCCAATCTGGTGAACGGTTTCAGCAAGTGGCCGGACCAGGCAAGCACTCGCGAGGCGATGATCGCCATCGCCTCTGAGGTCAGTCGCGCCGCCAACCGATTGCGCGGGTTTCCTGGTCAGGAGCTGGCCTATCTGATCAATGGCTTCAGCAAGTGGCCGCAAGAGCCAGGCATGCGCCAGGCGGCGGTCGCCATCGCCGGGGAGATCGCCTCCCGTGCCGACAAAATCAAGGGATTTACCCATCAGCAGCTGGCCATACTGGTGAACGGTTTCAGCAAGTGGCCGCAGGAGGAGCGAAATCGGCAGGCCACGGCCGCCATCGGCGGGGAGGTCCTTCGCCGCGCCGATCACCCAAATGTCGGGCTCTCCGACTTTGCTCCGCTGAGCCTGGCCAATTTGGTGAATGGGTTCAGCAAATGGCCGCAAGAGCCAGGCACGCGCCAGGCTGCAGTTGCCATGGCTGGGGAGATCGCCTCCCGTGCCGACAAAATCAAGGGATTTACCCATCAGCAGCTGGCCATACTGGTGAACGGTTTCAGCAAGTGGCCGCAAGAGGAGCGCAATCGGCAGGCCACGGTCGCCATTGGCGAGGAGGTCCTTCGCCGCGCCGATCGCCCGGATGTCGGGCTCTCCGATTTTACTGCTCAAGGCTTGGCG
>NZ_JAVIJB010000112.1:0-1556 GCF_033977165.1 Mesorhizobium captivum
CGCCAAGCCTTGAGCAGTAAAATCGGAGAGCCCGACATCCGGGCGATCGGCGCGGCGAAGGACCTCCCTGCCAATGGTGACCGTAGCCTCGCGCATCTTCTGCTGATCCGGCCATTTGCTGAAACCATTCACCAAGGTCACCAGGTGTTGATCGGCAAATCCGGCGAGTTGGCCGGCGCGGGACACGATCTCCTCGGCGAGGCCCACTGCAGCTTGGCGCACTTCAGGCTCCTCGGGCCACTTGCTGAATCCGTTCACCAGGTTCGCCACATGTTGGTCAGTAAATCCACGGAGGTGACTGGTGCGGCGGAGAATCTCGCAGGCAACTGCGGCCGTGGCTTCGCGCGTCTTCTCCTGTTCGGGCCATTTGCTGAAACCGTTCACCAAATTCGCCAGGTGTTGATCGGCGAATCCGGCGAGTTGGCCGGCGCGGGACACGATCTCCTCGGCGAGGCCCACTGCAGCTTGGCGCACTTCAGGCTCCTCGGGCCACTTGCTGAATCCGTTCACCAGGTTCGCCACATGTTGGTCAGTAAATCCACGGAGGTGACTGGTGCGGCGGAGAATCTCGCGGGCAACTGCGGCTGTGGCTTCGCGCGTCTTCTCCTGTTCGGGCCATTTGCTGAAACCGTTCACCAGTATGGCCAGCTGCTGATGGGTAAACCCCTTGATTTTGTCGGCGCGGGAGGCGATCTCCCCGGCGATGGCGACCGCAGCTTGGCGCATGCCTGGCTCTTGCGGCCACTTGCTGAAGCCATTGATCAGATAGGCCAGCTCCTGACCAGGAAAACCGCGCAATCGGTTGGCGTCGCAGCTGACCTCAGAGGCGATGGCGACGGCCGCTTCGCGCGTCTTCTCCTGTTCCGGCCACTTGCTGAAACCATTCACCAGATTGGCCAGGTGTTGATCCGTGAACCCACCCAGCTCCCTGGCGCGCGCAACGACCTCCCCACCGACGGTGACTGCTGCCTGGCGCATATTGAGTTCTTCGGGCCACTTGCTGAAACCATTCACCAGTATCGCCAGGTGCTGATGAGTAAATCCGCCGGGCTTGCCGACGCCGGACGCAATGTCCCCTGCGATGGCGACCGCAGCCTGACGTATGCCTGGCTCTTGCGGCCACTTGCTGAAACCGTTCACCAAAGTGGCCAGCTCCTGCTCAGGAAAGCGACCGAGTCGGTTGGCCTCGCGACTGATCTCAGAGCCGATGGCGATCGTTGCTTCGCGCGTGCTTTCCTGTTCCGGCCACTTGCTGAAACCGTTCACCAGGTTCGCCAGGTCCTGCGGTACAAAATCGGAAAGCCGATTGGCTCGGCCTGCGAGGTACGTCACCTCGGTGCCGATAGCGCTGGTGGCCTCCCGACACTCCGCCTGGTTCGGCCATTTGCTGAAACCATTGACCAGGTTGGTCAAGCTCTGCGGATTGAATTTGGAAAACCCTTGCGTGTGGGCGCGGCGAAGAACCTCACCAGCAACTGCGAAAGTGCCCTCGCCACACCCTGGCTGGTCAGGCCACTTGCTGAAGCCGTTCACCAGCAGCGAGAGGTTTCGAGCGT
>NZ_JAVIJB010000113.1:0-1485 GCF_033977165.1 Mesorhizobium captivum
ATTTGCTTCGGGTTCATATTTGGGAGGCCAGAACGAAGCCGTCTACGATTGCGTTGAAGCGTCTGAGGCCGTGCGTGAAGGTGATGGGTCCTGGCGGTCGTTCCTTTTCGTAGCCGTTCCAGCCTCCGAGCCTTGCGATACACCAGGCGGCCCAGGCGAGCGTGTGCGTGGGGTGCGGGTTCTTCTGCTTTTGGGTCTTGCCTTCGAGCTTGGCGATGAGCGTTTCCAGGACGGTGACCTCGGTGGGATCGAAGAGGCGTGCGGCCTGGAAGGCCTGGCCCGGCGAACCACGCCCGTGTACGAGTTGCATGACCCTGGTGGCGACGACCAGAGCGGCGGCGGCCAGCCGTTCGAGCGCATCGCCATCGGCGATAAGACTTTCCTCCAGATCGATGGCCTGCGACTTCACGGTCCGGAACAGCTGTTCGACGATCCAACGCGAGCGATACATCTCGACGATAGCGATGGCGCCGGCCAGCGTGTTGACGCAATGTGTCGTTAGAAGCCGCCAGATCACCGCGTCCTTGGCCGAAGGTGGATCGATCTCACGCACTTCCACCGCGTTGAGCGTGAGTTCGCGCGGATCGCGACTGTCAGCGCCAAGGCGGGGCTGGCGCAAGTTCACTGCGCTGAAGCGAACGGCCAGTTCGACGGTGCGGGCCGGCCGGCCGGGACGTGCCTGCAGTTCGAAGGCAATGCGGCCGGCTTCCGGGGTCTTGGCGATCGCGCTGAACAGGCGCTCGCCCCGCGTGCCCAAAGCCCGATCCCGTACAGCGCGAATGAGCACATGGGTGCGCTCGTCGGGAAGCCTTGCAAAGACTTCGTAGATGTCGGCTTCGCGGTCGCCGACCACCGTCATCTGCGGCGTGTCGGCCAGCGCCTGGCATGCCGCCTTGGCGGTACCGATCCATTTGTGGCTTTCCTTGTCTTCGATCGGCAGCGCCTGGTAGTCATCCGCCTTCTTTGCCTCGCGCCGCCAGATCGTGGCGCCTGCAAGGCCAAGGACCGAGCCGTCCACGGCATCCACGGCCAGCGCCGGATGCACGAACAGCCCGATATCCTTGCCATTGCCGACGCGACCGAGACCGCGCTTGCGTGAAGCCTTGGCCTCATAGTTGATCTCACTGCTGTCCTCGATGATCAGCACGTGGCGGCCGGCAGCCACTTCGGCCGTTCGGGCCGCTGCCGTGCGGATGATCTCTTGCGGGCTCACGTGGCGATTGCGAAACAGGCGCGTGAACGCGACCTTCTCGGCTCGCGTGTCGGCCAGCCGGCGCATCCCCGCGCTGACGCGCGCAAACATGCGCTCCAGAACCATGCTCCCCTTTTTTGCAGGCGCAGGTCGCCGAAGTATCCAAGCAACGAAGCCATCGTCGAAACCTCCAGAATCAACAATGGCAGCTACAGAATCACAGACGATTCAAACGCTTCAAGCCATTCTCCGACTTCGCTTCTTCACACTTGACCACACCACGAAGCAAATGT
>NZ_JAVIJB010000114.1:0-1447 GCF_033977165.1 Mesorhizobium captivum
GATCAGGAAGATGATAAGCCTGGCGTAGATCCAGGCGCGAGCGAGTTCCGGCTTCTTGGCCGCCAATGCCTCAAGCCGTGACCAGCTCGAACACCTCTTGCGTCTCGGCAAAGCCCTTCAGGACGTGCCTGCCCAGGCTGCGCACCGCATCCGCAGGCATCGAGCGCGCGACCTCGGCCGAGCACACGGCCCGCCGATCGAGCGTCTTGGCGATCCCTTCCAGCCGGCTGGCGAAGTTGACGGTCGGGCCGACCACCGTGAAGTCGAGCCGGTCGACGCTGCCGATGTTGCCGTAGACCACCGGCCCGATATGCAGCGCCGCGACGAACGGCAGGTCGGGCAGGGTCGTCTTCGCCTTGTCGAAGGCGCGCTCGATGCCGCGCACCGCGCGCCCGCAGGCGCCGCCGCGTCCGTCCTGCTCGGTCGGAAAGATCGACAGCACACTGTCGCCGATGAACTTCAGCACGTCGCCGCCCTCGGCGTGCACGGCGTCGACCACGATCTCGAAATGCGTACCCATCGTCTCCAGCAATGCATCGGGTGCCAGCCGTTCGGAGAGGCCGGTGAAGCCTCTGATGTCGGTGACCATTACCGCCGCGTCGATCTCCGTGGTGGCGCCGCGCTGGAACGCGCCGACGACGACGCGGCCGGCAGATCCGGTGCCGAGATAGACCTCCAGCAGGCTCTGCATGGAGTGGCGCATCGCCGCCGGTTCGAGCGCTGCCGAGATTGCCGGCGCCAGGCTCTCGATCAGGGCGATCTCGGCCACCGTGAATCCGCCCGGCCGGTCGGTCGTGAAGGCGCCGCCTTGCACGGAGCCGTCTCCATATTCGATCGGCAGCGCGAGGTAGTCGGTATTCCCCGCCTCGGCGAGCTCGACATAGACGCTATGGGTGTCGGGCCCGAGGTGTTCGAGGGAGTGCCGCACACTCCGGCGCTGCTCGATCACCTCCTGGAACGGGCTGCCGTAGTAGAACGGCGTGGAGAACGTTGTGCGCGGCCGCGTATAGAGCACCGCGCCTTCGCCGCGGGTCCAGATCACGCCCCACACACCGATCATCGGATTGGAAAGGCGCTGCCCGATACGCACGCGTTTGAGCGCAACCCCGGCCGCGACCAGCCGTTCCGACAGTCCGCCGACGATCGCTTCGGGGGAACAATCCCGCCGCGCCGGTCCGATCAGCCAAGTGACGAGTTCGGCCTGTTTTGCATGACGATTGTGTTCCAAGTCGGACATCGCTGAAGCCTCTATTCTAGGCCAGCACCACATCCGGCCAAAGCCAAAACTTGGCCAGCCGCGACGCCGACGCCCCCTCTCCCTACGGCGATCGCGGAGCGATCGTCCGGTCTTCACGGGGAGAGGGTAAGGGTCATGTGCGCAAGGTTAAGCATATCATCAACCGGTCCGACTGTTTGGTTCGCTTGCGTGGTGCTCACGGAGATGCCG
>NZ_JAVIJB010000115.1:0-1363 GCF_033977165.1 Mesorhizobium captivum
TGCACCCCAAAACTGAGACAAGGATATAAGGGACAGTCCTGAGAGAGGGACTGATGCCTCAAAGACGGAAATTTAGCCGAGAGGTGAAGCTGGCTGCCGTTGAGCGGATGCTGGCGGGAGAGAAGGTGGCGGCCCTGGCTAAAGAGCTGGGGGTGGTGCAGAAGCTGCTCTATCACTGGCGGGCCAAGTATTTGAGCGGCGGCGCAGCGGCGTTGCGATCACCTGGGCAGCACCCCAGAACAGCCGCGGTTGGGCCGCCCCGCGAGCCTGCCGATCTTGCGCAGGCGCGGGCCCGCATAGTCGAACTGGAGCGCAAGGTCGGCCAGCAGGAGCTGGAGCTCGATTTTTTTCGCAAAGCCTTGCGGCAAGTCGGGGAGAAGCGCCAGCCGAGCGACGGGCCTGGCGCGAGCTCGTCTACGCGTCAATCACGGCGATGACGACCCCTCGGCCGCAAGGCGGACTCAGCGTCGAAAGGATGTGCGCGCTGGCTGGCGTCAGCCGGGCCGGCTACTATCGGCACTTTCAGGCCTCGGCGCCGCGCCAGGAGGAGACTTGCGTGCGCGACGCCGTCCAGCGCGTCGCCCTGGCCAACAGCCTCTCGTATGGCTATCGGCGCATCACTTGGCAGTTGCGGCGCGAAGGCGTTGTGGTGAACCACAAGCGGGTGCTGCGCATCATGGGTGAGGACAACCTCTTGTGCCTGAGGAAGAAGCCGTTCGTGCCGGTCACGACCGCATCCAGGCACGGCTGGCAGGTGGTGCCGAACCTGGCGCGCGGCCTCGTTGTGACCGGTCTCGACCAGTTGTGGGTGGCCGACATCACCTATGTGCGGCTGCGCGAGGAGTTCGCCTACCTCGCCGTCGTGCTTGATGCCTTCAGCCGCCGTGTCATCGGCTGGGCTCTGGACGACCATCTGGAGGCCAGCCTGGCCGTGGCGGCGCTGACCATGGCGCTGGAGGCACGCCGTCCGCAGCCCGGAAGCCTCATCCATCACTCCGATCGCGGCGTCCAATATGCCTGTGCCGAATACAGTGCCGTGCTCGCACGACACGACATCCAAGCTTCCATGAGCCGGGTCGGCAACCCCTACGACAATGCCAAGGCAGAGAGCTTCATGAAGACACTCAAGCAGGAGGAAGTCGACGGCCGCGACTATCGCGACATCGACGAGGCGCGCCAGCAGATCGGCGCCTTTATCGAGCAGATCTACAACCGCCAACGACTGCATTCGGCGCTCGGCTATCGACCGCCGGTGGAGTTCGAGGCAAACTGGACGCCGCACGGGGCTGCTGCGCAGCAGCCCCGTGCGGCCTAACGCTAACGCTGTCACCTATTCCCTGTCTCACAACAGGGGTGCAGTCCA
>NZ_JAVIJB010000116.1:0-1299 GCF_033977165.1 Mesorhizobium captivum
CCGACCCGGAGACATAGGTAACAGATCGTACCTAAGACATGGGTGACAACCTCGTGCCGAACGGGTTGTCGATGGTCTGCAATGTTCTCTGCTCCAGATCGATATATCCGAGATCATAGTGCATGAAGGAGACGAGCCAAATGCCGTCGTCGACTTCGGTGATGCCAAGCCTTTGGCCCGCAAGCACGGTTGAGATGTTGATTTTCTTGCGGTGCATGCAGACGCGTCCGCAGGCGGTGACCATGATGTCCTTGTCGTGGAAGGGATAGATCAGCTCGGGCAGTCCGCTGTATGGCCTTGAAGAGGCTATGTAGAGCTGGGCCGGTACCTTCATGCCGATGCCTTCGTGCGGCCTTTCGGCATTGAATTCGCTCATGAAGTCGTCGAATCTCGCCTGCTGCTGCAGCGCGTTCATGCCTGCCGGGCGCGTGGCCTCTTTCTTGAGCGTCAGATGCATGCGCTCATGGCGGCCGTTCTGTTGCGGCTTGCCTGGTTTGATGCGCTCGAGGCTGATGCCCAGCCGCAGCCACCAAACCGACAGTCGCGACAGATTATAGAGCCCGTTGGGTGAGGCAAACGGCAGACCGTTGTCGCTTCGGATGGCGGCGGGTAGGCCGCGTTCCTTGAAGAGCCGGACAAAAGTCTCGATGACCGGAGTTTCCTTCGTCGATTCAAGCGCTTCGCAGGCAAGCAGGTAGCGCGAGGCCTGGTCGGTCACCGTCAGCGGGTAACAATAGCATCCGTTGCCGAGCTTGAACTCACCCTTGAAGTCGGCGCACCACAGATCATTGGGCTCGACGGCTTGCGACAACGGCGTGCCCATGGCCTTGTTCGCCCGGTTCCTCTTGCGGGCCTGGCTCACAAGGCCGTGGCGGTCGAGCGTGGCATGAACCGTGCTCTTGGCTGGAATGCGAACATCGCCGGCGAGCTTCCGGATCAACAGTTCCCTGATCTTGCGAGCGCCCCAGTGCGGCTTCTCGCGCTTGGTCTCCACGATCAGCCGCTCGATCTGGCCGGGCAGTTGGTTGGCGTAGCGCACCGGCCGCCGCGAGCGGTCGCAAAGCGCCTCCAACCCCTCTTGCCGGTAGCGATTGAAGATCTTGTAGCCGGTCTTCCTCGATATCCCGAACGCCCGGCATACCTCACTCATGCCTTCTCCCTCCAGAAGGCGAGCCACAAAGCGAAGACGCTCCTCCATCACCGAACACTCTCTCCACGGCATCAACACCTCCCGGCAAAAACCGAAAAGTGTTACCCATGTGTCCGGTACAAATCGTCACCTATCTCTCAGGTCGCTCA
>NZ_JAVIJB010000117.1:0-1299 GCF_033977165.1 Mesorhizobium captivum
GCCGTTGATCGGCAGGCACTGCAAAACCGACTGCGGGGCTGATGTCGGCCTCTGCTGGTCAAAAAGCAATATACCGACCGAGGTGTGTTCTGGAATCCCAGCCTGATCCCGGAGCCGCTGTGCGCCATCGCTAAAGCTCCCACGAAGAGGTCAAGCTTCCAATATAAAGAGTTTCAGTTCCAGATTTGATTTAGGGGCCCGCTGTGCCGCTGGCGAAGACGTTTGAAAGGGAATTGCTGGAGAGGCTGAGTGCGGAAGAGCGAGCGGCGATTGTAAAGGGCGTAGCGGCGCTCGAAGCCTGTTTGGGACAAGACACAATTGGTGCTAATCATTTTGGGCTAAAGGGTTGAAGTCAGGACTGGACATACGGATGGCTTGGCTTCCAAAGGGATTTCGCGCCGGAGGGCCACCCGTCATCCGGCAGCTCCAGCAACTTCTATCGAAAATCGGTCTACCGTCGACGGAGCCAAGGCCAGCGCCATCGTCTACAGCTTGGTGCTGACCTGCCGCGCCTCACTCGTCGAGCCGCTCGCATGGTTGCGCCACGTTCTCACCGAACTGCCTCAACGCGCTGTCGATACCGACATCGACGATGCCCTTCAACTTCGCCAAAGCCGCTGCAGCCCGATCCGCCCGGACGCGTCCGTTTGAAAGCGACCGTCGTTGAAAGGGCGGCGGCAACGCGCGGGGAAATTCGCGCTTACCATCGATCCCGCCGGCCAGTGCTTCGTGCTTTGCGATCGGCGCATGGCCACTCCGTCAACAGCAGGAGAGAACGTCGAGCGGCGAGCGGAACTAATCTGGTAAGTTCGTGACCAGAACATCATCAACAATCTCAAATGGTTGGGTTTTGGTTACCGCATTGAAATGCTTTGGTTCGCCGGTCTCAGGATCGGATTTCCGAGTTTTCCCGTTTCTTACCCCTATCATAGCGCCGGACAACCGTATTGCCGAGGCACTGACCATTGACAATGATGACGTTGGGATCCTCTGCGTCCATTTGATCTCCTGTGCGGAGTACGAGTTCATCAGAACGGCGGGGTTGGACCCTTCCTCGAATGCTCCACGAGCGTCACTATCCGCCAGTATTCAATCCCAAACGAACGTCTGACGTGTGTGGCGCTGGCAGCGCCAAGGCTTGACGAAGGCATAACCTCTACCAATCCATCACCACCTTACCGGAACTGCCGCTTCGCATCGCATCGAACCCGACCTGGAAGTCGTCGATGCCGATGCGATGGGTGATCAGGCCCGAAACATCGAGCGGGCCCTGTACGAGCGCGATCATCTTGTACCAGG
>NZ_JAVIJB010000118.1:0-1260 GCF_033977165.1 Mesorhizobium captivum
TTCTGGCCTCCCAAATATGAACCCGAAGCAAATGTGTGCGCACACTAGCCCCTTGTGGGAGAAGGTGTCGCCGAAGGCGACGGATGAGGGGTGTTCCAGGGAACGTCAACGTCTCACTCCGTCGCGCACCCCTCATCCGTCTCGGCGCTGCGCGCCGATCCACAAGTGGGAGTAGGGGAAAGCTGCGACAACCGTCCAATTGCCCCGGGCACATTGCCGGTCTATTTAGGTCGGCATGAGCGACACCACCTCACGCCTCTCAGGCTGGACCGATCTCGCCAACCCGACGCGCTTCGTCGGGCTGGCAGACAAGGTCATTCCGTGGCTGGCGGCGATTGCCGCCATCCTGCTCGGCGTCGGCCTCTATATGAGCTTCACGGCTCCGGAAGATTTCCAGCAGGGGATCACGGTGCGCATCATGTATATCCATGTGCCTTTCGCCTGGCTCGCCATGATGTGTTACACGATCATGGCGATCTCGGCGCTCGGCACGCTGGTCTGGCGCCATCCCTTGGCCGATGTGGCGCTGAAATCGGCCGCGCCGATCGGCGCCACTTTCACGGCCTTGGCGCTGATCACCGGATCCATTTGGGGCAAGCCGATGTGGGGCACCTGGTGGGTGTGGGACGCGCGGCTGACTTCGGTCTTCGTGCTGTTTTTGATGTATCTCGGCATCATCGCGCTGACGCGCGCGCTGGATGACGCCGGCCGCGCCGCTTGGGCCGCCGCCATCATCACGCTGGTCGGCTTCATCAACATCCCGATCATCAAGTTCTCGGTCGACTGGTGGAACACGCTGCATCAGCCAGCCTCGGTCTTCCGCCTCGGCGGCCCGACCATCGACCCCTCGATGCTATGGCCGCTCGCGGTGATGGCGCTCGGCTTCACCGTGCTGTTCTTCGCGCTGCACCTGATGGCGATACGTACGGAGATTTTTCGTAGGCGCGTGATTGCGATGCGGCGGGTTGCGGCGAGGCAGGCCGAGCGGGCTCCTCCTTCTCCGCTTGTGGGGTGAGAAGCGGTCCCCGCAGCGGACGAAAGGCCAATTGCTTGGTTTTTCGAGCTTCGAACACCCTGAGCCAGCGAAGGGCCGGGTGGTGTCGTCGAAGGCGACGGATGAGGGGTGTACCAGTGAACGCCAACGTCTCATTTCGCTCGAACACCCCTCATCCGTCTCGGCGCTGCGCGCCGATCCACCTTCTCCCACAAGGGTGTTTGGACCGGGGACATCGCGAACAGGTGTGCGAGGACATCGCGAAC
>NZ_JAVIJB010000119.1:0-1167 GCF_033977165.1 Mesorhizobium captivum
GCCCCTTGTATCTGCACGGACAGAGATTTGTGCGATGGAAGCGACTGAGCCTCGAACCGGACGGCCATCCGATTCGAGGCTTGGCGGAGTCGCCCGACGCCCCTTCGGTCACAACCGACAATGAGCCTGGGATCTTCGCCTTCGTCACGTACGACCGAATAGTCGCTTGGCTCCAATCGCACGCACAAGGCAGGTTACCGTGAACAAGATCATATGTGGAGTGGATGTTTCGAAAGGATGGCTCGATGCCCATGTCGAGCCGAGCGGGGCGGCGGGCCGTTTCCGTAACGATGCGGCAGGCGTCGCCGACCTGGCGGCTTGGTGTCAGGGCCATGGCGTCGAACTTGTCGTCATGGAGGCCAGTGGCGGCTACGAACGGCTGGCCTTCCTGCTGTTGTGGGAGATGGGGCAACCCTGCGGCATGGCCAACGCCCGCAGCGTTCGCTACTTCGCCGAGGCAATGGGCTTCCTGGAGAAGACCGACAGGATCGATGCCGCCATGATCGCCTGCTATGGCCTGGTCAAGCAGCTCAAGCCAATGCCGCCGCCATGCGCGGCCCAGCAGCGGCTCAAGGCACTGGTTGCGCGGCTTTCGCAGGTGGGAGGTGATCTCACCATCCAAAAGCAGCGCAAGAGTGCGGCCGCCGACACCGAGACCATCGCCAGCCTCGATGAGGTCATCGCGCTGCTCGTGCGTCAGAGCCGCAGGCTTGAGGGTGAGATTGCCTCGCTCATCGACGATGATCCGTTGTGGGCATGCCTTGACCGGGCCTTTCGCTCGCTTAAAGGGGTCGCCTCTCGTACCGTGGCGCGGCTGATGGCGCAGTTGCCCGAGATCGGCATCGTCTCCAACAGGGCCATCGCCAAGCTGGCCGGCTTGGCGCCGATCGCCAATGACAGCGGTAAGCGCAGCGGCCGAAGACCGGTACGTGGCGGTCGCGCCGGACCGCGCGGCGTCCTCTTCCTCGTTGCCAGCATCGTTGCCAAATATGATCCGCATCTGGCTGCTTTCCAGCAACGGTTGCAGGCGGCCGGGAAGGAAAAGATGGTCATCCGCATCGCGCTCGCCAGAAAGCTGCTCGTCATTCTCAATGCAAAAGCACGCGACGCGCGAAGCGAGTTCGCAAATGCAACTTGACACCTCAGATAGTCGCTCATTGCCCTGCC
>NZ_JAVIJB010000011.1:0-162661 GCF_033977165.1 Mesorhizobium captivum
TCACCCCTGGCGGGATAAGCGGTTCAGCAGGACTCTGCCGCCCACGTTTCTCTTTCTTCAATATTCAGTTTTCAAAGAACAGACATCGCAGACGCAACGTCTCGGCCCCTTTCGCTTTTGGCTTCGGGGCCCCTCGAGTGTCGCTCACGCGGCTCTCTTGAATTCTTCCAACTCGCGAACCTCAGAAGCAAACTTCTTCGTCGCCAGCAGCGTCGCCGCCCTCGTTGGTGAGGCGTATATAGTCGGGGGTTACTCGAACCGTCAACACCGATTTCGAACTTTTTTGAATTTTTTGCGACGAATTTTTCGACGGCTATGTTTCGCCCGCCAACTGCCCCCGCGGCAGGTCCTCAGCCATCCACAGGGAGCCCTATTGCCGCCGCATTGAGGTTCGACACCGGGACAACAAGGAAGGCGCCCGCGTACGCGCGAGAGCCTCGACAACAGACGACGAAAGCACCGTTTGTAAAGAGACGTGTGAGTGGGGATAACGGCCCAGGCTTGCCGCTTCGTTTGACTTCAAAGGCCGTGACAGGCAAATGTCATGGCCGCAACGAACAACGACAAGCCGTTTCGCCCCGGGGAAGAAGCAGCCTTTCTGGATGCCAGACACGGAAGATGTCATAGCCGAACTCGGCAACGAGCCGCCGCTGATCGCGGACGGCCGCAGCGGTCCGCCTGACCGCCGCGAGGTCTCGGCGCGTTGGCTTTCGGGTACTTTCCTGACCGGCGTGACCTCGAGCGTGCTTATGGGCGTGGCCTTGTTCGCTGCCCTTGACGGTCGCCAGCAACTGGCGACGCCGCCGGAAATTGCCGAACTCATCAACCTCGCCGGCGGTGGCGATGATTCCGGCGAGCAGGCCAAGACGACCAGGCTGGTCGCGCCGCGCCAGATCGCCAGGGCCAAGGACCGCCGGCGCATGGAAGTGTCGATGGTCACCAAGGTCGGCGATCGCGACGTTATCCACACCATGCCCTTCGTGCAGATCAAGATGGCGCTTGCGGCCGGCCACACCACCAGCCGGCCCTACCCGCCCTTCGACCCGATGCAGGTCTTCGGCGACGACGGCGACGACAACGCCCAGCCGGCTTCCGCCGCCGCGGCCGCCGGCCAGATCTACGGCGCCAAGGTCGAAAGCGAGATGAGCCTGAAGACGGTCGACTTCCCGATCGAGACGGCGTCCTTCGACGAAAAGAGCGACCTCTCCGCCGACGAAGTGGAAAAGGTGGTGCGCGAGGCCGGCAACGGCTTGAGCGACGGCGCCGTCCAGGTGGCGGCGCTTCATTATGTCGACCCGCAGCGATTCGGCGACGCTTTCGCCGAGAGCATGGCCGGCTCCTACGACGTCAAGATCACGCCGGAGAACGTCTCGGTGTCGGCGCGCGCCACGCTGGACGACCAGGCGCCGGCCTTTGCCGAGGAAATCATCCCTTTCACCCAGGATACGGACATCGCCGAGGCCTTCGCAGACTCGGGCTACACCGGCGACGACGCCACCGGCATGGCTGAAGCGATCGGCAAGCTGTTGAACGCGACGGCGCTCAAGGCGGGAACGGTGCTGCGCGTCGGCCTCGAGGTGCGTGGCGATATCGCCAAGGTGGTTCGCACCAGCGTTTACGACCGCACCACGCATATCGTCACCATCGCGCTAGACGATCGCGGGCAGTTGGTGCCGGCTCAGGAGCCGGAGCCCAATCCCGAATTGCTGACGGCATTCGATGATTCGCCGCCAGTGGTGGTGCGCGGCAACCTGCCCAATGTCTATGACGGCATCTATCGTGCCGCCTATTCCTACGGCATGTCGAAATCGATGACGCAGAAGCTGATCAAGCTTCTTGCCTCGGACGTCGATTTCCAGTCGCGGCTTTCGCCTTCCGATCGTCTGGAGGTGCTGTTCTCGCAGCCTGACGGCGACGACCAGACTTCCGACAGTTCCGAGCTTCTCTACGTTTCGGCCAACTTCGGCGGACAGATGCGGAATTTCTACCGCTTCCAGATGCAGGACGGCAGCACCGACTATTTCGACGAGAATGGCAGCAGCGCCAAGCAGTTCCTGCTGCGCAACCCGCTGCCCAACGGGCGCTTCACCTCCGGCTTCGGCGCACGGCGGCACCCGATCCTCGGCTATGTCCGCATGCACACCGGCACCGACTGGGCCGCTCCGATAGGATCGCCGATCATTGCCGCCGGCAATGGCGTGGTCGAGAAGGCCGGCTGGGCCGGCGGCTACGGCAAGCAGATCATCATCCGCCACGCCAATGGCTATGAAACCTCCTACAATCACCAGAGCGCCTTCGCCAAAGGCATCGAGCCTGGCGTTCATGTCCGGCAGGGCCAGGTCATCGGCTATCTCGGCCAGACCGGCCTCTCCACCGGTCCGCACCTTCACTACGAGTTGATCGTCAACGGCACCAAGGTCGATTCGATGCGCGTGCGCCTGCCGGTCGGCAAGGTGCTGAGGGGCGACGATCTCGTCGCCTTCAAGCGCGAGCGCGAGCGCATCGACGACCTGCTCAAGCAGGAAGACGGAAATTCGCTGAAGGTCGCCAGCGCCAAGACCGAATCGCAGGTCCCTAATTAACCGCGCGAATCATCCGTTTGCTGCGGCCACGGCAGCGCCTGTCCAGGCACGGTGAACCAGGCGACGATCGACGACAGCAGGCAAAGCAGCGTCGTGACGGCGGCAACCGCGGCAAAAGCCGAATCGCTTGCCGAAATCCTCAATGCGTCGAGATCGGCCGCGAGCCCGGACGTGGGCGGTTCGCCGAAACCGGGCATGCCGACGGAATTGCCCGTCAATCGCGCATAGACGAAAGCCGCGAGCGAACCCATTGCCGCCACCGCGATCAACCCGCCGATGCGCGAAATGGCGTTGTTGATGCCCGACGCCGCGCCCGTGTCCTTGTCCTCGACGGAAGTCATGATCGCCGTCGACAGCGGCGACACGACGAGCGCCATGCCGAGACCCATCAAGGCCATCAGCGGAAAGGTGCCGGTCCAGAAATTATGAATGCCGGCATGGGCAAGCAGGGCCATGCCGGCAAAGGCGACGGCGACCACAAAACTGCCGGCGGCGATCGGCAGGCGCGGGCCGATCTTGTCGGACCACTGGCCGACCGGGCCCGACAGCACCGCGATCAATGCCGACAGCGGCAGGAAGATGAAGCCGACCTCGGCCGAGCTCAGTCCCCAGCCTGCGATCAGAACCATCGGCAGGTAGAACAGGTTCGCCGACAGCGCGAAATAGAGGAAGAAGGTCGCGAGATTGGCGCCGGCGAAAGCGCCGATGCGAAACAGGCCGAGATCGATCATCGGCTCGCGCTGCCAGCGCTCGTAAAGGATGAAGACGAAAAGCAGGACCACGCCGGCAACGATCGCCGGCCCGGCCATCATCCCGCCACCCTCCGCGTTCATCGCCGTCAGTCCGTAGGCCAGCGCCCCGAAGGCGAGCGTGGCGAGCCCGGCGCCGCCGAGATCGAGGCTGCGCTTTTCGGTCGGCTGGTCGGCCGGGATCTTGACGAGCAGCAGATAGATCGAAACCAGTCCAAGCGGCAGGTTGACGGCAAAGATCGCGCGCCAGACACCGTTGCCGAAGGTCGACAGCACGAAGCCGCCCAGGACCGGGCCGAGCGCCGTCGTCAGCGCCGAAGCAGCCGCCCAGATGCCGATCGCCCGGCCGCGCTCTTTCTTGGGATAGGCCTTGGCGATGATGGCGAGGCTGCCCGGCACCATGATGGCGGCGCCGATGCCCTGGATGGCGCGGAAGCCGATCAATATAGCCGGATTGGGCGCCAGCGCGCAGGCAAGCGAAGCGGCGATGAAGAGCGCGATGCCGGTCACGAATGCGCGCCGCAGTCCGAACCGGTCGCCGGCCGCACCCCCTGCCAGAATCAGCGCCGAAAGCGTCAGCGCGTAGGCGTTGGAGATCCACTGCGCTGCCGCCAGGCTGGCGCCAAGATCGACCCGCAGTGCCGGCATGGCGATCGCCAGGACGGAACCGTCGATGAAGCCGAGCGCCGAGGCAAGGATCGCCGCGACCAGCACGAACTTGCGCCGCGTCTGCGGGCAGAACGTGCGGTTCGCGCGCTGCGCGGTCGAAAGCGAATCGGCGGTAGCTTCGTTCGAAGATGTCATGAATATCTGCTTAGCTCTCCAGCACGTGCGCAACAACGAGCCAGAGGATTGCTGTTCTTGAAACCAGGTTGCACTGGCCGCATGGCCAGGGGGATGACAGTCATGATGCAAACGAACCGTCGCATGCTAGGTTCCGGCTCGTTAGGACTTGCGCCAGGGGAAAAGTCATGAAGCGGCCGCTCGAACCGTCAGCCGAAGGACGCGGACGTATCGTCGGCATAACCGACGGCGTCTTCGCCATCGCGCTGACCTTGATCGTGCTGGAGATCAGGGTGCCGACGCATGAAGCGGTGCATTCGGAGAGCGAGCTGCTTGCGGCTATCCTGGCGCTCGCGCCGCGTTTCCTGACCTATGCGCTGAGCTTCCTGACGCTGACCATCTTCTGGTTTGGCCAGCAGGCACAGCATGGCCTGATCGCGAAATCGGACCGGCGGCTTGCTACGCTCAATCTCTGCTTTCTCGCCTTCATCGCGCTGTTGCCGTTTTCCACCGACCTGCTGGCCGATTTCCTCGAATTCCGGATCGCGGTGCTCGTCTACTGGCTGAACCTTCTGATGCTCGGCGCCACACTGTTCGCCAGCTGGTGGTATGCCGACAGGAATGGCATGCTGGCAGCGGACATCGATGCGGAAACGAAGCGTGTCGTCTATCAGCGCATCGTCAAGGCGCAGATCCTGTGGGCGATCGGCGCAGCGCTCAGCCTCGTCACCCCGCTGGCGAGCATCGCCTTCATTTTGCTGGTGCAGCTGATATATGCCGCCGCGCCGCGCGGCTCATTGCTGCGTAAAATCATCGGTTGAGGTCCCGCCGATATCGGCGATTGATGGTCCGCCGACGAATTCCACTGTGACGCCTGGCGACACCAGCTTGGCGAGTTCGCGCGCGTCCCAATTGGTCAGTCGCACGCAGCCATGGCTTTCGGTCTTGCCGATCTTGGAGGGATCGGGCGTTCCGTGGATGCCGTAGGTCGGCTTGTCCAGCGCGATCCAGACTGAGCCCACCGGACCGTTCGGCCCTGGCGGAATGGTCAGGATCTTGTCGTTCTGGCCCTGCTTGAAATTGATGCTGGGGTTGTAGGTGTAGTTCGGGTCGAGCGCGATGCGCGAGACCGTGTGGATGCCGGTGGGCGACGGCGTGTCGGCCGAGCCGATTGTGGCCGGGTAGGCCGCGACCAGCTTGCCGCCCGCTTCATAGGCGAAGACTTCCTTCTTGTCCTTGTCGGCGACGATGCGGGCAACCGGTGTTGACACCAGCCTGCCGAAATTGGCGACCTTGACGATGGTGCCGGGGCGGTTGAAGTCGAGCCCTTTGTTGATCGACTTCAGATAGTTCTCGTCCATATGGAAGCGCTCGGCGAGCGCCTCGGTGACCGAGGTGTAGCCCATGCGGTCGAGCTTGGCTTTCTGGCTGTAATCCTCCGGGATCGAAGCGACATAGGGACCGGCCGCGTCTTCGGGTGTGATCGTATAGGAAGCGAAGGCATCGCCACCCGACTGGGCGAGCGCCGCCTTAATGCCGACCGCGTCGGTCGATTTCAGATTGCTACCCGTGATCTGGTTGTAGGCGGCCAAAGCCTTATCGACATTCGAGCCGAAACGGCCGTCGATGACACCCGGCGAGGCACCGCCGCGGTCGAGCAGCACCTGAAGTTCGGCCACGTCCTGGCGCACGCCGAGCGACAGCGACGGGTCGACCGTGGCCTTGCCGCCGGTGTCCGGCGGCAGCGCGGCCTGCGTCTCCGGATTGTTCTGCAGCACTTCGCCTTGGCCGGGCTGCGCCTGATCGATCGATGCCTCGTTCAGAGGCTGGCGCTTGATGGTGTCAGACTCGGGCGCCTCCGGATAGGTGGTTGCATAGCCTTCATCATTGTTGGGCGCCGGCGGATAGGCGTCGACAGAATTATCGTCGTATTCGTCGACCGGCGGCGGAATGACCCTGCCGTTTTCTTCCAGCTGCTTGCGGCGGAAGCGGGCCATGTCGTCGGGGTTGTCGAGATAGTAGCGGTCGTCATCCTCGACCGGCGCGCGCCCGAGCTCCTGCATCCGCAACTGGCGGCGCAGCGCCCGGCGGTCGAGCCTGCTCTGCGGCGGCTGAATGGCGATGACTTTGCCGGTGTCGGCATCGACAAGCACCCGGTTGCCCCTGGCATCGTAGTAGATGTCGATATTGCCGTCCTGGGCGAGCACGAGCGCGCCGTATTGGGCAGGCCGAACCGCCTTCTGCGCGCCATCCGGGCTCGGTGCAGCGAGCGCGCCGAAAGACACCAGCCCGGCCGCGAGTGCCGAAACGGAAAAGACGGTGCGCAGCATTGTGGTCAAGCTCTCCGGCGCTTCGCGGGCGACCCCTTCGCCAGCAAATCAGTCATCCAACTAAGGTTTCCAATATGAACCGGGCATGAAGATGGCGGATTTCCGGCGTTTCATCATGATCCCGAACCGAATGTCAGCGCAGCCCCAGTTCGCTGCGCGCCAGTTTCGTCAGCTTCAGCATAACCGGGCGGTGGCTTTCGCGCAGATAGTCCTTCAGCGCCGCATCATCCACGCTCTGGCTTGTCTGACGCTGGATCCATTTCATGCCGCGCGAAGCAAGATAGGGCGCGGGCCGGCAGCCCGGCTGTTCCTTCAGCACGTCGAAGGCCATGTCGGAGCATTTGAAGGTGACGAAGACTTGGCCCTCCCGGTCGTGCCCGCCGATCGCGAACACCTTGCCGCCGACCTTCCAGACATGGGCGCCGCCCCACTGCACGACATGCGTCGCAGCGGGCAGCGAGGCGCAGAAGCCGTTATAGTCCTCGAGCTTCACGAATCGCCCCTTTCCGATAACCAGGATCGGTATCGGTTTTGCGATATGGCCCTGTCGAAAAGCAAGAGCGCGCCGCACCGATCCGGCGCGACGCGCTCCCGTTCATACGCTGGAGCTCGAAATCAGGCGGCGGCTTCGGCCGCCACCACGGTCGGCTTCGAGCGGAAGTTCAGGCGATCGGAGCCGGCGGTGACCTTGACGGTCGAGCCGTCGAGGATTTCGCCGAGCAGGATCTTTTCCGCCAGCGGGTCCTGCAGTTCCTTCTGCATCACCCGCTTCAGCGGCCTGGCGCCATAGGCTGGATCGTAGCCCTTGGACGCCAGCCACTCGATCGCGTCGTGATCGAGCGACAGCTCGATCTTGCGGTCGACAAGCAGGTTCTCCAGGCGCTTGAGCTGTATCTCGACGATGCGGTCCATGTCCTGACGGCGCAGCCGATGGAACAGGATCACCTCGTCGACGCGGTTGAGGAACTCCGGCCGGAACGAGGCCCTTACCACGCTCATCACCTCGTCGCGCACGGCATCGACATCCTGGTCATCACGAAGATTGACGAGATATTCGGCACCGAGGTTCGAGGTCATGATGATCAGCGTGTTGCGGAAGTCGACCGTGCGGCCCTGACCGTCGGTCAGACGGCCGTCGTCGAGCACCTGCAGGAGCACGTTGAACACGTCCGGATGCGCCTTCTCGATCTCGTCGAACAGCACGACCTGGTAAGGCCGGCGCCGCACCGCTTCGGTGAGCGCGCCGCCCTCCTCATAGCCGACATAGCCGGGAGGCGCGCCGATCAGCCGGGCGACGGAGTGCTTCTCCATGAACTCCGACATGTCGATGCGCACCAATGCGTTCTCGTCGTCGAACAGGAAGGCGGCGAGCGCCTTGGTGAGTTCCGTCTTGCCGACGCCGGTCGGGCCCAGGAACATGAACGAGCCGATGGGCCGGTTCGGATCCTGCAGACCCGCGCGGGCGCGCCGCACAGCTTTCGACACCGCCTGCACCGCTTCGCCCTGGCCGACGACGCGCTTGCCGATCTCGTCTTCCATGCGCAGCAGCTTCTCGCGCTGTCCCTCCAGCATCTTGTCGACCGGGATGCCGGTCCAGCGCGACACGACATGGGCGACGTGGTCGGGCGTGACCACCTCTTCCACCATACCGGCCTTGCCGTCCTGAGCCTCGGCTTCCTTGAGCTTCTTCTCCAGCTCAGGGATCTTGCCATAGGCAAGCTCGCCGGCGCGCTGGAACTCGCCCTTGCGCTGGGCAATCGCCAGCTCGTTGCGCATCTCGTCGAGCTGCTTCTTCAGGTCGGCGGCAAGCCCGAGCTTCTGCTTTTCGGCCTGCCACTTCGCGGTCAGCTCGGTCGACTGCTCCTCGAGGTCGGTGAGTTCCTTCTCCAGCTTCGCAAGCCGGTCCTTCGAGGCGTCATCCTTCTCGACCTTCAGCGCCTCGCGCTCGATCTTGAGCTGCATGATGCGGCGGTCGATCTCGTCCAGCGACTCGGGCTTGGAATCGACCTGCATCCTCAGCCGCGACGCGGCCTCGTCGACCAGGTCGATCGCCTTGTCCGGCAGGAAGCGGTCGGCGATGTAGCGGTTGGAAAGCGTCGCGGCCGAGACCAGCGCCGAGTCGGAGATGCGCACCTTGTGATGCTGCTCGTACTTCTCCTTCAGGCCGCGCAGGATCGAGACGGTGTCCTCGACCGTCGGCTCGTCGACGAAGACGGGCTGGAAGCGGCGGGCAAGTGCGGCGTCCTTCTCGACATGCTTGCGGTACTCGTCGAGCGTGGTCGCGCCGACGCAGTGCAGCTCGCCGCGCGCCAGCGCCGGCTTCAAAAGGTTCGACGCGTCCATCGCGCCGTCCGCCTTGCCGGCGCCGACCAGCGTGTGCATCTCGTCGATGAACAGGATGATGTTGCCGTTGGCCGAGGTGACCTCGTTGAGCACGGCCTTCAGCCGCTCCTCGAACTCGCCGCGATATTTGGCGCCGGCAATCAGCGCGCCCATGTCCAGCGCCATCAGCTGCTTGTCTTTCAGCGATTCCGGCACGTCGCCATTGACGATGCGCAGCGCCAGGCCTTCGGCGATCGCCGTCTTGCCGACGCCGGGCTCGCCGATCAGCACAGGATTGTTCTTGGTGCGCCGCGACAGCACCTGGATGGTGCGGCGGATTTCATCGTCGCGGCCGATGACCGGATCGAGTTTGCCCGAACGGGCGTCGGCGGTGAGGTCGCGGGCGTATTTCTTCAGCGCGTCATAGCCCTGCTCGGCATTGGCCGAATCGGCGGTGCGGCCCTTGCGCACGTCGTTGATGACCTGGTTCAGCGCCTGCGCGGTGACGCCGGCCTTGGCCAGGATGTCGGCTGTCTTGGCCGATTTTTCCATGGCGAGCGCCTGCAGCAGCCGCTCGACGGTGACAAAACTGTCGCCGGCCTTCTTGGCCAGCTCCTCGGCGGTCGAGAACACCTTGGCGAGCGGCTGGGCGAGATAGAGCTGGCCGTTGCCGCCTTCGACCTTGGGCATGGCCTCCAGTGCCGTCTCGACGCCGAGCTTGACATCGCGGACACGGCCGCCGGCGCGCTCGATCAAGGACGCGGCAAGCCCCTCCTCATCGTCGACGAGCACTTTCAGCATATGTTCGGGAGTGAATTGCTGGTGATTGCGCGAGAGCGCCATGGTCTGCGCGGACTGGATGAAACCGCGCACGCGCTCCGAGTATTTCTCAAGATTCATATCTGTCTCCTTCCATCACCGGCCCGCTTTGCGGCACCGGATCAGATTGCGGTGACGGACCCGCCCATTCGAGCCGAGTCCTGTTCGGGCGAGATATGGTGTGGGAATGACGGGCTCTCAAGACGTCTGGATCTCGACCACCGCATATTATTCCATGGGCGCACAAACAAAAACGGCGGAGATTTCTCTCCGCCGTTCGAATGCCTGAAAATGGACTTGGGTCAGTTGTTTGCGTCGGCGATCGCCGGTTCGCTGGCGCCGCCTGCCGGTTCGCTGGCGACGCTCTCGCTCGGCGCTGAACTGGCCGGTTCGGCAGCAGAGGCCACCGCGTCGTTGCTGTTGCCTACGGCGTTGCCTTCATCGGCAGGGCTGTCCGCCCGGTCGGCATTGCCTTGTTCGGCGTTATCGGCTTGCTCGGCACTGCCGCGTCCGCGGCGAGGACGTCTCTGCCGGCGCCCGCCGCCAGTGTCGGCGGGGGCTTCGTTGCGCTCGGCCTGGGCGGCAAGCGCCGCCGGCGAGAAACTGTCGAACAGCGGAGCCGGATCAGCCGCGGAGCCAGCTTCGGCGGAAGCCTCAGACTGCACCTGCGCCTCGTTGCGGCGGTTCTGGTCGAGCTGCTGGCCGCCATGTTCGCCGCGCTGGCCCCCATCACGCTGGCCCCCATCACGCTGACCCCCATCACGCTGACCATTGTCGCCGCGCTGGCCATTCTGACCGTACTGGCCATAGCCGCCATTGCGGCGGTCACGGTGCCTGTCGCGGCCGTTGTTATCGCGCCGGTTGTTGTCGCGGCCGTTTTCCTGGTTGAAGCCGAGCTCGGCCGGCGTGCCTTCGATCACCGGCTGCGGCCCTGAGCCGTTCGCCGCGCCCTGCGACTCGCCGGCATTTGCGTTGCCGACGGCGTCGAACTCGTCGCGATCCTCATCGACGTCGTCGTCGAAATCGTCGCGGTTCTGCTGGGCGTTCTGGATCGGCATCTGCGCCTGGGCGGCGGCAATGATGCGATTGTAGTGTTCGGCGTGCTGGAGGTAGTTCTCCGCCATCACCCGGTCGCCGGAGCTTTGCGCGTCACGCGCGAGTGCGGCGTATTTTTCGGCGATCTGCTGAGCCGATCCGCGGATCTTCACGTCCGGACCGTTGCTCTCGTAGTTGCGCGTCAGGGGATTGGGTCCCTTGCGGTTCTGGTTGCCACCGCCGCCATTGTTGTTGCGACCGCGCATGCGCCTGTTCTGCTGTTGTGGCCTCATTCGACTCTCTTCATGTGAAATTTCAAAACTGTTCGCGAGCGGTGGCGCTCATGCAGCCGCCCGTTTCGTTTTTTCACCGGCGTTCGCCCGCATCGATTGCGTTGGCGCCACGTGCCATCCTGTTCCGGTTACATCACTTGCCGGACGATTCCCGCACGAAGCATGGGCGTCGTTTGCGCAAGGAGGCAGCTATTTCCAAGGAAAACCGAATCGCTAAGAGCACTGCCTGCTTCGTCTCATCCGGTCAAGCCGGAACCTAGCTGCATTCCCTAATGTTGCCAAGCGTTTTTTCGGACTGCATCAGGGGTTTCAACGCTCAAACACCAGAACCCTGTCGTTTCCGCCGAGATCGCGCCGCGCGTCCGCCAGCTTGTAGCCGGCCGCCGCGAAGATTGCGGTGACCTCGTCTTTTTGCGTGTAGCCGATCTCGACCGCTACCTTGCCCTGTGCTTCCAGAAACCCTTCCGCCTCTCCGGCGATGATCCTGTAGGGGATCAGACCGTCCACACCGCCATCTAAGGCCCGGCGTGGATCGAAATCGCGGACCTCGTCCTGCAGATTTCCAATGTCTCGACTGGGTATATAGGGTGGGTTCGCGGCAATTACATGGTAACGGCCCGAAACTTTTTCGAACCAGTTGGAATTCAAGGCGTTGAAGCGCCCGCCGAGCCCCAGATCCTTGGCGTTTCGCGTGGCGGTCGCCAGCGCGGCGGGGGAAATATCGACGCCGGTCGCGGTCGCGGCGGGAACGGCGCTGAGCAGCGCCAGCGCGATGGCGCCGGTTCCGGTGCCGAGATCGAGGATACGGCATTCGCCGAGCCTCTCAGCCGTTGCCTTGGCGAAGGGCAGAACCGCGTCGACCAGTGTCTCGGTGTCCGGACGCGGCTCCAGCGTGTCCGGCGACAGCGACAGCCGCAGCCCGTAGAATTCGCGATAGCCGAGGATGCGGTGCACCGGCTCGCCTGCGACGCGACGTCTCATGGCCGCCTCGATGGCCGCAAGCGCCGTAGAACCCACCACTCGGCCCGGTTCCGCGATGGCCTGGGCGCGTGTGGTTTCGGAAAAATGCTCGACGATCAGCCTGGAATCGAGCGCCGGATCGGCAACGCCGGCCGCAGCGAGCCGCGCCCTCACCGCGCGCAGCAGCGGACCGAGCGTGGCAGGCAGCACATCAGCCATCAATGCCCATGTCGGCAAGTAGCTTCGACTGATGGTCGGCGATCAACGCATCGACCACCTCGTCGAGCTCGCCCATCATCACCCGGTCGAGCTTGTAGAGGGTGAGGTTGATGCGGTGATCGGTGACGCGGCCTTGCGGAAAATTATAGGTGCGGATGCGTTCCGACCTGTCGCCCGAGCCGACCTGCGACTTTCGCGACTCCGAGCGCTCTTCGTCGGCGCGGCTGCGTTCGAGGTCGTAAAGCCGTGCCCGCAGGATCTGCATCGCGCGCGCCCGGTTCTGGTGCTGCGACTTCTCCGCCTGCACCACCATGATGCCGCTCGGCAGATGGGTGATGCGCACCGCCGAATCGGTGGTGTTGACGTGCTGGCCGCCGGAGCCGGAAGCGCGCATCGTATCGATGCGGATGTCCTCGGGCCGGATATCGATATCGACCTCCTCGGCCTCGGGCAGCACGGCGACCGTCGCCGCCGAGGTATGGATCCGCCCGCCGGCTTCGGTTTCCGGCACGCGCTGCACGCGGTGCACACCGGATTCGAATTTGAGATGCGCGAAAACGCCCTTGCCCGATACCGAGGCGACGATTTCCTTGTAGCCGCCGACCTCGCCTTCGCTGGCCGAGACGACCTCGAAACGCCAGCCGCGCGAAGCGGAATAGCGCTCATACATGCGAAACAGATCGCCGGCGAACAAGGCCGCCTCGTCGCCGCCGGTGCCGGCGCGGATTTCGAGGATGGCGTTCCTCTCGTCGGCGGCATCCTTGGGCAGAAGCAGGATCTGGATATCCTTCTGCAGCGCCTCGATGCGCTCCTCGACTTCAGGCAGGTCGGCCTCGGCCAGCGCCCGCATATCGGCGTCGGTGGCCTTGTCGGCGAGCATTGCTTCCAGATCGGTCTGTTCCTGCTCGGCGGCGCGCAGCGCCCGGATCTTGCCCACCATCTCCTGGATGTCGGCATATTCCGAAGCCATCTTGACATAGGCATCGGCCGACGGCCCGGCCGACATCTGCGCCTCGAGCATGTCGAAACGCTTGACGACTTGATCCATACGGTCGCGGGGCAGGTTGATCATGGCGGATGCTATAGCGGAATGGAGCGATCGTCGGCAAAGGCCTGCAGCAGCGCCCGCATCGGCGTCCCTTGGGCCGGCGCCATCAGATTGTCCTTGAAGAAGGCTTCCAGCTCCCGCAGCGGCAACTCGGTCAGCATCGCCTTGACCGGGCCGATCGAGGCTGGCGACATCGAGATCGAGCGGAAGCCGAGGCCGATCAGCGCCATCGCCGATATCGGCTTGCCGGCCAGCTCGCCGCAAAGCGTCACCGGCGTATGGTTGCGCGCGCCGGCATCTGCGATCTGCTTCAGCACGCGCAGGAACGGCGCCGACAGCGTGTCGAACCGGTCGGCGAGCTGCGTGTTGCCGCGGTCGACCGCCATGATGAACTGGAAGAGGTCGTTGGAGCCGACCGAGACGAAATCGACCGCCTTCATTAGCTCGTCGAGCTGGAACAGCAGCGACGGCACTTCCAGCATTGCCCCAAGCTTGAGGCTGGTCGGCAGATGATGCGCGAAACGCGACAGATGCCGCACTTCGCGGTCGATGATCTCGCGCGCTTGCGCGATTTCCGACAGCTCGGTCACCATCGGCAGCATCAGCTTCAGCTCGCGCCCGCCGCAGGCCTTGAGCAGCGCGCGGATCTGGGTCCTGAGCAGGCCGGGGCGGTCGAGCGTGAGGCGGATCGCCCGCCAGCCGAGCGCCGGGTTCTCCTCCTGCAGCGCGCCCTTGAAGTAGGGCAGCACCTTGTCGCCGCCGATATCGATTGTGCGAAAGGTGACCGGCTTGCCGCGCGCGGCGTCGAGCACGTCGCGGTAGAGCCGTTCCTGCGCCTCGGCGCGCGGGAAGGTCGAGGCGACCATGAACTGCAATTCGGTACGGAACAGGCCGATGCCGGCAGCGCCCGACTCCGTAAGCTGCGGCAGGTCCACGGCGAGGCCCGCATTCATCAAGAGATCGACCTGGACCCCGTCCTTGGTCAGCGACGGCTTCTTGCGCAGCTCCCGGTAGACCTCCTGCCGCCGCGCCCGGAAGCGGACCTTTTCGGCATAGGCGGCCTCAAGGTCGGACTGCGGGCGAAGGTGGATGGTGCCTTCCTCGCCGTCGACGATGATGGCGTCGCCGTTTTCCGCCATCGAGACGGCGCCCTTGACCTGCCCGGCGACCGGGATGCCCATGGCGCGGGCGACGATGACGACATGGCTGGTCGCAGCACCATCCTCAAGCACCAGGCCGCGCAGCTTGTCGCGCGGGTAGTCTAGCAGTTCGGCCGCACCCATCGAGCGGGCGACGATGATGGCGTCCTTGGGCAGCGAGGCCGCGACGTCCTCCGGTCCGCGTCCCATCAGCTGGCGCAGCAGCCGGTTGGCGAGATCGTCGAAATCGCTCATCCGCTCGCGCAAGTAAGGGTCGGTCATATGCAGCATGCGGGCGCGCATGTCGCTCTGCACCTTTTCCACCGCCGCTTCCGCCGTCAGGCCGTTGCGGATCGCCTCCTCCAGCCGGCGCACCCAGCCGCGGTCGTTGGCGAACATCCGGTAGGCCTCGAGCACCTCGCGATGCTCCCCCTCGAAGGCGACGTCGCGGCGCTCCAGCATGTCGTCGATGGAAAGCCTCAGCGAGCCGAGCGAACGGTCGAGGCGGCGGACCTCCTCCTCGCTGTCTTCGTTGAACAGGTTGGTGACGACGATACGCGGCTCGTGCAGCACGACATGGCCTAGTCCTACGCCTTCGTTGAAGGAAAGCCCGGTGAAGCTTGCCGGGCGGCTGAGGTCGAGTTCGAGCCCCGGCCTGGTCAGCCGGGCGAGATCGCCGGTGGCGATCATCTCGGCGATCACCATCGCCGTCGTTTCGAGCGCCTCGACCTCGTCGTCGCGATAGTGGCGCATCGTCTTGTTCTGCACCACCAGGACGCCCAGCGTGCGCCCTGCCCTCAGCACCGGCACGCCGAGGAAGGAGTTGTAGATCTCCTCGCCAGTCTCAGGCAGGTAGGCGAAGGCCGGGTGCTCCTGGGCGTTGGAGAGATTGAGCGGCCGCGCACTGGCAGCAATCGTGCCGACCAGACCCTGGCCAAGCCGCAGCTGCGCGAGGTGGACGGCGTTGGGGTTGAGACCCTCGGTGGCGTAGAGCTCGAGCACCGAATCGGCGCGCAGCACATAGAGCGAGCACACCTCGGCGACCATGTTGGAGGCGATGTCGCGCACAATGCGGTCGAGCCTCTCCTGCGGCTCCAGCGGCTCCTGCATGAGCTCGCGGAGCCGTTTCAGCAGAACGCGCGGGCCACCGGCCATGTCACGCATCGCGGCTTCTTCTCCAATGGGCACTGTGCCCGCCGCAGTTTCTCCCGCGGCCGGCGCTCACGCAACAACTGACTCAGTTCTTGCTATTGCTTATCGAGCCCGTAGACGGAATGCAAAGTACGAACTGCAAGTTCCGTGTAGGGACCGTCGATCAGTATCGAGATTTTGATCTCGGACGTGGTGATCGCCCGGATATTGATCGCCTTGTCGGCCAGCGCCTTGAAGGCGGTGGCGGCGACGCCGGCATGGCTTCGCATGCCGATGCCGATGACCGAGACCTTCGACATGCCGGCTTCCGACTGCACCACGTCGTAGCCGACATCGGCCTTCAGCCGCTCGAGCACGGCCAGCGCCTTGTCGACGTCGCCGGAAGGCACCGTGAAGGTCATGTCGGTGAACTTGCCGTCCTCGGAGATGTTCTGGACGATCATGTCGACATTGATGTTGGCCTCGGCCAGCGGGCCGAAGATGCCGGCGGCAACGCCCGGGCGGTCGCCGACGCGACGCAGCGAAATCTGCGCTTCGTCCTTGGCATAGGCAATTCCGGTGACGACCTGCTGTTCCACGATCTCTTCCTCGTCGCAAATAAGCGTTCCGGGCGGATTGAGCAAATCCCCCATTCCGGGCGCGTCGGGATCGTCGAAGGACGACCGCACAAAGGTACGCACCCTGTGCACCATGGCAAGCTCGACCGACCGCACCTGCAGCACCTTGGCGCCGAGCGAGGCCATTTCGAGCATTTCCTCGAACGAAATCTTGGCCAGCCGGCGGGCTTTCGGCTCGATGCGCGGGTCGGTCGTATAGACGCCGTCGACATCGGTATAGATGTCGCAGCGGTCGGCCTTGACCGCGGCCGCGATCGCCACGGCGCTGGTGTCGGAGCCGCCGCGGCCGAGCGTGGCGATGCGGTTGTCCGGGCCGATGCCCTGGAAGCCGGCGATGACCGCCACCTGACCCTCGCCGAAGCGCTTGATCAGGAACGCGCCGTCGATATCGAGGATACGCGCCGCGCCATGCGCGTTGTCGGTCTTGATCGGGATCTGCCAGCCCTGCCAGGAGCGGGCATGCACGCCCATGTTCTGCAGCGTGATTGCCAAAAGACCTGCGGTGACCTGCTCGCCGGAGGCGACGACGGCATCATATTCGCGCGCATCGTGCATCGGCGATGCCTCACGGGTCCAGGCGACCAGCTCGTTGGTCTTGCCGGCCATCGCCGAAACCACCACCGCAACCTCGTGGCCCGCATCGACCTCGCGTTTGACATGGCGCGCCACATTGCGGATGCGGGCGATGTCGGCGACCGAGGTTCCGCCGAATTTCATCACGATGCGCGCCATGGAAGCGAGATGCCTTTGACTAAAGCCGGCTCTATGCCGAATGCGGGAAGCGCCCGGCAAGGCCGAGCCGCGGAAATGCGCGGCCTCCTTAACCAAAACATCCAAGCTTCGCAAGCGATGGCGGGATTAAGAAGGCTCTGGTCGGGTTGAGGTCTCCTGACAGATTCCTGCGGCCTTCGTGCGATAAGGTCGAAGAAAGGCATTGGATGGAGGAATTCATGACCGAGACGCTGGAAATCGTCAGCTTCCGCCTCAACCCGGAGGCTGCGGCCGATTTTGTCGCCCAAAATGGCGTCGTCACCGACTGGCTCGCGCGCCAGCCCGGCTTTCTCAGCCGCCATCTCGGCGAGCGCGACGACGGAAGCTGGCTCGATGTCGTGCGCTGGCAAAGCCTTGAACAGGCCCAGGCGGCGGCGCAGCGCATCATGGCCGAGATCGGCGATTGCGAGGCGATGCGGGCAATCGAGCCGGCTAGCGTCGAGATGGGGCATGCAACGATCGCGCTGTCGCGTTAGGTCCGATCGGCTAGAACTGCCTCGATAGGGGGCTGATCCCTGCCGGCAGCGGAAAAACCTGCCTTGACTTTCTCCGCCGGGGACCCGACTTCCTAGCGTTCCCCGACTTCCTAGCGCTCGAGGAGACCCGCTTCATGCCAGAGCCCCGCCGATCGACCATAGATGCCGGAGAAGTCGAGCGCTTTTCCGCCCTTGCCGCCGAGTGGTGGAACCCGAACGGCAAGTTCCGGCCGCTGCACAAGTTCAACCCGGTGCGGCTGGCCTATATCCGCGACCAGGTCGCCACGCGCTTCGGCCGCGATCCGCGGGCAGCCAGGCCTTTCGAGGGCCTGCGCTTCCTCGACATCGGCTGTGGCGGCGGGCTTTTGTGCGAACCGATGGCGCGGCTTGGCGCCGAGGTGGTCGGCGCCGACGCCTCGACCACCAACATCGAGGTCGCCAAGCTGCACGCGGCGGAGGCGGGCGTCAGCATTGACTATCGCGCCACCACGGCCGAGGCGCTGGCCGACGCCGGCGAGACATTCGACGTCATCCTCAACATGGAAGTGGTCGAGCATGTCGCCGATGTCGATCTGTTCGTAGCCAAATGCGGTGAGATGGTCCGGCCCGGCGGCATCATGTTCGTCGCCACCATCAACCGCACGCTGAAGGCGCTCGGCCTTGCCATCATCGGCGCCGAATATGTGTTGCGCTGGCTGCCGCGCGGAACGCATCAGTTCGGCAAGCTGGTGCGGCCCGAGGAACTGGGGAAGGCGCTTGTAGCGGCGGGCCTCACGGTCATCGACCGCACGGGCGTCATCTATCATCCGCTGGCCGACCGCTGGCAGCGGTCGAAGGACATGGACGTCAACTACATGGTGCTGGCCGAGAAGGCCTCGGTCTGACTGGCCAACATTGCGGTTTTGGACGTAAAGCGCGTCGCACTGAAACGGATTCAGGCGACGCGCCTTAAGTCTTTGTTTTTATGCATGTCGTTATCCCAAAACCGCTGCACGCTTCTGGGCGACATGCATTAGGCCGCCTGGCTTTGCACCCTCATTCTTGGCTGGCTCTGCGCCTTGGTGGTGATGAACACACCGGCGGTGATGATGGCGGCACCCAGCCAGGTCAGCAACTGATAGTGCTCGCCGAGGAAGATCGTACCGGCAAAGAGCCCGACCGCAGCCGCCACATAGCCGATCTGGCTGAGATAGACCGGGCCGCCGACAGCCTGCAGCCGGAAGAAGAAGGCAAACATCGCCGAAGCCGACGCCACCTGGCCGGCAACCACCAGCGGCACGCCGCCGAGTGGAGCAAACGCCTGCCAGCCGAACAGCGTCAGGATGCCGAGGAGAAGCAAGACCGCCGATGCTAGATGGCTGCCGACGGCGAGTTCGATCGGGCCCGTATCCTCAGGCCAGTCGACCGTGCGGTAGATGTTGCCGGCGGCGAGGCTGACCGGGATCAGCAGGCCGATCGCCACCCAGAAATAATCGGCTGGCTGGCCGGCCTCGCCGCGGCTGAGCGCTACCATCGCAGCGCCGACGAAGCCGACGGCAATGCCGATGACGCCGGTGAGGTTGGGTCGCCTGACACCGAGCAGGATCGAGAAGACCAGCGTGATGACCGGCGACAGCGTGAACATGATGCCCGTGTAGCCGGCGCCCAGATGCGGGATGGCCGAGAACATCAGGAGATTGGGAAAGGCATAGGACACAGCCGCGGTGACGAAGAAGTAACGCAGCTTGTGTGCCGTCAGCCGGATGCGCTGGCCAAGCAGCAGAAGCGCGATCAGCAGCACGCCGCCGGCGCCGAGCGAGATCACGAAAGCCCAGACCATAGCCGGCACTCCGGCGGCCGTCGCAAGCTTGCCGAAGGGCAGCGTCATGCCGAGCAGGCCGCCGGTGACGATCAGAAGGCCGAGTGCCGAGTCCCAGAGAATTTTCATCTGCGTGATCCTGTAGCCGCGAGGCCGAGCTTGGCGGCTGCTCCAACTTGAGGTAACATAACGACAAGATTCTTAATGTCAAGATACTTTGCAGTGAGACACATGGACCGTGCAGCGAGAGCGATCGAACAATGGCGCAAGGAGCGGCCCGACCTCGACGTCTCGCCGATGGGCGTGATCGGGCGGCTGAGCGAAGTCGCTTCGCTGATCTCGCGAGAGCGGCTGGCGCCGCTCTTCGCCCGCTTCGGATTGCAGCAAGGCGAGTTCGACGTGCTGGCGACGCTTCGTCGTTCAGGCGCGCCTTACGCCCTGACGCCGACCGAGCTTTACGAGGCGACGATGGTCACATCCGGAGCCATGACCGCCCGGCTCGACCGGCTGGAGAAGGCCGGCCTGATCCAGCGCGCGCCGCACCCCAGCGACCGGCGCGGCGTGGTTGTGCAACTCACCGCAAAAGGCCGCGAATTGATTGACGGGGCGCTTGCCGCCCATGTCGCCAACGAGCACCAGATCCTTTCAGGCCTGACGAGCCAGGACCGGGAAACACTGGCAAAATTGCTGGAAAAGCTGATCGGAAGCCTGAGCTAAAGCAATTCCAGAAAAAGTTTGTAGCAGTTTTCCGTCCGGAATTGCATAAGAACAAAGGTCGGGATTCAGTTCCGGTCCTCCGGAAAGCCCGGGATCGGCATGAACTCGACGCCGTCCTCGGCGAGGCTTTGCGCCTCCTCCGGCGTCGCTTCGCCATAGATGCCGCGCGGATCGGTCTCGCCGAAATGGATCTTGCGCGCTTCCTCGGCGAACTTGTCGCCGACATAGTCGGCGTTCTCGCGCACCTTCTCGGCAAGGGCCTTGAGCTGCTCCAGCGCCTGTTTCTGCGCCTCGCCCATGGCGAGCGCCACCTTTTCTTGGCTGCGCGAGGTCGAGACGGCAGGCGCCATCAGCGCCTTTTCGATCTTGTGCGAGCCGCAGGCCGGGCAGTCGACGAAGCCGCGCTTCTTCTGCGTGTCGAAGTCGTCGTTGCTGCGGAACCAGGCCTCGAACTCGTGCTCGTGCTCGCAGATAAGCGAAAAGCGGATCAAGAGGCTGCACCCCTGAGACGTGGCGCCTCGCCTTCGCCGGCATTGACACTGAAATCCCGCGCGTTCTTGAGATTGGGGATCTTGCGGCGCGCGGTCGCAGACTGCGACGGATCGATCTCGGCGACGATCACGCCCGGCTCGTCATGCGCGGCTTCGGCGATGATGCGCCCCCACGGGTCGACGATCAGCGAATGGCCATAGGTCTCGCGCCCATCCTCATGCAGCCCGCCTTGCGCGGCCGCGACGACATAGGCGCCGTTTTCGATCGCGCGCGCCCGCAGCAGCACGTGCCAGTGCGCCTCGCCGGTCTGGCGGGTGAAGGCGGCAGGCACCGAAAGCACATGAGCCCCTGCCAGCGCTTCGGCGCGGAACAACTGCGGGAAGCGCAGGTCGTAGCAGACGGCGAACCCCAGCCTCGCGCCATCGATGTCGGTGACGATGGCCTCGGTCCCCGGCTCGTAAGAGGCGGATTCGCGCCAGCTTTCGCCATTGTCGAGGTCGACGTCGAACATGTGGATCTTGTCGTAATTGGCGATCGTGGCGCCGTCGGGCGCGAACAGGAACGCGCGGTTGGCGAGCTTGCCGTCGGCGCGCAGTATCGCCGTCGAGCCGACATGCAGGTAGATGCCGAGTTCCTCGGCAAGCTTCCGCGCGGTCGAAACGACGACATCCTTATCCTCGCTGGTGAAGGCCGCGGCGCCTGCCTGCTTGTCGCGGACAAGCGCGCCGGTCATTTCCGGTGTCTGGACATAGGTCGCGCCCTGGTCTGCTGCCTCGCGGACCAGCCGTTCCATATCGGCCGCGTTGCGCTCCGGGCTGGTGCCTGAACGCATCTGCACAGCCGCCGCTTTGAAAATGCCCATGATCAAGCCCTCGCTCCGTTGGCAAGCAGCCCGTCCAGCCGGCCTTGCGACTCCAATTCATGGAGGTCGTCGCAGCCGCCGACATGCGTGTCGCCGATGAAGATTTGCGGAAAGGTGGTTCGCCCATGCGCCCGCGAAATCATTTCCTGGCGCAGTTCCGGCGAAAACGAAGCGTCGTGCTCGGTATAGGCCACACCCTTGCGCTCGAGCAGCCGCTTGGCGGCGGTGCAATAGCCGCACATCATCCGGGTGTAGATCGTCACGTCGACCATCAGTCAGCAATCCTGCTTGCGCACATCGCCCAGGAGTTGCGGGACGACAACATGCACCAAATTCAATCCTATATAGTCGCGGACTCGTCGGCCCGAAAGTCCCCCGGCAGGACACGGGCGAAGGTCAGCACGTCGACCGCTCCGGCGCCGCTCTTCTTCAGCGCCTTGGCCACAGCGCGCACGGTGGCGCCTGTGGTGAAGACATCGTCGATGACGAGCACCCTGCGGCCGGAGATCTCGATCTCGGCTTCAGGCGGTACGCGGAAGGCGGCGCGCACATTCTCCTCACGCTCGTGCCGCTCCAGCCCGACCTGCTGGCGGGTAAGCTTCACGCGTCTCACCGCTGCCGGCGAAAAAGGCAGGCCGCTGAGCTTCGATACCGCCCGCGCCAGTTCCGCGGACTGGTTGAATTGCCGCCGCAAGAACCGCCGCCAATGCAGCGGCACCGGCACCACCACGTCGGCTTCGGCGATCAGCTCCGCGCCGGCGCGCAGCATCCAGCGCGCCATCCATGGCGCGAGATCCGTACGATCCTGGTATTTCAGCCCTTGCACCATCTGGCGTGCAACCCCTGAATAGACGACCGCCGCCCGTGCCCGCTCGAAAGGCGGCGGATCGGCGATCGCCTCGGCGGAGAGAAAACCCTCGCCCATGTCGTGGGTGAAAGGCGTGCCCATCACCGGACACCAGGGCTTCTCCAGCAGCCGAAGCTTCGGCCAGCAGGCGCCGCACAGCACGCCAGGCTGCGAGACGTGGCGGCGGCAGCCGGCGCAGACCGGCGGAAACAGCATGCGCGCCGGCCAGTTGAGCGTCTGCCGCGCCATGTCCTTGATCGCAATGGTCTTGATCTTGTGCACCGGATCGGCCACGTGAAGGTAATCCCGCGCCACCATAGCATCGGTCCGGCATGCGCGGACAACAGGAATAGCCCATTGCAACCCTTGATCGACACGGAGCTTTGGCTTGCGCACAAGCGCCGTGCGCTCATCCGCCCCCTCGACGGCGCCGATTTCCTGATGCGGCGGGCGGCGGAGGACCTTGCCGACCGGCTGGGCGCCGTCGAGCGCAGGTTCGGCAAGGCGGTGGCGCTGTTTTGCCAGACATCGGCTGCGGCCAGGGTGCTCGCGGACAGCGGCAAGGTGGCCGATATCGTTCGTGTGGAGACCGATGACGCCTTCCTTGCAGGCGAAGCCGGCGTCGTCGCCCCGGCGGAAACCGTGCCGTTCGAAGCTGAAAGCCTCGATCTGGTCGTCTCGCTGCTGTCGCTGCAGGCGATGAACGACATCCCCGGCGTGCTGGCACAGATCCGCCGCGCGCTGAAGCCCGACGGGCTGTTCCTCGGCGCTCTGGCCGGCGCCGGCACGCTTGCGGAGCTGCGCGAAAGCCTGCTTGCCGCCGAGACCGAGCTTCATGGTGGCGCGAGCCCCCGCGTCCTTCCATTCACCGATGTGCGCGACGCCGGCGCGCTGCTGCAGCGCGCCGGGCTGGCGCTGCCGGTCGCCGACGTCGAGACGGTCACGGTGCGCTACTCCTCGCTGTTCGGCCTTGCCGCCGATCTGCGCGCCATGGGCGAGACCAGCCCGCTTTCCGACCGCAGCCGGCGACCGGCCACCAGGCGGCTGTTCGCGCGCTCCGCCGAAATCTATGCCGAGCGGTTCTCGGACCCGGACGGCCGCATCCGGGCAAGTTTTTCGATCGTGTGGATGTCCGGCTGGGCGCCCGACGCCTCGCAGCAGAAGCCGCTCAAGCCCGGCTCGGCCAAGGTCTCTCTGAAGACGATCCTGGAGAAGCCGACGGGGCACTGATCGATTGCGCCAGGACCTGGCTGGTTTAGTCAGTGCTGCGCGAAGGCGTTGGCAAGTCTGCTGTTGTTGTCGGAGAACAGCCACTGGATCGCGTCGGCGGCCTTGCCTACGCCGCCGATGATTGCAAGCGACAGCACGGCAACGATCAGGCCATATTCGATGGCCGTCGCGCCCGTTTCATCCCGTAGGAATTGCTGCAGCAGGTTTTTCATGGTCGTCGATCCCTCTTGTCGGGAACCATAAGGCCTACCCGTTAAGAAAGGTTAACGGCAAAAGCTTAACGGGGGGTGAAATAGCCGTCTCTGGCTGAATTCATTAACCAATTAGCAGTCGCCATAGCGGCTGCCATCGTTGCGAATCACGCAGATGGAACTTGGCAGCGGCTGCAGCACGCTTCGCCGCAGCGTGTAGGTGTTGCGGTGGCCGATCGAGCCGGTGCTGGTCATGTCGAGTCCGCGGGCCAAGCCGTTACGCGCGCTCTGCGGGCGCGTCTGGCTGTCGAGGAAGGGCGTCGCGATCAACGCCAGCGCCACCGCGGCCGACCCGAAAAGCAAGGCGATCCGCAAAATGCCCATGCCGGCGTCGGCGGCGCGGAAAGTGCGGTCGGGCCGGATCGCGTCCCAGTCTCCCTCGATGCTCATGGAATGGCTCCCAATAAATCGGCATGCCGCTGCGCGGACGACTTGGCCTCAATCTTCCATGTCGAGATAAATCTTCCATTAACGCTGCCTAAAACAGACGGGGCAGCTTGGACCAATTCCGGGGAAAGTGTGCGGCGGTTTTCCGTCCGGAATTGTGTAAAAACAAATAATTGGATCACAAAAGGTCGATGAGGAACTGGATCAGCGGCGCGTCCGCAGGCGGCATCGGATAGTCGCGCATCTGCCGCGGCCTGACCCATTTCAGCCCCTGCCCTTCCTTCGGCTGCGCGATGCCGCGGAACCGCCGGCAGATATAAAGCGGCATCAGCAGGTGGAAATCGTCGTAGCTGTGGCTGGCGAAGGTGAGAGGCGCAAGGCAGGGGATCTCGGTCTCGATGCCCAGTTCTTCATGCAGTTCGCGGATCAGGCACTCTTCCGGCGTTTCGCCCGGCTCGACCTTGCCGCCAGGAAACTCCCAAAGACCCGCGAGCTGCTTGCCTTCGGGGCGCTGCGCCAGAAGCACGCGCCGGTCGGCGTCGACCAGCGCGCAGGCCGCGACGAGGAGCAGGCGCTTTCCGGCTGGCTTGATCTCGCTCATGCGCCCGGCGGCCGGCGATAGTGGTAGCGGTAGACTTCCTCGAAGCCGAGCGACCGGTAGAGCGACAGCGCCGCAACATTGCCGGCTTCGATCTGCAGCCAGGCCTCGCGCGCGCCGCGCAGCCGCGCCCATTTCAGTGCCGACAGGATGAGATTGCGGCCATGGCCTTTGTTGCGCGCCGACTTCTCGGTGGCGACCTCGAACAGTCCGGCGAGGTCGCCGTCATGGACGCAGATCAGCGTCGCCAGCGCCTCGTTTCCGTCTTCGAGTGCAAACAGCCCCGCTTCCGGCTGGATGGCGCCGATGACCTCCGACAGGCCGGGCCGCAGCGAGATGTCCGAGCCGTTCGTCTTGATCGCCGCGCCGATGAAGCGGCTGATGTCCTTCAGCGGAATCTGGTCCATCGCCGCGTCGAGCTGCGCTTCCTTGAGCGGCAGCCGCATCACCATCGATTCGTCGAACCGGCTCCAGCCCGCCTCGTCGAGATGCTTCGACAGCACCGGCCCCGAAAGCGGTGACATGCGAAAAGTCAGCGGCCTGCCATAGGCGTCGAAGCGGCGGCTGGCGCGCACAATCCGCTCGGCAATGTGCTGCGTATCGCCCGGATCCAGCGGATTGACCGAATTCAGGCGCTTCGCCGGGTGGCCGGCCGTCAGCCGAACCACCCATGTCCCGTCATAGTGGACGGCCGCCGCCGGCCAGGCGCGAAAGCCCGCCGCCTCGTAGCGGCGCACGACCGCGAGCACGCTTGCCGGATGTCTCGACACCGGCGCCATCAGCTCCGGTAGTCGCCATTGATGGCGACATATTCCTTGGTGAGGTCGCAGGTCCACACCGTCGCCTTGCCGCGCCCGATGCCGATGTCGGCGCGGATGCGGATGTCGTCGCGCTTCATGTAGGCGGAGGTCGCTTCCTCGGAGTAGGCCGGATCGCGCTCGCCCTCATGCGCCAGGCGGTTGTCGCCGAACCAGATCGACAGCCGGTCGCGGTCAGCCGGCTCGCCGGCCTTGCCGACAGCCATCACGACGCGGCCCCAATTGGCGTCCTCGCCGGCGACCGCGGTCTTGACCAGCGGCGAGTTGGCGATCGAAAGCGCGATGCGTTTGGCCGAGCGGGCGGACTTGGCGCCGGTGACGGTGACCTCGACCTGCTTGCGCGCGCCCTCGCCGTCGCGCACCACTTGCAGTGCCAGCGATTTCAGCACCTTGCCGAGCGCGCGGCGGAAGGCGCCGAGCCGCGCATCCTTCGGATCGCTGATCGCCGGAGCGCCACGCGCAGCGGCCTTGCCGGTAGCGAAGATGAGTAGCGTATCGCTGGTCGAGGTGTCGCTGTCGACGGTGACGGCGTTGAAGGTCTTGGCCGTGCCGCGCGACAACAGGTCCTGCAGCACGGGGGCCGCGATCGGCGCGTCGGTGGCGATGAAGGAAAGCATCGTCGCCATGTCCGGCGCGATCATGCCGGCGCCCTTGGCGATACCGTTGATGGTGACGTCGGCGTCGCCGAGCTTCACCGTCTGCGTTGCCACCTTCGCATAGGTGTCCGTGGTCATGATCGCCTTCGCCGCCTCGGTCCACAGGTCCGGCTTGCCGTCCTTCACCAGGCCGGCAAGGAGGTGGCTGAATTTGTTGGTGTCGAGCGGCTCGCCGATGACACCGGTCGAGGCCAGGAACACCTCGCTCTCGGAGCATCCGGCGGCCTTCGCCGCCGCCTCGCCGGTCAGCGCGGTCGAAGCCATGCCTTTCTTGCCGGTGAAGGCGTTGGCATTGCCGGAATTGACCACCAGCACGCGCGCCTTGCCGGCGGGCAGGTTCTGGCGGCAGTAGTCGACTGGCGCCGAGGGGCATTTCGAGCGGGTGAAGACTCCGGCGACGGCCGTGCCCGCATCGAAGACCATGGCGAGCAGGTCGGTGCGATTCCGGTACTTGATCCCGGCCTCCGCGGTGGCGATGCGCACGCCCTCGATGACCGGCATCTTGGGATATTTCTTCGGTGCGAGCGGCGAAATCGTTGCGGACATGGGGACCCCGAAGCGGCAGAACGCGAAAGGAAGGCCGGTTTGCCCGATAGCGCGCGCCAGCGCAAGAGGCGTTCTGGCCGCGCTCCGCGGTCGCCGCCAAAGGTCCTGCGACCCATACGGTCCGTTTCGTTTCAGCTCCGGACCCGATATGATCGGGCCGGAGATTCACCGGCTAAAGCAATTCCAGGAAAAGTGTGAAAACGGTTTTCCGTCCGGAATTGCGTCAAAACGATCTAAGGACGACGAAATGGGCGAACTCGCCGCCCCGGGGCGCAAATCGATCGGCGCAAAGCGAAACCCGGAAAGCGCCGATGCCATCCTCGAGGCCGCCGAAGCGGTCTTGGCGGAGGCCGGCTATTCCGGCTTCTCGATCGAGGCCGTCGCGCGACGGGCGCGGGCCGGGAAACCGACCATCTATCGCTGGTGGCCGAGCAAGGCGGCGCTGCTGATCGAGGTCTATCAGCGGCAAAAACGCGTCGAGACGCCCGATACGGGAAACATCGAAACGGACCTTGCCGGCTTCCTCATGAACCTGTTCGCGCACTGGCGCGACACCTCGTCCGGCAATGTCTTCAGGTCGCTGGTCGCCGAGGCGCAATCCGACGCGGCCGCCGCAGCGGCGCTTGCCGACTACGCAAGGGGGCGCCGCGCCCATACCGGCCGAATGATCGAGCGCGCCAAGGCGCGCGGCGAGGTGGTGGCGGACATCGATGCGGAGATCGTGGCCGACCTGATCGCCTCCTATGCCTGGAGGCATCTTTTGACCAACCGCCTCGACGAAGACGAGGAGACGATCCGGGCCGCAGTGCGCTATGTGGTGCGCGGCATAGCCGCATAAAACACGAAAGGGCGCCCGAGGGCGCCCTTTCGCAAAGTTCCAAGCCTGTGCCGATTACTTGCCGCTCTCCATCGTGTCGACAGCCGCCTTCAGCTTCGCGTCCGGAATCTCGACCTTGGCGGCGCCGCGCAATTCCTTGACCATGGCGAAATACTTGTCGCGGATGACCGCCTGCTTGGCCTGATCCTTGACGTCGTCGAAAGCCGGCGGCTGCTTGGCCCGCTTGTCCTCGACCTTGATGACATGCCAGCCGAACTGCGACTGCACCGGCTCCTTCGAGTACTTGCCGACGTCAAGCGCGAACGCCGCCTTGTCGAACTCCGGCACCATCTGGCCAGGACCGAACCAGCCGAGATCGCCGCCGCTGCTCTTGCCGCTCGGGTCGCTGGTGTGCTCGTTGGCGAGCTTCTGGAAGTCGGCGCCGCCATCGAGCTGCTTGATGATCGCCTCGGCCTCTTCCTTCGTCTTCACGAGGATGTGACGGGCATGGATCTCATTGACCGGCGGCGTGTTGGCGATTTCCTGGTCGTAGCGGGCGCGGACATCCGCATCCGTCACCTTGTTGACGACCTCCTTCTCGACGACCTCGCCGTGCAGGGCGCGCTGCTGCAGGAACGCCATGCGGCGCTGGAAATCGGCGTCCTTGTCGAGACCGCTATCGACCGCCTTCTTGGCCATGACGCGGATTTCGATGGCCGCCGAAAGGGCGGCGGCGCGGCGCTGTTCCGGCGGCAGCTGCTGGAACTGCTGCGACAGCTCGCCTTCGGCGAGTGCGAGGTCGGCCTCGGTCAGCTTCTCGCCATTGACGGTGGCGACCACGGCATTCGGGTCGACCGGAGTGGCAGCGGGCGCCGCGGCGTTCGGCTGGGCTGGCTTGGTTTCCTGCGCCATCAGCGGCGACAGCGAAAAAGCCGAGAGCCCGAAGGCCAGGCCAAGGCTGGCGAGCGACGCGCGGCGGAACAACAGGGACATCAAGATAAACTCCAATGGGGATTGCCAATAAGGATCGCTTGCGCGGAAAGGTTCCAGATCAGTCGGATTGTGGCGGAATTTGGCGCTGCCCATGGGGCTAACGCGGCGTTGACATCAGTTGAGCCCCCTCTTATCTGTCCAACGACTTGGCGTCCAGAACCGTTTTCCGGGCGCTATTTGCGTTTGTCCGCAGTCACGCGGATTTGATGGGCCCGCCAGGCGCCCGTCGCAAACGGCTAAAATTGCTATCGAAAGGGCCATGGATGGTCAGTCTCGGCGGTCTCGCCCGTAAGGTTTTCGGCTCCTCCAACGATCGCCGCGTCAAGTCGACCCGGCCCCGTGTCGAGGCCATCAACGCCATGGAAAACGAGATGCGGGCGCTCTCGGATGCCGAGCTTGCCGGCCGCACCGAAAAATTCCGCCAGGATCTCGCCAACGGCGCCTCGCTCGACGACTTGCTGATACCGGCTTTCGCCACCGTGCGCGAGGCGGCCCGCCGCGTTCTGGGCATGCGCCCTTTCGACGTGCAATTGATCGGCGGCATGGTGCTGCACAATGGCGGCATCGCCGAGATGCGCACCGGCGAGGGCAAGACGCTGGTCGCCACCTTGCCGGTCTACCTCAATGCGCTCGCCAGCAAGGGCGTGCATGTCGTCACCGTCAACGACTATCTCGCCAAGCGCGACGCCGAATGGATGGGCCGCGTCTACAAGTTCCTCGGCCTCACCGTCGGCATCATCGTTCACGGACTCTCCGACGACGAGCGCCGCGAGGCCTATGCCTGCGACGTCACTTACGCAACCAACAACGAGCTCGGCTTCGACTATCTGCGCGACAACATGAAATACGAGCGCTCGCAGATGGTGCAGCGCGGCCATGCCTACGCCATCGTCGACGAGGTCGATTCCATCCTGGTCGACGAAGCGCGCACGCCGCTGATTATTTCCGGCCCCCTCGAGGACCGCTCGGAGATGTACAACACCATCGACGCCTACATGCTGAAACTCGGCCCGGCCGACTACGAGGTCGACGAGAAGCAGAAGACCACGATCTTCACCGAGGACGGCACCGAGAAGCTGGAAAACATGCTGCGCGACGCCGGCCTTTTGAAGGGCGAGTCGCTCTACGACGTCGAGAACGTCGCCATCGTCCACCACGTGAACAACGCGCTGAAGGCGCATCTGCTGTTCCAGAAGGACAGGGACTACATCGTGCGCAACGGCGAGATCGTCATCATCGACGAGTTCACCGGCCGCATGATGCCCGGTCGACGCTATTCGGAAGGCCTGCACCAGGCGCTCGAGGCCAAGGAGCATGTGCAGATCCAGCCGGAGAACCAGACGCTGGCCTCGGTCACCTTCCAGAATTATTTCCGCCTCTACAAGAAGCTCGCCGGCATGACCGGCACCGCGCTGACGGAGGCCGAGGAATTCGCCAACATCTACAATCTCGAAGTCACCGAGATCCCGACCAACCTGCCGGTCGTGCGCAAGGATGAGGACGACGAGGTCTATCGGACGGTCGATGAAAAATACAAGGCGATCGTCAAGGAAATCAAGGAAGCGCGTGACAAGGGCCAGCCGATCCTGGTCGGCACCACCTCGATCGAGAAATCCGAGCAGTTGGCCGAGCGTCTGCGCAAGGACGGCTTCAAGAACTTCGAGGTGCTGAACGCCCGCCACCACGAGCGCGAGGCGTCCATCGTCGCCCAGGCCGGCAAGCCCGGCGCCATCACCATCGCCACCAACATGGCCGGCCGCGGCACCGACATCCAGCTCGGCGGCAATGCCGACATGCGCATCGCCGAGGAGCTTGCGGAGGTTCCGCCCGGACCGGAGCGCGAGGCACGCGAAAAGCAGATCCGCGACGACATCGCGCAATTGAAGGAAAAGGCGCTGGCCGCCGGCGGCCTCTATGTTTTGGCCACCGAGCGCCATGAATCGCGCCGCATCGACAACCAGCTCCGCGGTCGTTCCGGCCGCCAAGGCGACCCCGGCCGCTCGAAATTCTTCCTGTCGCTGCAGGACGACCTGATGCGCATCTTCGGCTCCGAGCGCATGGACGGCATGCTGCAGAAGCTCGGCCTCAAGGAAGACGAGGCGATCATCCACCCATGGATCAACAAGGCGCTGGAAAAGGCGCAGAAGAAGGTCGAGGCGCGCAACTTCGACATCCGCAAGAACCTTCTGAAATATGACGACGTCTCGAACGACCAGCGCAAGGTGGTGTTCGAGCAGCGCATCGAGCTGATGGACGGCGAAGGACTGTCCGAGACGATCATCGAGATGCGCGAGGGCGTCATCGAGGAAATCGTCGCCAAGAACATCCCCGAAAACGCCTATGCGGAGCAGTGGAACGTCGCCGGCCTCAAGGAAGAAGTGGCTCAGTACCTCAACCTCGACCTGCCGGTCGAGGAGTGGGTCAAGGAAGAAGGCATCGCCGAGGACGACATCCGCGAGCGCATTTCGGCCGCTGCGGATGCCGCCGCCAAGGAGCGCGCCGAGCGCTTCGGCCCCGATGTGATGAGCTATGTCGAGCGCTCGGTGGTGCTGCAGACGCTTGACCATCTGTGGCGCGAGCATATCGTCAACCTCGACCACTTGCGCTCGGTCGTCGGCTTCCGCGGCTATGCCCAGCGCGACCCGCTGCAGGAGTACAAGGGCGAGGCGTTCGAGCTGTTCCAGGGCATGCTCGGCAATCTGCGCCAGGCCGTCACCGCGCAGCTGATGCGCGTCGAGCTGGTCCGCCAGGCGGCGGAAGCGCCGCCGCCGGAAGCGCCCGACATGTTCGGCAGCCATCTCGACGGCACCACCGGCGAGGACGATTTCCAGGGCGGCGAGACCGCGCTTCTGGTCCGCCAGGAATCCAACGCCATCGTCGCGCCGGAAAATCGCGATCCGAAGAACCCGGCGACCTGGGGCAAGGTCGGCCGCAACGAGGCCTGTCCCTGCGGCTCCGGCAAGAAGTACAAGCACTGCCACGGCGCGTTTGCTTGACACCTTTCTTCCTTCTCCCCGTTGAACGGGGAGAAGGTGCCCGAAGGGCGGATGAGGGGCAGCGCCGGCGCTGAGGATTCCAGACTCCCCTGATCAGCTGACCCTCACAACAACCCCGACGCCCGCGCGGTGGCCGTCGCCTCGCCGCGCGAGACGGCTTCCAGTTTCTCCAGCACCGCCGAAACATGGTGATCGACGGTCTTCGGCGAGATGGTCAGCTGCGCGGCGATCTTCTTGTTGGAGAAGCCGCGCTCGATCAGCTGCAGCACTTCCATCTGGCGCTGGGTGAGGCCGGCGCGATTGGCGCGCGTCGCCTGCCTTGGTCCCCGCGCGATATGAATGACGCCGCTCTGCCGCATCATGCCGCGCACATGCTGCGCCACCGGCCTTGCGCCAAGCCCTTCGAAAATATCGAGCGCCTCGCGCAGCGCCGCCTCGTCGCCTTGCAGCAAGGCGAGCGCGCGCTCGAAGGGGGCATCCATCCCGGCCCAGAATGCCGCGGCGCCCTGCCAATCGCCGGCAAGCAGAAGGCGATGCTGTTCGGTCATGCCGCGGGTGTCGCCGGGATCGCTCTCAGGCGACAGCAGCTGCCGCCAAGTCGCCAGCTCGCCGAACACCGCCCGCGTCGGCGATAGGTCTTCGGCCAGATCGATAAGGCGCAGCGCCTCGGCTCTGTCGCCCTGTCCAAGCCATGCGAGCTCGGCCATCACCGCCGCATAAGGCACCAGCCGTTGCAGCTCCATCCCCTTGTCCAGAAACCGCCTCATCTCGTCCAGCACCGGCTCGGCCGACGGATCGCCCCGCCGGATGCGCAGTTTCGCCAGCGCCACCAGCGAGGGATAGCGGACAAGCGCGGTGGTTGCCTCGTCGTCGATGACGTCATGCGCCACCGCGGCCGCGTCGTTCCACAGGCCGCGCCGCAGAAGCAATTGCGCCTGCACGCCGCGCATGTAATCGCGCCAGGTCGCGAGATCGTTCTCGACGCAATAGGTGATGCCGCGGTCGAGGACGGCTTCCGCCTCGTTGAGGTTGAGCCTGTTCATCTCCACGCAGGCGCAATTGGTGAAGGCGCGCGCCGCGTGCTCCTGGAAATTCCCCGCCAGGGCCAATGCAAGGCTGCGGGCGAGGTCGCGCCGCCCTTTGGCGAAATCCAGCCATTGCCCGGCGGCGCCGACATTGTTGAGCGCGTGACAGAGAATGTCCGGCCGGTTCAGCCGCTCGGCCAGTTCGACCGCCTTGGCTCCAAGCAAAATCGTCTCGTCGAGCCTTTCGGCCAGCATCGCCAGTTGGGAACGGTTCGAATAAGCCATGGCAAGCTCGGGACTGTCGGGCGCCGTCTCCAGAAGCTCGACGGCCTGAGCCCCGAACCGATCCGCCGCCGCGCGGTCGCCGAGCAGGTAGGCGAAGCGCGAGAGGCATCTCAGGCTGTCGCCTTCCTTCAGCCTGTCGCCTAGCGCTTGCCGCAGCCGGCGCGCCTCACCTTGCGCCTCCATGGCCGCGTCGACGCGGCCGATGAGGTGGCATTCGAAGGCATGGCCTTCATGCAGTGCCGCCTGGCTTTCCATCGGCAGGCCGTCGTAATATCGCAAGGCGACCTCGTAGTGGCCGGCGGCATCCCGATGCGCGCCGACGCGGGAAGCCTCGCGCGCGGCGAGCGGCGCGAGCTGGCGCACCGCCTCCAGGTCCTGCGCCTCAACGGCATGATGCACCAGCCTTGCGGTGGCCACATCCGGGTTTTCCTGCAGTGCCGCCAGCGCGCGCCGGTTGTACTCGCGCCGCCGGCTCGGTGCCAGCGCCGTCTCGATTGCCCGACGGGCGATCTCATGCCTGAAGGCGTAGCCGTCGCCGAAATCCTCGAGCAGGCCTTGGCTGATGCATTCGGCGAGCTGACCGGCGGCGGCGATCCCGCACAGGCCCTGCAGCGCCCAGCCGTCGGCGCGGCGCGGAAAGACGGACACCGCGTCGAGCATCGAGCGGGCGCCGGGCGACAGCCGCTCCGCCCGCGCTAGCACCGCGTCGCGCACGCTGGCCGGCAGCGCGCTGTCGCTTTCGGCGGCGAGCAGCTCCGTGACGAAGAAGGCGTTGCCGGCGGTGGCCCGGTAGATGGCGCCGCCGTCGCGGCCGGCTATCTCGGCCAGCGACAGCACGGCGGCTTCGCTGAGCAGCGGCACCTCGATACGCACGACATTGCCGGCCGGGATCTCGCCCAACGCCCGGCGCACGCGCATCTGTCCCTCGCTGCGATCGGTGCGCGCCGTGACCAGAAGCAGGATGTGCGAGTTTGCAATACGACGACCGAGGAAGCGAACGAAATCGAGCGTCGCGTCATCCGCCCAATGCAGGTCCTCGATGACCAGCAGGCTCGGGCCTTTTGCCTCGAAGACGTCGAGCGCATCGGAAAACAGCGGCAGCCGCTGCCCCTGCCGGTCGTCGATCGCGCGCGGCAGTTCCCATTGAGCCTCGCGGGCGAGATCATAGAGCGGCCCCAGCGGATCAGGGATCGACAGGTCCTCGCAGGCGCTGCGGAGCAGGGTCACACCTTGCCCCACACGATCCACCAAAGCCTCGACCAGCGCCGTCTTGCCGGCGCCGGCCTCGCCCGACAGCGCCGCGACGCGGCCGCGGCCTTGCATCGACTCCGCCAGGAGAGCCTCCAATAGCCGCAGCTGCATCTGCCGTTCCAGAAGCATTCTCGTTCTCTCACGCAAAGTCGGGATTTCACCGCGGCGGGTGCCGCCTCCGATAGTCCGGATGAGCGCGCCACAATGTGACCTTCCACATATTTGGGTGCGGTTCTCCACAATTAACGCTTCCAACATGGGGAATCGTCCCGCCCAATATGGGGAAAGGTTCCGATGCGCGGCCTTTCCGAGCGTGGCTTTAGTCCAGCCGCGCTCAGACCGAGCGTGATTCAATCGTCAAAGGAAAACCGATCATGCCTCGCTATCTGGTTGAACGCACATTTCCCGACGGCCTCAACGTGCCGATGAACGATGCCGGCGCGACCGCCATGGGCGGCGTCATCGCCCGCAACGCCGAGAAGGGCGTGACCTGGGTGCAGTCCTATGTCTCGCCCGATAAGGGCAAGAGCTTCTGCATCTATGACGCTCCCTCGCCCGAGGCGATCCGCAGCACCGCGCAGAAGAACGCGCTCACCGTCGACAAGATCACGGAGGTGCGGGTCCTCGACCCCTACTTTTATCGCTGATCGAACAGCCGAGGGACGCAACGATGCGCTCCAGATCGTCCCCGCCGATGGCGGACCTGATGTGGTGCCGGACAGCGAGGGAGTATCCGCCCCGGCGGATATCCTCGCGCCACGGCGCGGCGTCATCCGGCGGGCCGTGTCGGCGCTGCTTTCGCCCCTGCGAAACCGGCGGCGCCTTCTGCCCCCGCGGGACGCCTTCCTGAGACGCGACATCGGCCTCGAGGAGCGCGAGATGCCGCGCGAATACTGGGAATATTGGTGGCACCACCGCTGATTCCTTCCGGTGGATCGAGCGGCTCCGCACACAGCGTGACAGGCGCGACAGGCGTGAACGTGGCCTCAACCGGGCTCGGCTCCGCCTTGCGCGCCTCAACCGAATTGGAGAGGAAAATGAGCATTCGCAAAATTGCAACAGGCGCCTGATCGCCGCATCGGTTCTGGCCATGCTCGCAGTCAGCGCCGTCAAGGCCGAAACCGTCAACCCGCTTGCCGAGAAGGTGCGGGCGCTCGACAGCCGCTTCGAGGACGTCGCGGTGGCGAAAGCCGAAGGCTATGCGCCGATCCCTTGCGCCAGCGGTCTCACTGGCGGCGCCATGGGCATCCACTACGTCAACGCCGACTATCTGAAGGATGACGCCGTCGACGTGGCGAAGCCGGAGGCCGTGATGTACGAACCGACGGCCGACGGCACGTTGAAGCTGATCGCCGTCGAGTACATCACCTCGAAGGGTCCGGCCTCGCTCGAAGGCCATCTGTTCAATTTCAACACGGCACCCAACCGCTACGGCCTCGGCCCGTTCTATGAACTGCATGTCTGGACCTGGAAGCAGAACCCCACCGGCGCCTTCGCCGACATGAACCCGAACGTGTCGTGCAACGCGATGAAGGGGATGTAGAGCGACTCTTCCTTCTCCCCTTGTGGGAGAAGGTGAATCGGCGCGCAGCACCGAGACGGATGAGGGGTGCTGGACGGAACGCGGCGTAAACGGATTGAAGGATCTGAAGCGCCTGTGCCTGCAAAGCCGCGATCCTTCCAATACCCCTCATCCGTCGCCTTCGGCGACACCTTCTCCCACAAGGGAAGAAGGAGGACGCCGCGCTCCCCACCCAACCGTTTCTTAATGTGTTTCGAATACACCGGAGCGCTGAAAAAGAGGCGGAAAACGGAGAGTATTCGGGGTGCGCTTTTCCGCGGCGACGACTGCCGGGCGGTTCCTGCCGCAGCGCTGGGCGCTGCGCATGCGGCCGCTGCTTGGCCGCATCGACGCCGTGCTGTTCACCGCCGACGAACGCGGCGAAGCCGGCCGCATGTCGCTGATCGCCTTTTCCATCCGCATCGTCAGCGCCATCATCGCCTTCATCAGCCAGGTGCTGATGGCGCGCTGGATGGGCTCGTTCGAATACGGCATCTTCGTGCTGGTCTGGGTGACGATGGTGATCGTCGGCAACCTCGCCTGCCTCGGCTTCCACACCTCCGTCATCTGCTTCATTCCCGAATATCGCGAGCGCGGCATGCTCGCCGAGCTGCGCGGCATCGTGCTCGCGAGCCGGCTGTTCGTGCTGGTCGCCTCGACGGCGATCGCAGGGCTGGGCGCGCTCGGCGTCTGGCTCGCCTCGCCCTTGATCGAGAACTACTACGTCGTTCCCTTCATCCTCGGCGTCATTTGCCTGCCGATGATCGCGATGGGCGATCTCCTGCAGGGCCTGGCCCGCGCCAATTCATGGGCGCTGTTCGCGCTGTCGCCGACCTATCTGGTGCGGCCCGTGCTGATTCTGGTGTTCATGGCGGCGATGCTCGCCATGCACTACGTGCCCGATGCCAAGACCGCGATCTTTGCATCCATTGCCGCCACCTATGTGACGACGCTCGGCCAGCTGGTGGGCGTCACCTCGCGCATGGACAAGAAGATCCCGGCAGGGCCGATCGCCGTGCATTTCGGCCAATGGTTCCTCGTCTCGCTGCCGATCTTCCTGGTCGAGAGTTTCTTCTTCCTGCTCACCAATGCCGACGTGCTGATGGTCGGCGCCTATCTCGATCCCGATGACGTCGCCGTCTATTTCGCGACGGTCAAGACGCTGGCGCTGGTGCATTTCGTCTATTTCGCCGTCAAGGCGGGCGTTGCCCAGCGCTATGCGCAATTCACCCATGGCGAGCCGGAAAGGCTCGCCGCTTTCGCCCGCGAGACCGTTTCCTGGACCTTCTGGCCGTCGCTTTTGATGGCGCTGCTGGTGCTGGCGCTCGGCGAGCCGATGCTGGTGCTGTTCGGTCCGGAATTCACCGCCGGCTATCCGCTGCTCTTCCTGCTCGTCTTCGGCGTCGTCGCGCGCGGCGCCGTCGGCCCCTGCGAAAGCCTGCTCACCATGAGCGGCAACCAGAACATCTGCGCCGCCGTCTATGCCATGACGCTGGCCCTCAACATCGGCCTCAACGTGGTCCTGATCCCGCTCTTCGGCCTCTGGGGCGCCGCGATCGCCACCAGCCTCGCCATGATCTTCGAGGCCGGCGCGCTGTCCTTCACCGTCTGGCGCAAGCTTGGCATCGTCATGGCGATTTTCGTGCCTGCAAAGAAGGAAATCGCCTGATGGCCGCCGTTCCGTTGCTCGAGGAGACCAGCGGCGGCCCGGCCGGCGCCATGGTGTCGGGCCTTGCCGGCCTCGCCAGGGAGGCCGATCCCGCCCATATCGAGCTCTTCGCCAACAACCGGCCGGAGCGCAAGCTCGCGATCTATCCAGCTTCAGCCGGGTTCGACCTCGTCGAGGAGCTCGATTATCTGAGCGCCCGCACGATCGAGCCCAACGTCTTCTTCAACCCGCGCTTCCTGGCGCCCGCCATGCCGAGGCTCGAGGACCGCGAGGTGCGGCTGGCCGTGATCCGCGATGGCGACGAATACCGCAACCGGCTGCGGCTCCTGGTGCCGTTCTCGGTCGAGCGGCCGGCCATCCCGCTCGGCGTTCCCGTCATGCGCACATGGTCGAGCCCGTTCGGTCCGCTCGGCACCCCGCTGGTCGACCGCGACGACCCGGTCGGCGTCATCGAGGATTTCTTCTCGATGCTGTCGAGGCCGCATCTCAAGTTGCCGAAGGTGTTCGTGCTGCCCGACATGAAGCTGGACGGCCCGGTGGCGAGCTTGCTCACTTCCTTTGCCGACAGCCGCGGCCTGACCCTGGTCACCACCGGCAAGGCCGAGCGCCCAGTGCTGGAAAGCGATGCAGACGGCGACGACTACCTCAAGGCCTCGCTGCGCGCGCACCATTATCGCGAATTCCGCCGGCTGAAGCGGCGCCTCGCCGACCTCGGCAAGCTCGAGCATGTCGTGGCGCGCGGACAGGACGAGATCCGCCACGCCATCGAGAGCTTCCTGACCTTGGAGGCCGCCGGCTGGAAGGGCCGCGAGCGTACGGCCATGGCGATCGACCGCTACCGCGCCGCCTTCGCCCGCGAGGCCGTGCACCGGCTGGCCGAGCACGACATGTGCCGCATCCATTCGCTGAAGCTCGATGGCCGCACCATTGCCTGTCTCGTCGTCTTCGTAGAGGCAGGCGTCGCCTACACCTGGAAGACGGCCTACGACGAGACGCTCTCCGCCTATTCGCCGGGCACGCTGCTGATGATCGAGGTGACGAAGCAGCATCTCGACGATCCCAACATCGTCATGACCGATTCCTGCGCGGTGCCCGACCATCCGGTGATGAGCCGGCTGTGGACGGAGCGCAAGCCGACGGGCACGCTGGTCGTGGGCCTCACGCCCGACGCCGACCGGCTGGCTCGCCAGGCGGCCTCGCAGCTCCACCTCTACCGCGAGACCCGCAACATGGCGCGCATCCTGCGCAACCGCATGCGGAGCCTGTTGAAAAGGCGCTAGATGGAGAGCGCCACACAGGCTATGGCATGTGGCGGGCCGATCCGGTCCGCCTTCCTCGCAAAGCAATCCAGATGATCAGAACACTCCTGCGCCATGCCGGCCTGTCAATCGCGCTGCCTGGCCTATTGCTTGTCCTGCTGCCGACAAGCGCCTTCGCGGGCTCCTGTCCCGAGGATTGCTCCGAGCCTCCGCTACCGCTCGTCAACATCTACAGCCACACGACCGCCGGCCATATGAGCCCGGCGACATCAGGCGCGCTGCCGCGCGTCTATGTGCCGAACCGATCCTCGAACAGTGTCTCGGTGATCGATCCGGCGACGCTCAAGGAGGTCGACAGGTTTCCGGTCGGCAGCAAGCCGCAGCACGTCGTTCCTTCCTGGGACCTGAAGACGCTCTGGGTGGCCAACAACGGCACCGGCAAGAACGGCAGCCTGACGCCGATCGACCCGACGACCGGAAAACCCGGCAAGCAGGTGCCTGTCGACGATCCCTACAACATGTATTTCATGCCGGACGGCAGCGCCGCCGTCATCATCGACGAGGCGCTGAGGCAGCTCGACCTGCGCGATCCGCAGACCATGGCGCTGAAATCGATCATCCCGACGCCCGATTGCCCCGGCATCAACCATGCCGATTTCGCGGCCGACAATTCCTACGCGATCTTCACCTGCGAATATGGCGACGGCGGGCTGGCCAAGATCGACCTGAAGAACCGGAAGGTGCTCGGCCATCTCGACCTGTCGAAGATGGGCATGCCGCAGGACATCCGCCTCGCGCCCGACGGCAAGGTCTTCTACGTCGCCGACATGATGAATGACGGCGTGTTTCTCGTCGACGGCGACAGCTTCAAGGAGATCGGCTTCATTCCGACGGGAATAGGCGCGCACGGCTTCGTCGTCAGCCGCGACGGCAAGCGCCTTTTTGTCTCGAACCGCGGCTCGCACAAGATGGAGCAGGGCCGCGCCGACGGGCCGGGCAGCGTGACGGTGATCGATTTCGCCACCCGCGCGGTCGTGGCGCAATGGCCGATCGCTAACGGCGGCAGCCCTGACATGGGCAATGTCAGCGCTGACGGCAGCCAGCTATGGCTCTCCGGCCGCTTCGACAGCGAGGTCTATATGATCGACACGACCTCAGGCGCCGTGACCAAGATCCGCGTCGGCGTGGAACCGCATGGGCTGACCGTGTGGCCGCAGCCGGGGCGGTATTCGCAGGGGCATACGGGGAATATGCGGTAAGACTTTTCAGGTGGCCTGCCATCCGAAGCTCGCAGAGCGAAGGATGGTGCCCCTAGCCGGGATCGAACCAGCACTCCTTGCGGAACTCGATTTTGAGTCGAGCGCGTCTACCAATTCCGCCATAGGGGCTCAGGCCGGGCGGCCTGGATGGGCGCGGACTATACGGGCGGAGGCCCTTTCGTCAACTGGCCTGTTGCCGAATTCACCAGCGCTAACCGCGGCCAAACCGTCCCTTTCGGTTGCGAGACGGCGCCGCCATTGTGCGGCGCGGAAATTCTTTCTAGACAGGCTGCGGGTCGGGTGGCCGGGCCAAAAGCGTTCACTGCGGCGCTTTGGGTCCTTGCGTCGTGCATGCCGGTGGCCGAAAACCGCTCCGCCGTTCGGAACCAAATCAGGAGAGCCGATGCTTCGCGGACTTTACGACTGGACCCTGTCGCTGGCGGCACGGAAATCGGCCGAGTGGTGGCTGGCCTTCATCGCCTTCGTCGAAAGCTCCGTCTTCCTGGTGCCGGCCGACGTGCTCTATTTGCCGATGGCATTGTCGAAGCCGGAGCGCGCCTACCGCTACGCGCTGATCGCGACGATAGCCTCGGTGCTCGGCGGCGTCGCCGGCTGGTTCATCGGCCATTACGCCTATGAGGCGGTCGCCAAGCCGATCCTCGAATTTTACGGCAAATATGACGAGTTCGAGCAGCTGCGCACCTCCTCCGGCGTCGGCTTCATCATCCTGATGCTGATCACCTCGGGCGCGGCGCATCTGCCGCCGATCAAGGTGGTGACGATCCTGTCCGGCGTCATCGGCGTCAACCTCTTGCTGTTCATCGGGCTTGCGATCGTGGCGCGCGGCGCCCGTTTCCTGCTGCTTGCATGGCTGCTGCGCCGCTACGGCGAATCGATCAAGGAGTTCATCGAAAAACGCTTGGGGCTCATCGTCAGCGCCGGTGCCGCTGCCCTTATTTTGCTCTATATCGCGGTCAGATACGCCCACGGATAATGCATGTCGCCCAAAAGCGCGCAGCGGTTTTGGGAGAACGACATGCATCAAAACAAAGACTTGATGCGCGCCGCCTGAATCCATTTCTGTGCGACGCGCTCTAAGCGCCAAGCGAACGGACCAGACCGATGACAGCGACCATGACTGCCGACACCGGACGCCAGCAGACTCGCGCCGCGCTGTTTCTCGCCGTGGCCATGGCAGCGACCGTCGGCTCCGCGCTCGCCTTCCAGTACATAGGCGGCTACATCCCCTGCCATCTCTGCCTCGAGCAGCGCACGCCCTACTACATCGGTGTGCCGCTGATGCTGGTGGCGGCGATCGCCTCGATGCTGCGCGCGCCGGCCTGGGTGACGCGCGGCCTGCTGGCGATCGGCGGCCTTTTGATGCTCTACGGCCTCTATCTCGGCGTCTACCACTCCGGCGTCGAATGGGCCTGGTGGCCGGGCCCGGCCGATTGCACCGCCGGCGCCGGTCCGGTCGACACCGGCGGCAAGGGCGTGCTCGACGCGCTCGACAAATTCGTGCCGCCCTCTTGCGACAAGGCAGCTTTGCGCATCCTCGGCCTGTCGCTCGCCGGCTGGAACGCCATCGCCAGCCTCATCCTGGCCGCCGTCGCCTTCCGCAGTGCGCTGTCGCGCGACTGAATCACCCAAAGCGCCGACCCGAGATCGTTCAAAGAATTCGGCAGGCTGAGTCGGATGAAGTGATTTTCGAGAACCGGAGCGGAGCGGACATTTAAGTCCGTGAGCACCGGAAGCGCAGAAAATCGCTTCAGGCGGCCAGCCTCCCGAATTATCGAACGATCTCAAGGCTCCAGTTCGACATCCCAGTAGAGATAATCCATCCAGCTTTCATGCAGATGGTTGGGCGGGAACAGGCGGCCGTTGTTGTGCAGGTCGTGCACCGTCGGCTGATAGGGCTTTTGCAGCGGCCACATCTTGGCCTGCGCCGGCATCATGCCGCCTTTCCTGAGATTGCAGGGCGAGCAGGCTGCGACGACATTCTCCCAGGTCGTCGCGCCGCCGCGATGGCGCGGGATGACATGGTCGAAGGTGAGGTCGTCCGGAGTGCCGCAATACTGGCACTGGAAGCGGTCGCGCAGGAAGACGTTGAAGCGCGTGAAGGCCGGATGCCGCGACGGCTTAACATAGGCCTTGAGGCTGACCACGCTCGGCAGCTTCATCGAGAAGGTCGGCGAAGAGACGGCGTGCTCGTATTCGGCAACGATATTGACCCGGTCGAGGAAGACAGCCTTGATGGCGTCCTGCCACGACCAGAGCGACAAGGGGTAATAGCTGAGCGGACGGTAATCCGCATTCAGCACCAGCGCGGGAAGCCCATCCGGAGATACGGCAACCGTCACGTCGTTGGCCTCCTTATTCCAGAACCGAACGGCGCGGATACTGTAAGCCCGACATGACAGGGATGTGAAGCGGATTGTCGTTCGCCGAAACCGTCAAAAACGCATGATTTTCATGCTTTTTTGGCCGTTTCGACAGGGGGCGCCGCATCCCTGCCCTTCAGTTCACGATAATAGGCCCAGAAAAGCCGCGACGCCACACCTCGCCACGGGCTCCATGATTCGGCCAGTCGAATCAGCGTTTTCTCCGGCGGACGGGGGTCGATGCCCAGCGCATGGCCGACCGCCGTCTGCAGCGCGACATCGCGCGCCGGAAAGACGTCGGGATGGCCGGCGGCGAAAAGCAGATAGCACTCCGCCGTCCAGGGGCCGATACCGGGCACCGCCGTCATCGCAGCGATCGCATCGGTGGCGTCGAGCGAGCAAAGATGGAAGAGATCCAGCCCGCCGGCGACGGCTTGCGCGACAGCGATGAGCCCGCGCTGCTTCGGGCGCGACAGGCCGGCCTCGCGGAAAATATCCTCGCCGGCGAAGAGAATCCCTTCCGGCGTCAGTGGATCGACCAGCCTGGTCAGCCGGCCGAAGATGGCGTCCGCACTGGCGCGAGAAACCTGCTGCGAGACGATGATGGAGGCGAGGCTCCCGAACCCCGGCTCGGACAGCCTGAGCGGCACCTCGCCTGCCATGCCGCGCACCTTGTCCAGCCGCGGATCGATGAGGCAGAGCGCGTCGAGCCCTGCCGCAATGTCGTCGAGCGAGGCGATGCGTTGCACGTTGCTTGTTCCCTAGGCGGCCGCGAAATGGCAATTGATGGCTAACTAGCAACCGCCGGAAGCGCCTTTCAACCCGAATGCGCCTTGAGACATGACGCTCCTGACATTTCGCTTCGCGCCGAGCCCCAATGGCGAATTGCATCTCGGCCATGCCTATTCGGCCCTGCTCAACCAGCAGATGGCGGCGCGGGCCGGCGGGCGGCTGTTGCTGCGCATCGAGGACATCGACATCGCGCGCTGCACGCCGGAATTCGAGGCCGGCATATTTCACGACCTGAAATGGCTGGGGCTCGGCTGGGAGGAGCCGGTGCGGCGCCAGTCCGAGCATTTTGCCGAATACAGGGCGGTGCTCGACCGGCTGATCGCCGAGGAACTGGTCTATCCCGCCTTCATGAGCCGGGGTGAGATCCGCGCCTTCATCGCCGAGACCGGCGGCCGCGACTGGCCGCGCGACCCTGACGGCGTGCCGCTCTACCCATCCCTGGACAAGGCGCTGTCGATGAAAGAGCGCAAGCGACGCATCGCCGAGAACATACCCTTCGCCTGGCGGCTCGACGTCGAAGCGGCAACGGCGCACATGTCCGGCGCCTTGTCCTGGACGGAGTTCACCGACGAGACCATGGCCGCGACACATTCGGTCGAAGCGAGGCCGCAGGCCTGGGGCGACGTCATCGTGGCGCGCCGCGACATCCCGACCAGCTATCATCTCGCCGTGGTCGTCGACGACGCGCTGCAGGGCGTCAGCCATGTCGTGCGCGGTCAGGACCTTTACGCGGCCACGGGCGTGCAGCGCCTCCTCCAGGAATTGCTCGGCCTCTCGCCGCCGCGCTACTTCCACCACCGCCTGATCCTCGGACCGGACGGCAGGAAATTGTCGAAGAGCCTCAAGGACACCGGCCTCGCCGCGCTCAGGCACGCAGGCATGGCGCCGCAAGACGTCAGGCGGCTCGTCGGGCTTTGATTACAGGCGCGCGAGTCCCGCCTTGATCAGCGCCATCACGCTGATAAGGACGAAGGCGCCGCTCAAACCCCATGCCACCGCAAGTCCGAGGTCCCTGAAGGTGATGCCGTGCTCATTGGCGACCATCACCGCAACAAAGAAGCCCAGCGTGAAGAGCAGCGTGTTGCCGGTCGAGCCGAATCCGTCTTCCTTCATGATGGCGTCGAGCGCCGTGCCGAAGAAGAATCCGAAAACCGCGACGGTCGCGACCGCGAACAGCAGCCACGTTGTACCGAGATGCAAAAGCATGCCTCTTCATGGCGTGCCTTGACGCCATGCCCCTCTGGCACCGTTTGTTGAATTCGAATGAGCTTATGGATCAACCGTTTCGTTTTGCTTGCCGAATTGAACGGCATTAGAGCAATTGCCGTCATCAACCCTTCACCGCAGCCAGAGCCCTCTCTCACAATGCACAGCATCAAGCGGTTCATTCCCGCCTCCTTCGTCGTCCTGTGGGCGACCGGCTTCATCGGCGCGCGCTATGCCATGCCGTGGGCGGAGCCTTTCACCTTCCTCGCCATCCGCTTCGTGCTGGCGGCGATCCTGTTTGCGGGCCTGACCGTTCTGCTCGGCTCGCGCAGGGCGAGCCGCGAGGAGGCACTGCACGCAACGGTGGCCGGCGTCCTCATGCACGGCGTCTATCTGGGCGGCGTGTTCTGGGCGATCCACCGGGGCATGCCGGCCGGTCTTTCGGCGCTGATTGTCGGTCTGCAGCCGCTGATCACGGCGGTGCTTGCCGGCAAATTCCTCGGCGAGGCGATCCTGCCGCGCCATTGGGCGGGCCTTGCCGTCGGGCTGTTGGGCGTCGTCATCGTGCTCTGGCCGAAGCTTGGCATGAATGGCGGCGGCGTCACCGCGGCGACGTTGACGGCCTCGCTGGTCTCGGTGCTCGGCATGGCCGCCGGAACGATCTGGCAGAAGCGCTTCGCCTCCGGCGGCGACCTCGTCTCGGCGACGATGTGGCAGTATGTCGGCGGCTCCGTCGTGACGATCCTAGGGTCGCTCGCCTTAGAGACGCGCACAATCACCGTCAATGGCGAGCTCGTCTTCGCCATGGCCTGGCTGGTCCTCGTGCTGTCGGTCGGCGCCATCTTCCTGTTGATGGTCATGATCAGGGACGGCGAGATGTCGAAGGTCGCTTCGCTGTTCTATCTGGTGCCGGCCGTCACCGCCGTCATCGCCTGGGCCCTGTTCGGCGAGCAGCTCAACCCGCTGCAGATCGCCGGCATGGCGATCGCCACGCTGGGCGTCGGCCTGGCGACCGCGCGGCTAGCCAAGGCATGATCTTGCCTCAACCTACCCTCGCGCGCGCCTCGAGATAACGGCTGATGGCGGCATTAAGCTCGCCGCCGAGGATGAAGATGGCCGAGATGATGTAGAGGAACACCACCGCGATCATGATCGAGGCCAGTCCCGCATAGGTCGTCACATAGGACGAGAAATGGTCGAGATAGGCGGCGAAGATGGTCGAGCCGGCCAGCCAGGCGACCAGCGTGAAGACGATACCGGGAACGATGGAGACGAAGCGGCGCTTGCCGGCCGGCAGCCAGATATGCACGGCGAAAAGGCCGATGACGATGACCGTAGAGGCGATCACGTAACGCCATATGGTGATCGTGCCCATATAGGGCTTGATCCATTCCAGATGCGCTTCGGCCAGCCGCGCCAGCAGCGGCGCGAACACAAGAAGCACGCTGACGGCAAGAAAACAGGCCGTCGCGATCAGCACGAAAATGATGCTCTGCACCCTGCGGTGGATGATGCCGCGCGTCTCGGTGACCCTATAGGCGCGGTTGAGCGAGGTGCGCAAAGCCTCGATGCCGTTCGAGGCGAAGTAGGCGGCTAAAAGCACGCCATAGGTCAGAAGGTCGGTACGCCGCACGGTGAGCACGTTCAGCACCTCGCGCGCGATCGGCTTGGCGATCTGCTCCGGCCAGGTGTCGAAGACCAGATGCACGGCCGTGTCGGCGAAGGCGCGCGCGCCGAGAAAGCTGGCAAGCGTCGTGGCGAAGATCAGGAACGGAAACAGCGCCATCAGCGAGGTGATCGCCAGATGGCTGGCCATCGCCCAGCCGTCGTCGGTGTTGAAATGGCCGATCGCATCGTAGAGCACGCGTTTGACCGCGACGATATTCCTGAGCAAGGACCCGCGCTCCGCTCGATTGTGTCGACGCCGCGAATATGGGAAGTGATTGCGGCAAATGGCAACCCCAGGTCAAATCGCGATTCCCGCCGCCAAAGAGTTGCGCACCATTATCGTCACCGGCGCCTCCTCCGGCATAGGCGCCTATTGCGCGCGGGCATTGAAGGCGGAAGGCTGGCGCGTATTCGCCACGGCACGCAAGCCGACCGACATCGAGGCTCTCGAGGCCGACGGTCTCGAGGCCTTCTATCTCGACTATCGTGAGCCGGAGTCGATTGCCGCCCTGGTCGACGCGGTCTTGGAGCGCACTGAGGGCAAACTCGACGCGCTGTTCAACAACGGCGCCTACGCGCAGCCCGGTGCCGTCGAGGACCTGTCCGTCGAGGCGCTGCGCGAGCAATTCGAGGCGAACTTCTTCGGCTGGCATGACCTGACGCGGCGCGTCGTGCCGGTCATGCGCCGCCAGGGTCACGGCCGTCTGGTCCACTGCTCCTCGATCCTGGGCCTTGCCCCGGTCCGCTTTCGCGGCGCCTATTCGGCGTCCAAACACGCCATCGAAGGCCTGATGCTGTGCATGCGCCAGGAACTCGAAGGCAGCGGCATCCAGCTTTCTCTGATCGAGCCCGGGCCGGTGACCTCGAGGATCGCCAGCAACGGCCTCGCCTGGTTCCTGAAGAATATCGACATCGAGAACTCCGTCCACCGCGCCGACTATAAGGCGCAGCTTGCGCGGCTGCAGGCTGGCGGCAGCGTCTCGCGGCTGAAGCCCGGACCGGAAGTTGTCCATGTTGCCTTGCGCCACGCGCTTCTGTCACAGCGCCCGCGCCCGCACTATGTGGTAACGGTGCCGGCCAGAATCGGCGTGATGCTCAAGCGCATCCTGCCGGCATCAGCGCTCTACCGCGTGCTCGCCAGGCGCGCCTGAACGAAACCGAACTGGAGCCAGCCCATGGCAACCACCTTCAAAATCCTCGCCCTTGTCGTCATGGCCGCCGTCGTCGTCGTGCTGATCCGCGGCCTCGTCAACATGATGCGAGGCGGCTCCGGCGTGACCTCCAACAAGCTGATGCAGGCGCGCGTTCTGCTGCAGGCCGTGGCCCTGGCGCTGATCCTGCTGGCCGTCTGGTTCACTCGCAAGTGACGTTCGCCGCAAGGAGGTAAGGCGTGGTCAAGCTCAACAAGATCTACACCCGCACCGGTGACGACGGCACCACCGGTCTCGGCAGCGGCGAGCGGCGGCTGAAATCCGATCTGCGCGTCGAAGCCTACGGCACGGTCGACGAGGCCAATGCCTGCATCGGCATGGCGCGCCTCCACACCGGAAAGGACCATCCGGCGATCGACGTCATGCTTTCGCGCATCCAGAACGACCTTTTCGACCTCGGCGCCGATCTTGCGGTGCCGGACGAGGGCAAGCCGCTCGACTACGAGCCGCTGCGCATCGTTGCCGCGCAGACCGAGCGCGTCGAAAGGGACATCGATCTTCTCAACAAGCAGCTGCAGCCGCTGAAATCCTTCGTGCTGAACGGCGGCACGCCCGCGGCGGCCGCCCTGCATCTGGCGCGCACGGTGGCGCGGCGCGCCGAGCGCGTCATGGTGGCGCTGGCGCAGGGCCCGGCCGAGCACGTCAACCGCGAGGCGCTGAAATACATCAACCGGGTCTCGGACTTCCTTTTCGTCGCCGCGCGTGCGGTCAATGACAACGGAAATGCCGACGTGCTATGGGTTCCCGGCAAGAACCGCTGACAATCAGGTATGGCGGGAGGATCCGATGTTTATCCCGCTCTATGACACCAACAGGCTGCGCCACATCCGCCTGCAATATGTGACGATCGGCCTGATCGCGGCGAACGCCCTGGTCTATCTCGCGACCACGCTTGGCGGCGAGAACTTCAACAATGCCGCGGTGCTCGGCCTCGGCTTCATCCCCTCGGTCGTCCACGACAAGGTCGAGCTGTCGCCCGAATTCGTCGTCATTCCCGAAAGCCTCAGCTATCTCACCTATTCCTTCCTGCATGCCGACATCTTCCATCTCGGCGGCAACATGCTGTTCCTGTGGGTGTTCGGCGACAATGTCGAGGACGCGCTCGGCCATATCCGCTACCTGATCTTCTACCTCGCTTGCGCCGTCGCCGGCGCCTTCTTCCAGGGATTGGTGGCCTGGGATTCGCAGGTGCCGCTGATCGGCGCCTCCGGCGCCATCGCCGGCGTTGTCGCCGCCTACCTGATCCTCTATCCCAGGGTTAAGGTCTGGGTGCTGGCCTTCGCCCGCATCCCTCTGCGCATTCCTGCCTTCATCCCGCTCATCCTCTGGATCCTGTTCCAGATCGTGATGTTTGCCGCGGGCGGCGAGGACCAGGTTTCGTGGGCCTGCCATATCGGCGGCATCATTGCCGGTGCGGTTCTCGTTCTGGTGCTGCGCAGCCGCGGCGTGCCGCTGCTTGCCGGCGCCGACGGCGAGCCGGACCCTACGCCGAATGTCCAGCAGGTGCCCGTTCCGACTGAGCCCGGGACAACGCCGGAGCCCCCGGCGCAGTCCGCGCCGCAATGGGGCCGCGGGGCTGCGTCGCCTCAGGACTGAACCGATTTGAATGCGTCACGCATATTGACGCGCCGGATTGCCGCCACTACGGAAACGCCACCCCGGGCATGATCCCGAAAAGTGGGAACCGGTTTTCGGAAAAGATCATGCTCAAACGAAAGATCGGGGTGGAACAGGTTCTTGGCGGTTGAAGGCCAGAATTCCGCCCGGAATGTCGGCTTTCGACAACTCTGACAAGGCGCACACTGCTATAGCGCGCCCGACTATCTCAGGAGAGGTGACAGGAAAATGAAGATCCTTGTGCCCGTGAAGCGGGTTGTGGACGCCAACGTCAAGGTCCGGGTCAAGGCCGACGGGCTGGGCGTCGAGCTTGCCAACGTCAAGATGGCGATGAACCCGTTCGACGAGATCGCGGTCGAGGAAGCCATCCGGATCAAGGAAGCTGGCAAGGCCGAGGAGATCATCGTCGTGTCGATCGGCCCGCAGCAGGCGCAAGAGACGCTCCGCACCGCTCTCGCCATGGGCGCCGACCGCGCTATCCTGGTCAAGACCGACGAGCAGACCGAGCCGCTGGGTGTGGCCAAGGTGCTGAAGGGTGTGGTCGAGGCCGAGAAGCCCGGCCTCGTCATCCTCGGCAAGCAGGCGATCGACGACGATAGCAATCAGACCGGCCAGATGCTGGCGGCGCTGCTGGGCTGGGCTCAAGGGACCTTCGCCTCCAAGGTGGAGCTCGCCGGCGACCACGCCAAGGTGACGCGCGAGGTCGACGGCGGCCTGCAGACCGTCGAGCTGAAGATGCCGGCGATCGTGACCGCCGACCTTCGCCTAAACCAGCCGCGCTATGCCTCGCTGCCCAACATCATGAAGGCCAAGAAGAAGCCGCTCGACGAGAAGAGCCCGGCCGACTACGGCGCCGACGTCAAGCCGCGCCTCAAGGTGATCAAGACCGAGGAGCCGGGCGGCCGCAAGGCGGGCGTCAAGGTCAAGAGCGTCGCCGAGCTGGTCGAGAAGCTCAAGAACGAAGCCGGCGTGCTCTGAGCGGTTAGGAAAGGAACAGAAAATGGCAATTCTCCTCATCGCCGAACACGACAACGCAAGCCTTTCCGACCAGACCGCCAAGGCGCTGTCGGCGGCCCTCCAGATCGGCTCGGATGTCGACGTGCTGGTCGCCGGCAAGGGCGCCAAGGCTGCGGCCGACGCCGCGTCGAAACTGCAGGGCGTCCGCAAGGTGCTGCTCGCCGAGGCCGACGAGCTTTCGGAGCGTCTCGCCGAACCGACGGCGGCGCTCGTCGTCTCGCTGGCAGGCTCCTATGACACCATCGTCGCGCCGGCCACGTCGGTCGGCAAGAATGTCGCGCCGCGCGCGGCCGCCTTGCTCGACGTCGCCCAGGTGTCCGAGATCATCGAGGTGGTCTCGCCCGACACCTTCAAGCGGCCGATCTATGCCGGCAACGCCATCCAGACCGTGCAGTCGACCGACGCCAAGAAGGTTGTCACGGTCCGCACCGCCTCTTTCCAGGCCGCGCCCGAGGGTGGCTCGGCTGCGGTCGAGACGGTCGGCGCCGCCGCCAACCCCGGCCTCTCCTCCTTCGTCGAGAACAAGCTCTCCGAAACCGATCGTCCGGAGCTGACCTCGGCCAAGATCATCATCTCGGGTGGCCGCGCTCTCGGCTCCTCGGAAAAGTTCCAGGAAGTCATCCTGCCCGTCGCCGACAAGCTCGGCGCCGCCGTCGGCGCGTCCCGCGCGGCGGTCGACGCCGGCTATGCGCCGAACGACTGGCAGGTCGGCCAGACCGGCAAGGTGGTCGCTCCCGACCTCTACATCGCCGTCGGCATCTCCGGCGCCATCCAGCACCTCGCCGGCATGAAGGATTCGAAGGTCATCGTCGCCATCAACAAGGACGAGGAGGCGCCGATCTTCCAGGTTGCCGACTACGGTCTCGTCGGCGACCTCTTCGTCATCCTGCCGGAACTGCAAAAGGCGCTTTGACGCCTTCTGCTCAGGCATATTAAAATCCGAAGGGTGGGGTAGACGAAGTCGCCCCGCCCTTTTAGTTTGCGCTGCACAAAAAGCAGGCCGCTCAAAGCTTGAGCAATTCCAGGAAAAGTGCCTAGCGGTTTTCCGTCCGGAATTGCAGGAAACAAAGAGATAGGAGCCTTTCCGTGCTTCGGGAGAAGCGGAAATGCTCGGACGGGATCGGGGTAATGAGCAAGATCGAGACGATCGGCATTGTCGGCGCGGGCCAGATGGGAGGGGGTATCGCCCATGTCGCGGCGCTGGCCGGCTACAAGGTCCTGATCCACGACGTCTCCTCCGACCGCATCGAGAAGGGCATCGCCACTGTCAGCGGCAACATGGCTCGCCAGGTCGGTTCAGGGAAGCTTGAGGAGAAGGCGCGCAACGAAGCGATGGCACGCATCTCGTCGGCATCCACCATGGCTGATCTCGCCGCCGCCGACCTCGTGATCGAGGCGGCGACCGAGGACGAGACGGTCAAGCGCAAGATCTACGCCCAGCTCTGCCCGCAGCTCAATCCGGAAGCGATCCTGGCGACCAACACCTCGTCGATCTCGATCACCCGGCTCGCCGCCCAGACCGACCGGCCGGAGCGCTTCATCGGCATACATTTCATGAACCCGGTGCCGGTGATGAAGCTGGTCGAGTTGGTGCGCGGCATCGCCACCGAGGACAAGACCTTCGAAGCGGCCAAGGCCTTCGTCAATCACCTCGACAAGACGATCACCGTCTCGGAGGATTTTCCGGCCTTCATCGTCAACCGCATCCTGCTGCCGATGATCAACGAGGCGATCTACACGCTCTATGAGGGCGTCGGCACGGTCGACGCCATCGATACCGCGATGCGGCTCGGCGCCAACCATCCGATGGGGCCGCTGCAGCTTGCCGACTTCATCGGCCTCGACACCTGCCTGTCGATCATGCAGGTGCTGCATGAGGGGCTGTCGGACTCGAAGTACCGCCCCTGCCCGCTTTTGGTGAAATATGTCGAGGCCGGCTGGCTCGGCCGCAAGACCGGACGCGGCTTCTACGACTATCGCGGCGACCATCCGGTGCCGACGCGCTGATCCTCGTCGATTGAGCGCTTTCCGGCGCTCAGGATGCCGCGGCAAGCGGTAGAGACGTCACCCCTTCCTTCGGGCCCTGGTCGGGTGCTGCCGAAACGCAACCGCGTCCGGCCGCCTTGGCGGCATAGCAGGCGGCGTCCGCCCGGGCGATGATCTCATCCACTTCGCCGCAGCCGGCCCGGATCGCCGCGAGCCCGATGCTGGCGCCGATCGAATGCGGGCGGCCGTCCCAGCTGAAGTTCAGGTTGCGGATGGCGTCGATGACGGAGCGCGCCGCGATTAACGCCGGTGCCGCCGCGCTGGCTTTCAGGATGACGGCGAACTCGTCGCCGCCGAGGCGGGCGACGATATCTTCCGGCCCAAGCACGTTGCGGATGGCGTCGGCGACGCGCTTGAGCAGCGCATCGCCCGCGGCGTGACCGCCTGTGTCGTTGACTGCCTTGAAATGATCGAGGTCGACGAACATGAACTGGTGCTCACCGCCGTTGAGACGGCACTGATCGACCAGCTTCTCCATCGTGCGCATGAAGCTCGAACGGTTGGCGAGCCCGGTCAGCGCGTCATGGGCTGCGGCATGGGCCAGCTGGCGCTGCAAGGCGCGGGCATCGGTGAAATCCTGGAAGACGATGACCAGTCCGCAGAACTCGTTGCGATCGTTCATGATTGGCGACACCACCTGCCGGATGCTGCAGCGCGTGTCGTCGCGCCGTACGAGAACGGCACGTGTGTTCTGGTCGCAATGCTGACGGTCGCCGGCCGAGGGACGCGTCAGGCCGATCCTCTGCCCGGTTTCCTCGTCGACCGCCCAATAGACATGGCTGAGCGCCTTGCCCAGTGCCTCGCCGGCGGCAACGCCGGTCAGCTTTTCGGCGACCGGGTTCATGAAGGTGATGCGGTTGGCGGCGTCGGTGCAGATAACCGCATCGCCGATCGACTGCAGCGTCACCCTGAGCCGCTCCTTCTCGTCGGCCAGCATGGCTGCCGAAACCTTGAGACGTTCTTCCGCTTCCTTGCGCTCGGTGATGTCGGTCAGGCTGCCGATGGCACGGATCAGCCGGCCTTCGCCGTCGCGCTCGATTGCCTTGCCGCGGTCCAGGATCCACACCCAATGACCGTCCTTGTGGCGCATCCGGAACTCGGCCTCGAAGAAGGCAGTCTCATCGGCAAGATGCGCCCGGTCCGCCTCGGCGACGCGCTCGCGGTCGTCCGGGTGGATCATCGTCAGCCAGCGGTCGGGATCACCGTCGAGCTCGCCGTCGTCATAACCAAGCATCCTCACCCAGGTTTCGGAATAGGTCGTGCCGCCCTTGCGCATGTCGAGGCTCCAGACGCCTTGTCCGGCGCTGGTCAGCGCGAAGTTCCAGCGGGTCTCCGCTTCGGCGATGCGCGCTTCGGCCTGCTTGCGCGCATCGATGTCCTCGATCTGCGACACGAGATAGAGTGGCCTGCCGGTCTCCTCTTCGCGGATGACGGAACCGGCAAGCTGCGCCCAGACCGGAGTGCCGTCCTTCTTGAGGTAGCGCTTCTCGAAATGAAAGGAATCGATCTTTCCCTCCTTCAGCGCAACCATCGTCTCGCGGCCGAGCTGCTGATCGTCGGGATGCGTGATCTGGAAGAAGGTCAGCGTCTCGATTTCAGCGCGACTGTAGCCGAGCATGGTGGCGAAGGCGGGATTGGTCTGCACGATGCGACCGTCGAGACCGACGATAGCGACGCCGATCGCTGAATCCTCCATCGCGCGGCGGAAGCGCTGCTCGCTTTCGGCGATTTGCCGGTGGTCGTCGGCGATCCGGCGAATGAACAGCGCGAAAAGGAAAAGCGACGCTCCGATCGCGGCAATCGACAGCTGCAGGCAGAGCCTGAGCGCCTCGGCGCTAAGCTGAAAGCTCGGCGACAGAATCGATGCGGCCACGGCAACGATGCCGGCTGTCATCAAGACCAGCACCGCGCGCTCGCTGGTCCGCGGAGCTTTCAAACCCAACCACGTCAAATGCGATCCACCCCATGCGCAACTGCGCGTTGCCACAACCCTGGCGGATCGATTTTAAGGAATGGTTGCGTGGGAGACCGACCGCTCCGATAACCGGCAAACAATTGCCGGCATGATTAAGGATCGGTGTGCAATCCTACCAGCGCACGAATAGCCGCCCGCCAAGCGCGCCAAGCGCGGTCAGGAAGGCGATGGCGATCGTGTACCAGGTGGCGACGAACAGCGGCGAATCATCGAAGCAATGAGCGGCATAGAAGGTCGCCGCCAATCCGCCCGCCAAAAGGCCCGCGACCGCGCCGGCCAGCACCGGCCGCGTCGGCGCGCCGTAGCGCAGCATGCCGAGGAAGATCGCCAAAGGGCCGATACCAATCAGCGGGATGAAGCTCATGCAGATCATCATGTTGGATCCCACGAGCCGCCTGCCCCAGTCGGCCTCGGGCACGACGAAAAGCTCCAGGACCACCGCCGCCGCGACGAGCAATGGCGCGGCGACCATCCACGCCATCGTCCGCTTTGTTGCCGCGCCGGGTGTCGACAGGGCGCGGATCAGCGCGAAAGCGCTGGCGGCGAGCGTGAGTGTGAAGACGAACTTCGACATGAAGCGCATCGTGTGCATGGCGGGCATGATGTCGGGGCGCGGGCCGATCGTCATGAAAAAGACCGCCGCCGCGACCACCACCGCCACACCGAAGGCTGCCCACCAGGCCAGCCCCAGCGGCATCGCCTTGCTGCTTGCATCGGCGTCGAGCGCCTTGATGAGATCCTCGGTTCTCATGTCACTGCCGTCCGAACCTTTTGGCGATCGCGGCGAGGCCGCGATGCAGCGACACGCGCACCGCAGTCTCGCTGACGCCGAGCTTCGCCGCCGTCTCGCCGATCGAGCGGCCATCGACCGAAATCGCCGAAACCACGGAGCGCTGCGCCGGCGGCAGGCCGTCTAGAGCCCGGTTTATGTCGCGCTCGCTGACCGTCTCGGCTTCCGGCTCGGCGAAAGTCTCGGCGATCTCGTCGATCTCGATCTCGATCCGACGCCCACGCCTGCGGAACGCATCGATCAGCTTGAAGCGGGCAATCGCATAGACCCATGGCAGCACCGGCGCGTCCTCGCGCCAGGTATGCCGTTTGACGTGAATGGCCAGCAAGGTTTCCTGCACGACATCCTCGGGGTCGACCCCGCCCTGTACGATCTTGCGCCGGACAAAGCCGCGAACGAGAGCGGCAATCCGGTGCAGAAAGTCGGCATACGCCCTTTCATTTCCCGCGATTGCGGCCCTGAACAGCCCGGAGAGTTCGGTCTCGTCCTTGCCGGTCACAGAGTCCACTCCCCCGATTTTCGTGCCTCGGCGCTGATTTGTTACGTGGCCGATCAAATAATGTCCAAGCCAAAGTACCGGAAAATCACGAAAGCTTGTGGCGCGGGCGACCAATTGAAGCAGCATCACAATGTTGACTATGATATTCAGGTATTGCTAGGTGCAGCCGTGCCCGAACCCCTGTCTCCAGATTTTGAGGACGATGCCCATGAAACTTGCCCTTTCGACCCTTGCCGGCGCCGTTGCGCTGACAGCCAGCCTGATCGCAGCACCGGCTATGGCGGAGGATGCAGGCATCATCGTCTACAACGCCCAGCATGAGAGCCTCGCCAAGGAATGGGCGAAGGGTTTCACCAAGGAAACCGGCATCAAGGTGACGCTGCGCAATGGCGGCGACAGCGATTTCTCCAACCAGATCGTAGCCGAAGGCGCTGCCTCGCCGGCCGATGTGTTCCTGACTGAGAATTCACCCGCCATGGCGCTGGTCGAGGCGGCCGGCCTGTTCGCGCCGGTCGATGCCGACACCCTCGCCCAGGTGCCGCAGGAATATCAGCCCTCGAGCGGCAAGTGGGTGGGCGTCGCCGCACGCAGCACCGTCTTTGCCTACAATAAGGACAAGCTCAAGGAAGACCAGCTGCCCAAGTCGCTGCTCGACCTCGCCGATCCGAGCTGGAAGGGCCGCTGGGCCGCCTCGCAGGCCGGCGCCGATTTCCAGGCCATCGTCAGCGCCCTGCTCGAACTCAAGGGCGAAGCCGCGACCGCCGACTGGCTGAAGGCCATGAAGGAGAACTTCACCGCCTACAAGGGCAACAGCACGGTGATGAAGGCGGTCAATGCCGGCGAGATCGATGGCGGCGTGATCTACCACTACTACTATTTCGGCGACCAGGCCAAGACCGGCGAGAACAGCAAGAATGTCGGCCTGCACTATTTCAAGAACCAGGACCCGGGCGCGTTCGTGTCGATCTCCGGCGGCGGCGTGCTGGCCTCGAGCAAGCATCCGAAGGAGGCTCAGGCCTTCCTGAAATGGGTGACCGGCAAGGGCGGCCAGGAGGTGCTGAAAACCGGAACCTCCTATGAATACGCTGTGGGCAAAGGTGCCGAGTCCAACCCGAAGCTCGTGCCGCTGGCCGATCTGCAGGCACCCAAGATCGATCCGACGCACCTGAACTCCAAGAAGGTCATCGACCTGATGACGCAAGCCGGCTTGCTTTAGTTCGCGTTCGTCCTAAAAGGACAACCGACCGTGCTCCTGCGGGAATTCGCTTTCCGCGGGAGCGTTTTTGTTTTGGAGATGGCCTCGTCGATGACGATCAGCTGCCTTTCCGGCCGCGTCAGCGGCTCATCGAATCGCCTTCGTTCGTCGAACCTGGCGATGCACACCCTCTGATGGCATCCGCAATCGACCTCACGCCTGCAGGCTTGCCGGCTGCCGCAAGGCAGCGCCGAAGGTCCACGTCGTGGATCACACTTGCCGCCGCACTGATCTCGCTGATCGCGCTGCTGCCGCTCGCCTTCATCATTTGGACAGCGATCCAGACTGGCTGGGAAACCGTGATCGCGCTGATCTTCCGCCAGCGCGTCGGCGAGCTCCTGGTCGACACCATCCTGCTCGTCGTGGTCACCGTCCCGATCGCCATCGTGCTGTCGGTGGCGCTCGCCTGGCTGACCGAGCGCAGCGATCTGCCCGGCAATCGGCTGTGGTCGTGGCTGTCGGTCGCGCCGCTCGCCATTCCTGCTTTCGTCCACAGCTATGCCTGGATCAGCCTTGTGCCTGGCCTGCACGGGCTCTGGGCCGGCGTGCTGGTCTCCGTCATCGCCTATTTTCCCTTCCTCTATCTGCCGATCGCGGCGGCGCTGCGCCGGCTCGACCCCGCGCTGGAGGACGCTGCAGCCGCCCTTGGCCTCGGCCCATGGCGTGTCTTCGCGCGCGTCGTGCTGCCGCAATTGAGGCTCGCCATCTGCGGCGGCTCGCTGCTGGTCGGCCTGCACCTGCTTGCCGAATACGGGCTTTATGTCTTCATTCGCTTCGACACCTTCACGACAGCGATCGTCGATCAGTTCCAGTCGACCTTCAACGGCCCGGCGGCCAACATGCTCGCCGCCGTATTGGTCGCCTGTTGTTTCGTGCTGCTCGGCGTGGAGGTGATCGTGCGTGGCGAGGAGCGTTATGCGCGCGTCGGTTCCGGCGCGGCGCGCCAGCAGCAGCGGACCCGGCTCGGCCGCACCACGCTGCCTTGCCTGCTGCTGCCCGCCGGCACAGCGTTGCTCGCGCTCGGTGTGCCCTTCGTCACCGTCGGCCGCTGGCTGCTTGCCGGCGGCGCCGATATCTGGCGTTGGGACGAGATCAGCCTGGCGCTCGGCCAGACGCTGTTCCTCGCCATCGCCGGCGCGCTGCTTGCGACAATCGCCGCGATGCCGATGGCCTGGATCTCGATCCGCGCGCCGGGCCGCCTGCAGCGCCTGCTCGAGAGCTGCAACTACATCGTCGGGTCACTGCCCGGTGTCGTCATCGCGCTGGCGCTGGTGACCATCACCGTGCGCTTCGCCTTGCCGCTCTATCAGACCCTATTCACCATCCTTTTCTGCTATGCGCTGATGTTCCTGCCGCGCGCGCTGATCAGCCTGAGAGCCTCAATCGCGCAGGCGCCGGTGGAGCTCGAACGCGCCGCCTCAAGCCTCGGCCGCCCGCCGCTCAAGGCGCTGTGGGCGACGACGATCCGGCTGTCGGCGCCGGGTGCAGCGGCCGGCATGGCGATGGTGGCGCTCGGCATCACCAATGAACTGACCGCCACCCAGATGCTGGCTCCGAACGGCACCCGCACACTGGCGATGGCGTTCTGGTCCTACAGCGGCGAGATCGACTATGCCTCCGCGGCGCCCTACGCCTTGATCATGGTCGCGATCTCGCTGCCGATGACCTTGATGCTCTATGTCCAGTCGAAGCGGATGGCCGGACGATGAGCTTCCTCGAACTCAATGGCGTGGCGAAATACTATGGCAAGGTGGCAGCACTTGCCGGCGTCGACCTGCAAGTCGAAAGCGGCAGCCGCACCGCGATCGTCGGACCGTCCGGCTGCGGCAAGACCACCTTGCTGAGGCTGATCGCCGGCTTCGAGGCGCCGGACCGTGGCCGCATCGCGCTCGACGGCAAGGTGCTCGCCAATGGCGGCGCCGCCGTGCCGGCGCATCGCCGCGGCATCGGCGTGGTGGCGCAGGACGGCGCGCTGTTCCCGCATCTCACCATCGCCGACAATATCGGTTTCGGCATGGCGCGCGGCGAGGAAAAGCGCATGGAGCGCATCGTAGAGCTCGCCTATATCGTCGGGCTGGACAAGGCCATCCTGAAGCGCCGGCCGCATGAGCTTTCCGGCGGCCAGCAACAACGCGTCGCGCTCGCTCGCGCCATGGCGATGAAACCCAGGCTGATGCTGCTCGACGAGCCGTTCTCGGCGCTCGACACCGGCCTGCGCGCTTCGATGCGCAAGGCGGTGGCCGAACTTCTGGAGGAAGCAGGCATCACCACCATCCTGGTCACTCACGACCAGGCCGAGGCGCTGTCCTTCGCCAGCCAGGTGGCCGTCATGCGCGACGGCCTGTTCTCGCAGGTCGGCACCCCGCGCGAGCTCTATTTCCAGCCCAAGGACAGGATGGTTGCCGAGTTCCTCGGCGACGCCATCATTGTGCCGGCGAAGATCGCTGACGGCTTTGCCATCTCGCCGCTTGGCCGTATCGCCGTGGACACCGCCGAACGGCGCGATGTCGCCCGCATCATGCTCAGGCCCGAACAGGTCGTGCTCAAGCGAACGTCGCGCGAGGGCATGTCCGGAACGCCGGACATGCTGTTCGGCGAGGTGACGGATTCCGAATTCGCCGGCTCGATCTGCACCATCGCGGTGCGGCTGCTCAACAGCCCGGACCCGCCCGATGCGGCCGCGATCGGCAACACGCCGCTCATCCTGCGCAAGACGGGCATGGACGCGCCCGCAGTCGGCGAGATCGTGCGCCTCACCGTCTCCGGCAAAGCGCACGTGTTTGCTTAAGGGTTTCGGGCTTAAAGCGCGTCGCGCTGAAACGGATTTAGGCGACGCGCTTTAAGTCTTTGTTTTTATGCATGCCGTTTTCGCAAAACCGCTGCGCACTTTTGCACCGCAGGCATTAGAGCGTTTCATGCCTTGCGGGAATAGCAGACGGCAGGCGCAATCAATCTTCGCCTTGAAAATAATGCAGTTCTGCATTATTTTAGCATTCGGAGGCCACGTCATGACGACATTGACAGTTACAGCACGGGGCCAGGTCACGTTCCGAAAGGACGTGCTCAAGCACCTCGGCATCCAGCCCGGCGACAAGATCAGGCTCGATCTTCTACCCGGTGGGCGAGCGGAGCTGAAGGCCGACCAGGGCAAGGGCTCCTGGCAAGACCTGAGCGGGATGCTCAAGGGCAAAACGAACGGCGCACGGCTTTCGATCGAGGAGATCAACGATGCGATCGCCGACGCCGGCGCTTCGGGCGGGATGCGCGGAACCGAGCGCAAGTGAAGATCAGCCTCGACACGAACGTGTTGTTGCGCCTTATCGTCGGGGATGACGTAGCGCAGCAACGGACAGCAGCCGAGACCCTGGAAGGGGCCGAGTTGGTCGCGATCAGCGTTCAAGCTCTCTGCGAGTTTGTTTGGGTGCTGGATAGAAGTTACCGGGTTGCGCGGCCTGACATATCCGCCTCGATCCGCCGCATCCTCGACATGCGCAACGTCGTAGCCAACCGACCGACGATCGAAGCGGGCCTCGCTGTCCTCGACGCCGGTGGAGATTTCGCGGATGGCGTGATCGCGTTCGACGGTCAGTGGCTCGGTGGCGAAACCTTCGTGTCCTTCGATAGGAAAGCGGTAAAGCTGGTCGAAGGGCAGGGAACGCCCACACTGTTGCTCGGGTGATCTATTGGATTAGAGCAATTCCAGGAAGAGTGTGAGCGGTCGGGCTCGGCGACTTCGCCGTAGCCTTCCGTCCGGAGTTGCGTCAAAACAAAAAGATAGAGCGGTTCGCCGTTTCCGTGAAACGGTGAAACGCAATAGTCTACCGCACGCGCTCGCCGGTCGCCGGCGACCAGAGCGGCCAGCTCTCCAGGAAATCGCAGCTGTGGATGACCACGCGTGCGCCGTCGATCAGTATGACCGAATAGGCGGGCGGCGCCTGCTCGACCACCTCGTCGCCGACCAGGTCGAGCATGAAACGCGCATGCAGGCCGCGCTGCGCCGAAAACGGAATGCCGGCGACCGTGCCGGCAATGTCGCGATGGACATGGCCGAAGAAGATGTAGCGGACATTGCCGTGGCGCGTCAGCACGTCGAGCAGCCGCTGCGGCTGTTCGAGGCCGAGCGGATCGAGAATGGCCAGGCCAAGCTCGACCGGCGGATGATGCAGGAACAGATAGGCCGATCTGCCGGCCGCCTCGGCAAGCCGGGCGTCCAGCCAGACGAGGCGATTGTCGCACAGTTCTCCGGTGACGCGGCCTTCGGCCAGGCTGTCGAGAAAGACCAGCCGGCCCTCGGGCGTGTCGAAGACCGACTGCACGAAGCCGTTGCCGTCGGTTCCATTCTCGGGGAAGGCCGCGATGAGGTTGGCGCGCCGGTCGTGGTTTCCGGGCAGCAGCCGGTAAGGCACTGTGAGCTGGCTCAGCGCCGCTTTCAGGTCGGCATAGCTCTCGGTCTCGCCGGACTCGGTCAGGTCGCCGGTGAAGATGCAGAGCGTCGCATCGCCATGGCGGGCATTGATATGGTCGATGCAGCGATCGAGCCGCTCATGCAGATCCGCGCCGAAGCGGACCTCATCCCGACGGCCGAGATGGACGTCGGTAACCTGGATGATCTTCATTCCGTGAATCCTCGTTCGATCTTTACAGCGCCGGTTCCGGCACCGAAGCCTTGAACACGTCGAGCCGGCTGCCGGTCTCCGAAGAGAAGAAATGCAGGTCGCTCTCGGTGAATTGCAGGCCGACGGCGCTGCCGGGCTCCGGGTGGACGGTCTCGGAGGTCACCACCGAGAAGGATGCGCCGTCGAGATCGACATAGACGACCCGGCCGGCGCCGAGCTCTTCCACCAGATCGACCGTCGCGTCGAGAGCGCCCGGCGTTCCCGGCGCCACCATGCGCACGGCTTCCGGCCGGATGCCGACCGCGACTTTCGAACCCACGGCGAGGCCCGCGCGGGAAACCGCCAGCCGCCGGCTGCCGCCAAGCAGCGACAGCCCGTCGAGCGTGACCGCGCCTTCGAGCATGTTCATCGCCGGCGCGCCGACGAAGGTCGCGACGAAGCGGCTCGCCGGCCGGCTGTAGACCTCCGCCGGCGTGCCGACCTGCTCGACGCGGCCGCCATTCATCACCACCAGCCGGTCGGCCAGCGTCATCGCCTCGACCTGGTCGTGGGTCACGAAGACCGAGGTGGCGTTGAGCCGCCGGTGCAGCTTGCGGATCTCCGAACGCATCTGCACGCGCAGCTTGGCGTCGAGGTTGGAGAGCGGCTCGTCGAACAGGAAGACCTTGGGCTCGCGGATCATGGCGCGGCCCATGGCGACGCGCTGGCGCTGGCCGCCGGAAAGCGCCATCGGCTTGCGGTCTAGCAGATGCTCGAGCTCCAGGACGCGGGCGACGGCCTGGATGCGCTGCGTGCGTTCGGCGGCGGGAACGCCGGCCACCTTCAGCGAATAGCCGATGTTCTGGGCCACGCTCATATGCGGATAGAGCGCGTAGTTCTGGAACACCATGGCGCAGCCGCGCTCGCGCGGCTCGAGCTTGTTGACCACCGTGCCGTCGATGGCGATCGTGCCGTCGGAGATCTCCTCCAGCCCCGCGATCATGCGGAGCAGCGTGGACTTGCCGCAGCCCGACGGCCCGAGGATGACGACGAATTCGCCCGATTGGATGTCGAGATTGACGCCATGCACGACCTGCATCTTGGCGTAGCTCTTCCGGACGTCGCGAATGGTGATTGAGGCCATTGTCCGTCTCCTTATTTCTCGGTGGCGATCAGGCCGCGCACGAACCAGCGCTGCATCAGCACCACGACGATCAGCGGCGGCAGCATGACGATCAGCGTGCCGGCCATGGCGATGTGCCACTCCGGCGCGCCGCCGACATTGGGAATGAGCTGCTTCAGCTCGGTCACCGCGGTCGCGTGCGACCGATCGGTGGTGATGAGCAGCGGCCACAGATACTGGTTCCAGGCCCACAGGAACATGATGGTGCCGAGCGCCGCCATGTTGTTGCGCGACAGCGGCAACAGGATGTCGATGAAGAAGCGCAGCGCGCCGGCGCCGTCCATGCGCGCGGCCTCCGTCAGCTCGTCCGGCACCGTCAGGAAGAATTGGCGGTAGAGGAACGTGCCGGTGGCGGTGGCGATCAGCGGCATGATCAGGCCGGTGTAGGAATTGAGCAGCCCAAGGCTGAGCGAAACCTGAACGCCAGACACCTTCTCGATCAGCCAGGAAAGCCCGGTCACGTCCATGATCGCCTGATAGGGCGACAAGACGTTGGCGACCACCGCATAGGTCGGCACGATGCGCACTTCCAGCGGCAGCATCAGCGTGACGAAGATCAGCCAGAAGATCAGCATCCGCCCGGGGTAGCGGAAATAGACGATCGAGAAGGCGGTTAGCGCCGAGATGATCACTTTGCCGGCGGCGACGCCCGCCGCCATGACGAAGCTGTTGAAGAGCTTCGGGCCGAGATCGGCCGTCGTCCAGGCCGTCTTGACGTTGACCCAGAAGTCGCTGCCCGGCAGCAGCGACATCGGCACATCATTGACCTCCTTCAGATTGTGCGAGGCGGCGATCGCCACGATGATGAAGGGCGCCACGCAGAAAACGAAGCCGGCAAACAAGATCAGATGCGTGAAGAAGTTGAGGATCGGGGTGCGCTCGACCATGGCCGCCTCAGCGATAGTGCACGCGCCGCTCGATGAAGCGGAACTGGACGATGGTCAGCAGGATGATGAGCAGCATCAGGATGATGCTCTGCGCGGCCGCGCCTGAATAGTCGAGACCCCTGAAGCCGTCGGAATAGATCTTATAGACCATCAGGTTGGTGGCGTTCGCCGGGCCACCGGCGGTCATGATGTCGACGATGCCGAAGGAATCCTGGAAGCTCTCGGTGATGTTGATGACCAGGAGGAAGAAGATCGTCGGCGTGATCAATGGGAACTGGATGTCCCGGAAGCGCCGGACGACACCGGAGCCGTCCATCGCGGCTGCTTCGATCAGCGAACGCGGGATCGCCTGCAGGGCAGCGAGGAAGAAGATGAAATTATAGCCGACATATTTCCAGGAGAACGCAATGATGACGGAGGCCATAGCGTCGGCGCCGTTGAGGCCGGGGTCCCAGACGCCCGGCCAGAACTTGTTGACGGCGGCCATGAAACCGGCTTCCGGCGCCAGGATGAAGCGGAACGCCAACGCCAGCGCGGGCGCTGCAATGCCGTAAGGCCAGATCAGCACGACGCGGTAGAGACGTGAGCCGGCAAGCTGGCGGTCGGTCAAGGTGGCGAGCACCAGCGCGATGACCATCGCGAGGCCGGTACTGATCGCGGCAAAGGTCAGGCTGGCGGTGATCGAATTCCAGTAGTCGGCGTTGGCGAGGATCGAGCGGAAATTGTCGAGGCCGACCCAGATGTTGCCGCCGCCCCAAGGCTGCTGCAGCGTCAGCGACCAGTAGACCGCCTGACCGGCAGGCCAATAGAAGAAGGTGAAGATCAGGATGAGCTGCGGCAGCGCGAACAGGATGCCGATCGTCCATTTGCCGAAAGTGACGCGTTTTTCCATCGATCCGCTGATGCTGTTGAACAGCCAGCCCGCCTTCCGCGAACAGACTAGAGCATGTCTCCCGAAAGTGGGAACCCGTTTCGGGACCAAGACATGCGTAAGGTCAAAAACCTATGTGAAATGGCCGCCCGTCGATTCTCGCCGGACGGCCTGGCAGGTGCCTGAAATCAGGGCAGCGTCTTGTTGGGATAGGTCTGCTGGAAACGGTCGAGGATCGCGTCGCCGTTCTTGACCAGCGCGTCGATGCCGTCCTGCACACTCTCCTTGTTGGCGAAGATCGCCTGCATCTGGGTGCCGAACTCGGCGCGGATCTGGGTGAAGTTGCCCAGCCGGATGCCGCGGGTGATCTCGGTCGGCTCCGAAGCGGTCAGGCTTTCGATCGCCACTTCACGGCCCTTGTAAGGCGCCTTGTCGTAAAAGCCGTTTGCCTTCATGTATTCGAAGCCCGACTTTGTCACCGGGATGTAGCCGGTATTGGTCGACCAGAACAACGCGGTCTTGGGATCGTGGATGAAGTTGAGGAAGGCAGCGGCCCCTTTGTACTCCGCCTCCGACTTGCCGGACAACACCCACAGCGACGCGCCGCCGACCAGCGAATTCTTGCGCTCGGTGCCGGCATAGACCGGCAGCTCGGCGACATCCCAGTTCATGCCTTCCTTCTGGGTCTTGCCGACCGTGCCGTGGTCGCCGACCGAGGTCATGATGACCTGGCAGGTGCCGGTGGCGAAGGCCTGAACCATGTCCTGGCCGAGGTCCTTCGACTTGATCTTGATCAGGCCGTCGTCATACCACTTCTTCAAGTCGGTGACGTACTGGACGAACTTGGTCTTGTTCATTTCCAATCGGGCGTCGAGGCCGTCATAGCCGTTGTTCTTGGTGGCGATCGGCTGGTTGTGGATGGCCGAGAACTGCTCCATCAGCTGCCAGCTTTCGTTGCCGGAGATGTTGATCGCCATCGGGCAATCATAGCCGGCGTCCTTCAGTGCTTTCAGGTCCGCACCGACGTCTTCCCAGGTCTTCGGCGCCTCGGTCTTGCCGATCTTGGCGAAGGCGTCCTTGTTCCAGTACATCAGCGCCGTCGACGAGTTGAACGGGAAGGATAGCATCTCGCCCTTCGACGTCGCGTAATAGCGGGCGATGCCGGGGAAATAGTCGCTGTAATCGATCTTGTAGCCGTTTTCCTCCATCAGCTTGTCGGCGGGCTTGTAGGCGCCCGACAGCATCATGGTGGCGGTGCCGACGTCATAGACCTGGACGACGGTGGGCTGTTTGCCGGCGCGGAAGGCGGCAATCGTGTTCTGCAGCGTGGCGTCGTAATTGCCCTGGCTGGTGCAGACCACCTCATAGTCGGACTGCGAGGCGTTGAAGTTCTTGCACAGCGTGTCGACGACGCGGGCGAGATCGCCCGACAGGCCGAACCAGAAATCGAATTTAGTCGGCGCTGCGGCGGCAGGCAGCGCGAGCGCGACGCCGAGCGTTCCGGCGGCAAAAGCCGCAAGGCCCTGCTTGATGATCGACATGGATTATTCCCTCTTGAGTGGCTGAAGACAACGGGCTTGCGCAAGTCCTTGCCTGCTCTCTTAGAGAAGGTATGTGACAGTTCTGCTGTGGCTCGAGGCGTTGCGGAAGGGCCAGGCCGCTCGGCAACCGAACACGGCTTCCTCCAATACAGGGCTGCAGGGGCTCACGCCCTTGCCGGCCGCATTCGATCGTCGGGCGACGCCGCTTCAGCCGACTCGCTTTCCGTCGCCGTCGAATCCGTGCAGCTTTTCGGCGCCGGCAGCGACATGCAGCCGGTCGCCCGGCCCGGCAGGGATTGTCTGCCGGGTCGGCCTCTGCCCATTGTCATTGCAAACCGTCCAGTGCTCTACAACCCGCAAAGCACGCTGTAGTTGCACGCGCCATAACTGATTTTTCAATCGTCGAGCCCTAATCAATTCCGACTTGATTGATGCGGGAAGATCAGGTGAAGCAAGATGTTGACCGTCTATAATTGCATCGTGCACGAGCACGATCTGAGATTGGTCGCGCTTGCGGCGCTCATCTGCGGAATCTCCTGTTATTCCGCTGTCAATCTTCTTCGCCATGTCCAGCAATCGACCAGTCGAAACCGCTATGCCTGGCTGCTGATCGCCGCCACGGCGACAGGATTCGGCATCTGGGCGACGCATTTCATCGCCATGGTCGCCTTCACGCCGGGAATACCCAACGCCTACAACGCGGAGCTTTCCGCGCTGTCGCTGGCCGCTTCCGTCATCCTGACGGCGGCGGGGATGTGGATCGCCACGCTGCGCGGCGGCATCGATCATACGCTTGTCGGCGGCGCCGTGCTCGGGATCGGCATCGCCGTGATGCACTACACCGGCATGGCGGCGTTCGAGGTCCAGGGCAGGATCGTCTGGAATGAGCTGCTCGTCGCCCTTTCGCTGGTGGCGGGCATCACGCTAGCCGCGCTGTCGCTGTTCGTCGTGCTGCGCCGCCCGTCGACGCTGACGACGATCGCCGCCGCCATTCTGCTGACGCTGGCGATCTGCGCGCTGCATTTCATCGCCATGGCGGCGGTCTCGATCTACCCGGACTCATCGATAGAAATCTCTCAATTCACCATCGCGCCGCTGTCGCAGGCCTTTGCCGCCGCGGCGGCGAGCCTGGTCATCCTCGTGCTCTCGGCCGCGGCGCTCAGGATCGATCTGCGCTTCCGCCGTCACCAGGCCGAGGCCGAACGCATGCATGGCCTGGCCAACGCAGCCGTGGAAGGGTTGATCGTCTGCGACGGCAGCCGCATCGTCAGCGCCAACGACAGCATCGCGGCGCTGAGCGGCATCGCCGCCGGCACGCTGAACACGATGACGCTCGGCGACCTTTTCGGCGAGCGGATCGCCTCCAGCATCGCCGGCGGCAACGGCCAGGCGCAGGAAACCGAGCTACGAAGTCAGGACGGAACACGGATCCCCGTCGAGCTGATCGCCCGCAGCATCGACTATTGCGGCAAGCCTCACGACGTCGTCGCCGTCCGCGACATACGCGAGCGCAAGAAGGCCGAGCAGGAGATCCTTCACCTCGCGCATTTCGATCCGCTGACCGGGCTTGCCAATCGCCGCAGCTTCACCGGCCGGCTCGAGGCCGAGATCGCCGCGGCGGACAGCAGCGGCAAGGGTGGGCAGCTCGCGCTCATGCTTCTCGATCTCGACCGGTTCAAGGAAGTGAACGACCTCTTCGGTCATGCGGCCGGCGACGCCGTTCTGCAAAGGGTGGCGCAATGCGCTTCGAGTGTGCTCCGCCACGGGCAGATGCTGGCCCGCCTTGGCGGCGACGAGTTCGCCATCATCGCCCCGAACCTTCCCGACCCGCAGGCAGCCGGCCGGATCGCCGAGGCGGTGCTTTCCAAGCTTCGTCAGGAGAGCCAATTGTCGCCCGGCGGCGAATTGGTGTCGGCCAGTATCGGCATCGCCCTTTTCCCGCTCGACGCCGACGACCAGGCGGCGCTGGTTAGCCACGCCGACACCGCGCTCTATCGCGCCAAGGCCGAGGGCAAGGACACCTACCGCTATTTCGAGGCTTCGATGGGCGCGGAGACGCGCGACAGGCGCGCCATGGAGCACGATCTGCGCCAGGCGGTGGCACGCGGCGAGTTCCGGCTGGTCTACCAGCCGCAGAAGGAGATCAGCAGCGGCAAGATGATCGGCTTCGAAGCCTTGATCCGCTGGCATCATCCCGAACGCGGCAATATCCCGCCGTCCGTTTTCATCCCCGTGGCCGAGGACAGCGGCGGCATTGCCCAGATCGGCGAATGGGTGCTGGCGACGGCTTGCGAGGAAGCCGCGCGCTGGAAAAATCCGCTGACGATCGCCGTCAATGTCTCGGCGGTGCAGCTCCACAACCCGAATTTCAGCCGCAAGGTGCACGAGATCCTCCTCCGCACCGGCCTTGCACCCGGCCGGCTGGAGCTCGAGGTGACCGAGACGGCGCTTATCAAGGACATGCCGCGGGCGCTCGCGACCTTGCGGCAGGTCAAGGCGCTCGGCGTCCGCGTCGCGATGGACGATTTCGGAACCGGCTATTCGTCGCTGTCCAACCTGCGCGCCTTCCCCTTCGATAAGATCAAGATCGACGGCTCCTTCATCAAATCGGTCGACAGGAACGGCCAGGTCGCGGCCATCGTGCGCGCCGTGCTGGGGCTGGGGCGCGGCCTCGGCCTGCCGGTTCTGGCCGAAGGCGTCGAGACGCTCGACGAACTGCGCTTCCTCGATGCCGAGGACTGCGAGATCGGCCAGGGATATTATCTCGGCAGGCCGGGCCCGATCGAAACCTTCAGCGAACTGACCGGCGTGGCGGCGCCGCCGGCCAGCGATCGCGTCGGGTCGCGCGGCGGCAGCATTCTTATGCTGGAGCCGGCTGCCGCATCGCGCTCAGCCTGACGGGCTGACTGCCGCCTCCACCAGCCGCTTGGCATCGGGGCTCGACCATTCGGCCGGACCGTTCATATGCGCGATCAGGCAGCCTTCGCCATCGATCAGCATCGTCACCGGCAAGCCGAGCGCCAGCCCGCGTGTTTTGACCTCGTTGAACAAAGCTATCGTCGGATCCCGATAATAACCGAGCGTCTCGATGCCGATCTCCTTGAGGAATTTCTTCGGCTTGGCGTCGTCGCCGGTGTCGACGTTGACCGCGACGACCTCGAAGGCGTCGCTGCCCTTTTCCTTCTGCAGCGCGTCGAGCGCCGGCATTTCGGCGCGGCAGGGCGCGCACCATGTCGCCCAGAGATTGAGCAGCACCGTCTTGCCGGCATGGTCGGCGATCGTCATCGACTTGCCGTCGGGACCGTTGAAGGCAAGGCTCTTCAGTGACTGCGGCGGATCGGCCGGCTGCAGCGCCGCGACCTGGCCCACGGCCTTTGCGGCGACCTGCTTGGCCCGCTCGCCCTTGGCCTTGCACGCGACGTCGTCCTTGCTGCTGCCGGCGGCGGCAACCTGAGCCGGGGCGTTGTTGCCAGAACCGCTCTCGCTGACATATACCGCGACCGCGCCGGCCAGCACGCCCGCCACCAGGGCGGCGAGGATGAGGCGCGGGGCCGGGAAGAATTTATTGCCGTCTGCCATTTTCTTAAAAACTGCTCCGGAGCACGGGTTATAGCGATGAGCGACAAGAAGGCCAGCAACCAGATGTGGGGCGGACGTTTTGCCTCGGGTCCGGCCGCGATCATGGAAGCGATCAACGCGTCGATCTCCTTCGACCGCAAACTCTACGCGCAGGATATTCGCGGATCGATCGCTCATAGCGAGATGCTGGCGCAAACGGGCATTATTTCGGCGGCCGATCAAGAAAAGATCGCTCACGGGCTGAACACGATCCTGAAAGAGATCGAGGCAGGCGGCTTCGAATTCTCGACCAAGCTCGAAGACATCCACATGAATGTCGAGGCGCGCCTTGCCCACCTGATCGGTCCGGCCGCCGGCCGGCTGCACACCGCCCGCTCGCGCAACGACCAGGTGGCGGTCGACCTGAGACTCTGGGTCAAGGAGGAATGCCAGCGGGTCGCCCTGGCGCTGAAGGACCTGATCGCCGCGTTCCTCGAACGCGCCGAGGAGCACGCCGCGACTGTCATGCCCGGCTTCACCCACCTGCAGGCCGCGCAGCCGGTGACCTTCGGCCACCATTGCATGGCCTATGTCGAGATGTTCGGCCGCGATCTGTCGCGCGTCCGTGACGCCATCGAGCGCATGGACGAAAGCCCGCTTGGCGCCGCCGCGCTTGCCGGCACCAGCTTCGGCATCGACCGCCACATGACGGCGAAAGCGCTCGGCTTCCGCGAGCCGATGCGCAATTCCCTCGACAGCGTGTCGGATCGCGACTTCGCGCTCGAATTCCTGGGTATCGCCGCGATCTGCGGCACGCATCTGTCGCGGCTCGCCGAGGAGATCATCATCTGGTCGACACCGCAATTCGGTTTCGTCCGGCTGTCGGATAGCTTCTCCACCGGCTCCTCGATCATGCCGCAGAAGAAGAATCCGGACGCGGCCGAGCTGGTGCGTGGCAAGACCGGCCGCATCAACGGCCACCTCGTCGGCCTGCTGACGGTGATGAAGGGCATGCCGCTGACCTACGGCAAGGACATGCAGGAAGACAAGGAATCGGTCTTCGACGCCGCCGAGACGCTCGACCTGATGCTGGCGGCGACCACCGGCATGGTGCGCGACATGGCCATCAATGCCGCCGCCATGAAGAAGGCCGCCGGCGCAGGTCATGCCACGGCGACCGATCTTGCCGACTGGCTGGTGCGCAACCTCGGCCTTCCCTTCCGCGAAGCCCATCATGTCACCGGCCGCGCCGTCGCTCTTGCCGAGGAGAAGAAGGTCGGCCTGGAAAAGCTCTCGCTGGAGGACCTGCGCTCGATCCATTCCGGCATCACCAGCGACATCTTCTCGGTGCTCGCGGTGCAGAATTCGGTGAAGAGCCGCGTGAGCTTCGGCGGCACCGCGCCGTCGGAAGTGCGGAAACAGATCCGCTACTGGAAAAAGCGCCTCGCCAAGGCGTAATGCCAGGATGCAATGCGCCGAAAACTCGGCTAAAAGCGGCAGCACAACAAAACAGTTTCGAACGGATGGATCGATGACCCGAGGCAGGATTTTGGTGACGCTCGCGCTGCTGGCGGCGGCTGTCACCGTCACGGCCTGCGGCCGGAGGGCCGGTCTCGATACGCCCTACGAGGCTGCCGTCCAGGCGCGCAAGGACGCGGAGAAGGCGAAGCAGCCGCTGCCGCCCGAGCCGGAGAAACCGGTCAAGGACAAGAAGTTTATTCTCGACCCCTTGCTCTAAAGCCGATGAGATCGCCCGATCTCATCGTGCTCCAACTTTCGGACCATTTCCCGTGAACCATTTCGATTACCGCGACGGTGTGCTTCACGCCGAGGACGTCGCGATCCCCGACATCGCAAAGCAGGTCGGCACGCCGTTCTACTGCTATTCGACGGCGACGCTGACCAGGCATTTCCGCGTCTTCAAGCAAGCTTTTGCCGGCCTCGACGCGCTGGTCTGTTACGCCATGAAGGCCAATTCCAACCAGGCCGTGCTGAAGACGCTTGCAAGACAAGGCGCAGGCGCCGACGTGGTGTCGGAAGGCGAATTGCGCCGCGCCTTGGCCGCCGGCATCCCGGCCGGCAGGATCCTGTTTTCGGGCGTCGGCAAGACCGCGCGCGAGATGGATTTCGCGCTTGCTGCCGGCATCCTTTGCTTCAACGTCGAATCCGAGCCGGAGCTGGAACTGCTATCGGCGCGCGCGGCCGCGCTCGGCAAGGTGGCGCCTGTCTCGCTGCGCATCAACCCGGATGTCGACGCCAAGACCCACAAGAAGATCTCGACCGGCAAAGCCGAGAACAAGTTCGGCATTCCGTGGCAGCGGGCGCGCCAGGTCTATGCCCGCGCGGCAGAGCTCCCCGGCATCAAGGTGACCGGCATCGACACCCATATCGGCAGCCAGATCACCGAGCTGCAGCCTTTCGACGACGCCTTCGCGCTGCTGGTGGAACTGGTCGGCGTGCTGCGCGCCGACGGCCATGCCATCGAGCATGTCGACCTCGGCGGCGGCCTCGGCATCCCCTACCGCGTCGACAACAGCCCGCCGCCGCTGCCTGACGCCTATGCCGAGATCGTCCGCAAGCACGTCGACAAGCTCGGCCTGAAGGTGATGTTCGAGCCTGGCCGGCTGATCGTCGGCAATGCCGGCATCCTGGTGTCGGAAGTGATCTATGTGAAGGAAGGCGACGCCAAGAACTTCCTCGTCGTCGACGCCGCCATGAACGACCTGATCCGGCCGACGCTCTATGACGCCTTCCACGACATCAAGCCGGTGGTGCAGCCGCCGGCTGTCACGCCGCGCATGAAGGTCGATATTGTCGGCCCGGTCTGCGAGACCGGCGACTTCATCGGCCTCGACCGCGATCTGCCCAGGCTGAAGGCCGGCGACCTTATCGCCGTCGCCACCGCCGGCGCCTATGGAGCGGTGCAGGCCGGCACCTACAACACCAGGCTTCTGGTGCCGGAAGTGCTGGTCGACGGCGACCGCTTCCATGTCGTGCGGCAGCGCCAGACCTATGAGGAGCTGATCGGACTGGACTCGCTGCCGGATTGGCTGAAGTGACGCCTAAATCTTCTGCTGGATGAGCGCCTTGGCTTCGGCGATCCTGTCCTCGTCGCGGCGATAGAATATCCATTGCTTGGTGCGCTTGGCGCTGAGCAAGCCCGCCTGGGTCAAGACGCGCATATGTTCGCTGAGCGTTGCCTGGGTGATGCCGAGCTTTTCGGCGATCAGCAGCGCGCAGACGCCGTCCTCGACCAGATCGCCATCGGCCTGGCGCGGGAAATGGGCGCGCGGATCCTTCAGCCAATCGAGGATCTGCAGCCTGCGCTCATTGGCAATCGCCTTGAAGATGTCGACCTCTTGCATTTAGCCATTTTGCTAAGTTACTAATTGATGTCAATCCCAGGGAGCCTCGCATGCTGAACAGCAGGACGATCACGCGCGAACGCATTGCCGCCCTGGAGCCGCGCATCCGCCCATACGTCCGCCGCACGCCGGTGATGCGCGTCGACATGGCTGACTTCGGCCGGCCGGCCTTTCCGGTCGACCTGAAACTCGAATGCCTGCAGCATTCCGGCTCCTTCAAGGCGCGCGGCGCCTTCACCAACCTGCTCGAGCGGCAGGTGCCCGAAGCCGGTGTCGTCGCCGCTTCCGGCGGCAATCATGGCGCCGCCGTCGCCTATGCCGCCATGAAGCTCGGGCACAGGGCGACAATCTTCGTGCCCGAGGTCAGCCCGCCGGCCAAGCTCGAACGCATCCGCGGCTATGGCGCCGAGCTGATCGTCGGCGGCGCGCGCTACGCCGAGGCGCTCGCCGCCAGCGAGGATTTTGCCGCCAGGACCGGCGCGCTGCAGATCCATGCCTTCAACCAGGAGGAGACGCTTATCGGCCAGGGCACGCTCGGCCTCGAGATCGAGGCGGACCTGCCTGAGATCGACACGCTTCTCGTCGCCGTCGGCGGCGGCGGCCTGATCGGCGGCATCGCCGCCTGGTTCGCTGGCCGCATCCGCATCGTCGCCATCGAGCCCGAGGGCGCGCCGACGCTCTACCGCGCCTTCGAGGCCGGCAAGCCGGTCGATGCGCCGGCGGAAGGCATCGCCGCCGATTCGCTGGCGCCGAAGCGCGTCGGTGAAATGATGTTCCCGATCGCGGAGGCCTTCGTCGAGCGCTCGATCCTGGTCAGCGACGACGACATCGTGGCCGCCCAGAAAGCGCTCTGGGACCGCGCGCGAATCATCGCCGAGCCCGGCGGGGCCGCCGCCTTTGCCGCGATGCTTTCCGGCCGCTATGCGCCGGCACCTGGCGAGCGCGTGGCCGTTCTGGTCTGCGGTTCCAACACAAATCCCGCGAATTTCTGACCATAAACCGGGGCGAACCTCTTCACGATTTTGGAACCCGCCTCGCCTTTGCCGTGTTTGCTGTTATTCTTCTGCTCATGAGGTTCGGGCTATCCTGCCCGGGCAGGAAGGGCCGATGACGGAACGACCCATTTCCAGCGAACGCGGCCTGGCCGGGCGACTTGCCTTGAGCCGGCTGGCGACGCGGGCCTCGATGATCTTCGAGCGTGGCTGGCCGTTGCTTCTGCCGCTGGCAGTGGTCGCCGGCCTGTTCCTCAGCGTCTCGTGGTTCGCCCTGTTCCAGCTTTTGCCGGATTTGGCGCGGATCGGCCTGGTGATCCTATTCTCCATCTCGGCGCTGGCGGCGCTCTATCCGCTGCGCTTCTTCCGCGTTCCTTCCACCGCCGAGGTCGACCGGCGCATCGAGGCCGCGAACGAGCTGCTGCACAGCCCCGTACAGGTGCAGACCGACAGGCCGAGCGGCGCGGAGAGCCTTTTCTCGCAGGCTCTGTGGCGCGAGCACCAGAAGCGCATGGCCGAGCGGCTCTCCAGTCTCGGCGCCGACAGGCCGCGCACAAGGGTGCCGGATTACGACCGCTGGGGCCTGCGGGCCCTTGTCGGGCTGCTGTTCGTCACCGCCCTTGCCTTCTCGTTCGGTCCTTTCGGCGGCAGGATCGGCGACGGCTTCGTCGCCAGCGCCGCGCGCGATATCGTGCCGCCGCGCATCGATGCCTGGGTGACGCCGCCCGCCTATACCGGCAAGCCGCCGCTGTTTTTGACCGCCGACGTCAATCAGGTCGCGCAGACCTTCAGCGTCCCGCAGGGTAGCGACGTCTCGCTGCGCGTCACCGGCGGCTCGGGCGAGGAAACGTTGAGCTATGCCGATACGAACGGCAATGACCGCGCCATCGAGCCGGCCGCGCCGAAGGGTGTCACCCCAGCCGCCGCCCAGCCTGGACCCAAGGTGCGCCAGTTCTCCGGCAAGCTGAGCACCAATGGCACGCTGACGCTCAAGTCCGGCGAGGACGATCTCGGCCGCTGGGCCTTCGCCATCATTCCGGACAAGCCGCCGACGATCCGTTTCGTCGGTGAGCCGAAGCGCGCCGTCAACGGCGCCATTGAGCTCAACTACCAGATCGACGACGACTATGGCGCGGCCTCCGCCAAGGCTGCCTTCGAGCTGTCGGATCCGCCGCCGGCCAATGCGCATCCGCTCTATGGCCCGCCCGACATGCCCCTGACCCTGCCGCGTCGCGGCGGCAAGGCGAACACGGCCAAGACGACCAAGGACCTGACCGAGCATGTCTGGGCCGGCGGCACCATCAAGCTGAAGCTCATCGCCACCGACGATGCCGGCCACACCGCCACCAGCGAAACCAAGACTTTGGTGATGCCGGAGCGGCCCTTCGCCAATCCGCTGGCTCGCGCCGTGATCGAGCAGCGCCGGCTGCTGGCGCTCGACACCAACGCCAAGCCGCGCGTGCTCGACCTGATGGACGCGATCACGCTGCGTCCCGAAGATACCTTCGACAACATGTCGCATTATCTCGCGATCATGAGCGCGAGGAGCCGGCTGAAACTCTCCGAGACCGACGACCAGTTGCGCAACGAGGTGGGCTATCTGTGGGAGATCGCGCTCGGTATCGAGGAAGGCAATCTGTCGGCCGCCGAGCGGCGCTTGCGCCAGGCGCAGCAGGCGCTGCAGGACGCCATCAAGAACGGCGCCAGTGACGAAGAGCTCGAGAAGGCGATGAAGGAACTGCGTGAGGCGATGAACCAGTTCCTGCAGGAATTCGCCCAGCGCGCGCAGCAGAACCCGAACGCGCCGCAAATGCAGCAGAACGGCCGGGAACTGCGCCAGAGCGACATCAACCGGATGATGGACGAGATCGAGAACCTCGCCAAATCCGGTGACCGCGATCGGGCCCAGCAGCTCCTGTCGGAACTCCAGGACATGATGAACAACCTGCAGGCCGGCCGCCAGCAGCAGGGCGGCGAGCAGGACAGCGAGATGCGCCAGCAGATGGACAAGCTGGGCGAGATCATGCGCCGCCAGCAGGAGATGATGAACGACACCTTCCGCCTCGACCAGATGCAGCGTGGCCAGCGCGGCCAAAACGGCGACCAGCAGATGGGCGAGGATGGCGAGCAGGGCCAGTCGCAGGAGGGGCAGAAGCCAGGCCCCGGCGACGACCGCGACCCGCTTGGCCGGCAGAAGCCGATGACGCAGCAGGAATTCTCCGACGCGCTGAAGCAGTTGCAGGAGGGCCAGGGCCAGTTGCAGAGCGAGCTCGACAAGCTGAAGAAGGGCCTCGAAGGCATGGGCATGCAGCCCAATGAGGGCTTCGGCGAGGCCGGCAAATCCATGGGCGATGCCGAGCATGCGCTTGGCGAAGGCGAAGGCGACCAGGCGGTCGGCCATCAGGGCCGGGCGCTGGAGGCGCTGCGCCGCGGCGCCAAGGACATGATGAAGCAGATGCAGGCCATGCAGGGCGACCAGGGCGGCAGCGAGCAGGGCGGGCGTCAGCAGGATGCCGACCGCGATCCGCTCGGCCGGCCGCGCGCCACCAAGGGTCCCGACGACGGCAACTCGGTCAAGGTGCCGGACGAGATCGATGTGCAGCGCGCCCGCCAGATCCTCGAAGCGATCCGCAAGCGCTTGGGCAACGCGCTGAGCCCGGACATAGAGCGCAGCTATCTCGAACGGCTGCTCGAGCTGAAATAACCGTCCGGCCACCTTGTCGAAGCTCCGGGCGAACCGAGCCGTTTCAGTCAATCAAAGATTGGCCGTTGCTTGCGCCTGCCTGGTCAGCATGAAAGCCTCGCGGATCGCTTCCTCCATGCCGTCGATCGCTTCGCCAGCCGCCTGCGGATTGCGGTGCAGCACCACATTGGAGGAATCGATGTCTCCGAAGCCGTCGGCGGCGGTCAGCTCGCGGCAATCGGGTGGGATGTTGCTGCGCGAGATCGGCGCGATCGCGAGACCGGAAGTGACCGCCAGCGCCAGGCCGCCATTGGTGTCGCTGGTATAGGCAACGCGGTAATCGAGGCCGCGCTGCTGCAGCGACTTGATCGCGAAGTCGCGGCACCAGCCGTCGCGGCTGTAGAGCGCGATCGGCACCGGCCGCTCCTCATGCATGTGGTGCAGCGTCGATGTCACCCACACCGTCGGATCGTGCATCAGCACCTCGCCGCCGGAAAAGCCTTCCCACTCGAACACCACGGCGAGGTCGAGCTCGCCCGCCGCCAGCGCCCTCACCTGTGAGGCCGAATGGGCGTAGCGCACCGTAACCTCTACGCGCGGGTGGCGTTTGGCGAATTCGCCGAGCGCCCGCGACAGGATCGAACGACCATATTCGGCAGGTATCCCGATGCGCACCAGCCCGCCGAGCGGCGGCGCCACCAGCGAGGCCGCCGTCTCGTCGAGCAGCGAGACGATGCGGCGGGCGTTGCCGATGAGCTCGCCGCCGCGTCGCGTCAGCGCCACCCCGCGCGAGCCGCGCTCGAACAGGCTGTCGCCCACCATGTCCTCCAGCTTCTTCATCTGCATGGACACCGCGGACTGGGTGCGTCCGGCCTTTTCGGCGGCCTTGGTGAAATTGCCCGTCTCGGCCACCGCCACGAAGGTGCGCAGGAGGTCGCTGTCGAGGGTGGGCTTCATCGAAGTCGCCATAAGAAATTTTGATTGCTGGTATCATTCCAATTCGTTTGCAACATGTCAAACGCCGCAGGATAGTTGCTCTACCCATTGGATATGCGGCTCCGAGATTCGGGCCGCGGACCAATTCGAAGAGTCCTCACTCGTGCCCGCTGCCCGCAACGGTAGCGGGCTCTTTTTCGCTGGAACGACGATGCAGAACCGGATGGTGCTTGGCATTCTGAGCCTCTGCCTGGGTGTTCTCGTTTTTTCGTTGCAGGACCCGCTGGTGAAGGCGGTTTCGGGCGGCTATCCGGTGACGGAAGTGATAACGATCCGCGCCATTGTCGCGCTGCCGATCCTGGTCGTCATCGTCCAGGCCGATGTCGGCTTGAAAGCATTGCTGTCTAAGCGAGCCGGCATGCTGACGCTGCGTGCCTTCATCCAATTCTCGTCCTACACCGTCTACTATTTGGCGATCGCCGCCCTATCGCTGGCCGACGCCATAGCGCTTTATTTCATGGCGCCGCTCTTCATCATGGCGCTTGCCGGGCCCTATCTCGGTGAGCGCGTCTCCTGGCGGACGCTGACGACGGTGCTGATCGGCCTGGTCGGCGTGATCGTGATGCTGCGTCCCGGCGCCGGATTGTTCGACTGGGCGGCGCTGCTGTCGCTGGGCTCGGCGTTTCTTTACGGCTTCTCGCAGCTGATGGCGCGCCGGATCGGCGATACCGAATCCTCGACGGTCATGGCCTTCTACCAGAATGGTGCCTATCTCACCGGCGCTGTGGCGGTCGCCGCGATATTTCATCTTGCCGGCATCACCCACGCGGGCCATCCGAGCCTCGACTTCCTGGTGCGGCCATGGGTGTGGCCCACCATGCCGGACTTCCTGAAGATGGCCGCCTGCGGCTTCGTCGCCTCCGCCGGCATGATCCTGTTGTCACAAGCTTACCGGATGGCGCCCGCGAACCGCGTCGCCACCTTCGAATATACCGGCATCCTGTGGTCGCCGCTCTGGGGCTTCCTGTTCTTCGCCGAAGTGCCGCGCGAAACGACGGTGCTGGGCGCGGCGCTGATCATCGGCGCCGGCCTGGTCGCGCTCAACGGTGAGCGCCGGCGCAGTGCGGCACCGGCGGTCGCCGCGACCGGCGATGCTGTCTAAAGCATGTCTCCCGAAAGTGGGACCCGGTTTGGGGGCAAAGACATGCGTAAAATCAAGCGGTCAGGCGAAGCAGCTAAGCGCCCGACCGACGCGAGCGCGGATTTCGGCCAGCGTGAACGGCTTCTGCACGACGTCGAGGATGATGCCGTTCAGTTCCTCGGCGCGCTCGCGCTGGTCGGCATAGCCGGTCATCAGCATGATCTTCATCGCCGGGAACCGTTTTGCTGCGGCCGTCGCCATCTCGATGCCGTCCATCTCCGGCATGCGGATGTCGGACACCACGAGATCGTAGCCGCCGTGCGCTTGGCTGATCAGGGCCAGCCCCTGCGCGCCGTCGGCGGCTATGGTGACACTGTGCCCATCACGCTCCAGCGCGCGGGCGGCGAGGGTACGGACGGACTCATCGTCCTCGACGATCAGAAGCTTTGCCATGGCGAAATACATGGCGGGGAAACGTTGACGTTTTCTGAAAATTTGAAACGTCCGTGCGGCCTTTTCGGCTCGACCTCTATGCGTCGCCTTTGACCACACCGACAAAGGGCAGTTCCCGGAACGCGTGCGCGACATCCATGCCGTAGCCGACGACGAAATAGTCGGGACAGTCGAAGCCGACATAATCGGCGTTGAGCGTGGTCTGGCGGCGCATGCGCTTGTCGAGCAGCACCGCGATGGCGCAACTCCTGGCGCCGCGTGACAGCATGAGGTCGCGGGTGAAGGAAAGCGTCTTGCCGGATTCCAGTATGTCGTCGATCAGCAGCACGTCGCGGCCGGCAACCTCATTGTCGATGTCACGCAGCACCTTGACCTCGCCGCTGGTGGTGCCGGCGCCGTAGCTGGAGATGAAGATGAACTCGACCTCGGGCGACAGGCCGACATCGTGCATGGCGCGGATCAGATCGGCGGCAAAGACGAACGAGCCCTTCAGAATCGAGATCACAAGCAGGTCGTGATAGTCGCGCCCGGCGATCTCCTTGGCGAGCTCGAGATTGCGGCGGGCGATCGCCGACGCCGAAAACAGGACCTCGATGTCCTTGCCGCGCACAACTGGCATCGATTGCCTTTCTTGAGAGATCGCCTAGCCGGCGAAGATTACAGAGACGGTTTTTACGCCGTTTCTAGGCACATCGAGCCGGCTGGAAAAGCCGAATCTTTCGCCGGGCGCCAGCGAGCGGTTGGATGTCCCCAGCCTGTAGCGGATGACGTTGCTGGCTTTGTCGGTGACGCGTATCTCGAGCGGCGGCAGCGACTCCGGCCTTGCGCCGTCATTGGCGGCCTCGCCGTCGACGAAAAGAACGGGCTTCAATCCCGAAGCATCGATTCGCGACGACACGCCGGAAATGCTGAGCGCACTTGCCGGCTGCGCAGCCGCCCAGAAAGGGCTCTGACGCACCAGCGCGTGCCCGCCCGAGACCCAGAAAGCGATGAGTGCCGCGCCCACTCCGGCGGTCCAGAAGACGGGACCGCCGCGCGAGGCCGGGCGCGCGGGCGCGGCCTCCGGTTTGCGCAGCATGCCCATGCCTTCGATGGAGGGCGTCGAGGACGTTGGCGGCGGCGTCGCGATCAGTTCCGGACGAGTTGCGAATCGCGGCAGCACCACATAGTCGGCATCGACGATGTCGGGCGGCACATCGAGCACGACGCGCTCCGGCGCGGCATTCGCCGCCCGGCCGGTCATGATTTCGCCGGAAACAGGGCGCGCGGTTCTATCCTCAGCCATTACGGCCCCAGTGCAATCTTCGTTTGTTTTGGGTAAACGAAAATGGTTAACGCTTCCCCACCGGAACCGCAGTGAAACGTCGAAAACGAGCCGAAATTAACCGATCATTAACCATGCCGGCCGATGGTCTTGGCACAGAACAGGCTGGCGGAACGCCGCCTAAGGTTTCAGGTCGCCGAAAGTGATCCGCTTCGAAAATGTCGGCCTCCGCTATGGCATGGGTCCGGAGATCCTCCGCGACATTTCCTTGCACATTCCGGAGCGCTCCTTTCAGTTCCTGAGCGGCCCCTCCGGCGCCGGCAAGACCACCTTGCTGCGGCTGCTCTTCATGTCGCTGAAGCCGACGCGTGGGCTGATCACCATTTTCGGCAAGGACCGCTCGCGCATCTCGCGCGGCGAGCTGCCGCTATTGCGCCGCCGCATCGGCGTGGTGTTCCAGGATTTCCGCCTGCTCGACCACATGACTACCTATGAGAACGTCGCGCTGCCCTTGCGCGTGCGCGGGCGCGAGGAGGCAAGCTATCGCACCGACGTCGCCGAGCTCCTGAAATGGGTTGGCCTCGGCGACCGCATGCACGTGCTGCCGCCGGTTCTGTCCGGCGGCGAGAAGCAGCGCGCCGCGATCGCACGCGCGCTGATCGAGCAGCCGGAGATCCTGCTTGCCGACGAGCCGACCGGCAATGTCGATCCGCCGCTGGCGCGCCGGCTGCTGAGGCTCTTCATCGAGCTCAATCGGCTCGGCACCGCCGTGGTGATCGCCACCCACGATCTCGGCCTGATGGAGCAGGTCGATGCGCGGCGCATGATTCTCGCCGGCGGAAGGCTGGACGTCTATGACTGACCTTCCGGCCGATCACCTGCATGACGAAGCCGTCGAGACGACGCCGACGGTGCGGCGCGTCCAGCGCAAGATGGCGCCGATCGTGCCGGCGCAGAACATCGCCGGCCGGGCGCTGGTGCTGGTCATCGCCATCATGACCTTCCTGTCCTGCCTGACCTTCGGCGCCGTGACGCTGGTGCGCGACACCGCGTCGGTGTGGGAGAACCAGATCTCGCGCGAGGCGACGATCCAGATCAAGCCGGTCGAGGGCCTCGACATGGAAGCAGCCCTCGCGCAGGCCTCGCAGATCGCCAGCGAGTTCCCGGGTGTGAAAGGTACCAAGATCGTCGACCGCGAGGCGACGGCGCGGCTCCTGGAGCCGTGGCTGGGCACCGGCCTCAACATCGACGAACTGCCGGTGCCGCGCCTCATCGTCGTCACCATCGACGAGGCCAGTCCGCCCGACTTCGCCGCCCTGCGCGCCGCGATCACGCCCAAGCTGCCGAGCGCTGCGCTCGACGATCACCGCACCTGGGTCGACCGGCTGGTCGCCATGGCGCATACGACGGTGACGATCGGCTTTGCCGTTCTGGCGCTGATATTGTCGGCGACGGTGCTGACGGTGGTGTTCGCCACGCGCGGCGCCATGGCGGGCAACGGCCACATCATCGAAGTGCTGCATTTCGTCGGCGCCGAAGCCCGCTTCATCGCGCGCGAATTCCGCTGGCATTTCCTGGTCACCGGCATGAAGGGTGCTGCCGCCGGCGGCGCGGCGGCCATTTTGGTCTTTATCGTCTTTTCCTGGTGGTCGTCGCGCAACATGGCGACGCCTGAGGCCGACCAGGCGACCGCGCTGTTCGGCAATTTCGCCATCGGCTCCACCGGCTATCTCGGCGTCGGCCTGATGGTGCTGGTGATCGGCGCGCTGACGGCGGCGACCTCGCATGCCACGGTCGTTGCCTATCTCAGCGATATCGACATCCGCCAGCCGGAGGCGGGTTGACCATCATGCGATCCCCGCGGGACAAAATGAAAGCCCGTCTGGAACCGTTATGTTCGGGAAGGAAAACGATCACAGAGTGGGAGCTGCCGTAACGCAATGTGCGCCGCCTTATCTATCAAAGGCCGCATTTCAGAGTTAACCATAGGATGTTTTCAGGATTAACCTGGGGATGATGGACGCGCGGGATTCGATCGGAACGGCTGGACGGATGCCAGCAGCGCTTGCGCGCGGCGCGGTGCCTGCAAGGCCCGGGCGTCTGAGATTTGCGCTTCGTATCTGCTCCTTCTTCGTGCTTGCCCTGCTGGCGCTTTTCGCCGGCGGCTTCGGATGGTTCGCTGACAAAGTCAGCAACATGACGACGCCGGCCAATCCAGCCAAGGCCGATGCCATCATCGTGCTGACCGGCGGCCAGTCGCGGCTCGACGCCGCGATGGACCTGCTGGCGTCGGGCAAAGGCGAACGGCTGCTAATCAGCGGCGTTCACCCCTCGGCCAGCCGCCGCCAGCTGCAAGTGGCGATGGGCGGCGACAAGCAGCTGTTCTCTTGCTGCGTCGACATCGACCGCGCTGCGCTCGACACGATCGGCAATGCCGAAGAGAGCGCCAAATGGGTGGAAAGCCACGCCTATGGCAGCATCATCTTGGTCACCAACAATTATCACATGCCGCGCAGCCTGCTCGAGATGGGCCGGCTGCTGCATGGCGCGCGGCTCGAACCTTATCCGGTGGTCAACACCAAGCTCGGCAACGGCAGCTGGCTGACCAAGCCTGAAGCGCTGCGTGTGCTGCTCACCGAATACAGCAAATATGTGCTGGCGCTGGCGCGCGGCGTCGTTCCGCTTCGCCCGACCGCCGAGGGCGTCACCATCGCCGAAGCCTCCGTGGTGAAGAACTAGGTTTCGGCACCCCCGCAGACGAGCAATCTCCTGTTCAAGGCTCTGGATGCGCATGTCGCGTTCGGCCGGGTTCAACCACAGCGCCGTTTCCTTTTTGCCCAAGCTTGGTGTAACCAACGCACACTTCCACACCGGGCCCTTTCCCGCATGCTTTATATCCGCTCGCTGGCGTTCAACCTTGCCTTCTATCTCAGCCTGGTCGTCCAGATGATCTTCTGGACACCCTTCTATTTCCTGTCGCCGCGCCGCCGCGCCTGGTTCGTGCCGAAATTTTGGTCGCGCACCTCGATGTGGCTCTACGATAAGATCGCCGGCACCAGGAGCGAGATCACGGGCGCCGAGAACCTGCCTGAAGGGTCCTTCATCCTGGCTCCTAAGCATCAGTCCTTCTGGGACGCGATCGCCTTTTTTCCTTATCTCGACGACGCCTTGTATATCCTGAAGCGGGAGCTGACCTGGATCCCCTTCTTCGGCTGGTACATCATGAAGATGCGCATGATCCCGGTCGACCGCGGCAACCGCTCGAAGGCGCTGAAGGCGGTCGTTGCCGCCACGAAGGCCGAAATGGCGCGCAACCCTCGCCAGCTCATCATCTATCCCGAAGGCACCCGCCGCCCGCCGGGCGCCGAGCCGTCCTACAAATACGGCATCGTCGAGCTCTACACCCAGCTTGGCGTTCCCGTGGTGCCGGTCGCCCATGTCGCCGGCCTCTACTGGCCGCGCCGCAAGTTCATGCGTTATCCCGGCACCATCAAGGCCCGCTTCCTGCCGCCGATTCCGCCCGGGCTCGACAAGGAGGACTTCATGCAGCGGCTGATCGGCGAGACCGAAGCCGCCTGCGATCAGCTTTTGATCGAAGCCTCGCGCGCGCCGAACCCGCCGCCCATGCCGCCGACGGCGGTGAAGCGGCTGGCGGAGCTTGGCGCGGCGGCACAGGCTAGAGCATGATCCCGAAAAGTGGGAACCGGTTTTCGGAGAAAGATCATGCTCCAGCAAAGAGTTAGATCGGGATGGCGATTCAACGAAACGCCATCCCGGACTAAGGCCTGACTCACGGCAGCGCCGCTAGGGCTGTCGTCAGCACCAGCGTCGCCGCGAAAACCAGGTTGATGACCCGCGACGCCGATGGATTGCGCAGCAAGCGCGCGAAAACCGTTCCGGCGAGAAGCCAGAGCACATGGATGGCGACGATCATCGCGGCAAGCACCAGCAGCTTGGTCGAAAGCCCCAGCTCATCGACCTTTGACGAAGCGCCGGCGAACACGGCGCCGATCGCCACATAGGCCTTCGGATTGGCGACGGCGAGCACGAAGCCGCCAAGGAAGGTGGGATGTGCTGCCTCGTTTCCGCCTTCGGTCAACGGCCGCGCCGTCGCGATCCTGAAGGCGAGATAGAGGATATAGGCGCCCGAAGCGATCGTCAGCATGGGCGCCAGTCCCGGCATCGAAGTGAGCACGCTCACAATGCCGGCGGCCACCACCAGAAGCACGGCGATCGTTCCAAGCACGACGCCGCAAGTATAGCGCAGCGAGGGCCGAAGGCCGAAGGCTGCGCCGACAGCCGTGACGCTGATCGTCGCCGGACCCGGACTGCCCATGACGACAGTGGCCGCCAACACCAGCGCCAGCACCTGCTGCCAGGGCTGCGCTCCAGACAGAACCTCTCCGGTCATGCCGGCTCCAATTCCTGCCGCGATCGGCAGGAATTATCGCGAGGCTCCCGCAAAGGTCTTGGACGATCGTGCGCGGACCCTGATCGGCTTCGCGCAGCCACCTTCAGGGATGTCAGGCGCTGGCGCGGTCGAGCGCTCCGATATCGTCCGCGGAAAGTTTCAGCGATGCAGCACGGATCAAGCTGTCCATCTGGGCGGGCGTTGTGGCGCTGGCGATCGGTGCGGTGACGCCCGGTCGCGCCATGATCCAGGCAAGCGCCACTTCCGTCTGCTTGGCCGAATGGCGCCCGGCCGCGGCATCGAGCGCGGAGAGGATACGCATGCCGCGCTCGTTGAGATACTCGGCCACGTCTTCGCCGCGCTCGCTCTGGCCGAGATCGGACTTGGAGCGGTATTTGCCGCTCAAGAAACCCTTGGCGAGGCTGAAATAGGTGATGACGCCGAGACCCTCCGCCTTGCAGAGATCGAGCAGCGGGCCATCCAGCGAAGAGCGGTCGTACAAATTGTATTCGGGCTGCAGAACTTCATAACGCGGCAGGCTCCGCAGGCTGGCGACGTCGAGGGCCGCGCGCAATTGTCCGGCATCGAGATTGGAGCAGCCCGGATAGCGGATCTTGCCCTTCTCGAGCAGGCGCTGATAGGCGCCGAGCGTTTCCTCGTAAGGCGTGGCCGGGTCCGGCCAATGCGACAGATAGAGGTCGATGACGTCTGTCTGCAGCCGTTTGAGCGACGCATCGACGGCTTTCTCAATGTAGGTCGCGGACAGATTCCGCCTGCCCTGGCCCATGTCGGAGCCGACCTTGGTGATGACGACTATTTTATCGCGGTTGCCGCGGCTCTTCATCCAGTTGCCGATGATGGTCTCGGATTCGCCGCCCTTGTTGCCCGGGACCCAGCGCGAATAGGCGTCCGCCGTGTCGACCGCATTGAAGCCGGCCTCGGCAAAGCGGTCGAGCAGGTCGAAGGAGGTCTTCTCGTCGGCGGTCCAGCCGAAGACGTTGCCCCCCAGAACCAGCGGCGCGATCGAAAGGTCGGTGCGACCGAGACGGCGTTTCTGCAAGATTGATCTCCGATGCTGGGATGGGCCTCGACGCCGCCCAAGGATGGATTGCCGAGATGGATTGCGGTTAAGCTAGGTCGTGTCCCGCCGAGGTCAAAGGCATGGTTTTGCTTTTTGATCGGGCCAGGCCGTCACGAAGGCGCGACCTGCCGCCCAACCTGCTCCAGCCAGTGATCGCGGATGCCGAGCGCCTTCAGGTGCTCGAGCGTGCTGAGCACATAGTCCTCGTTCCGGCCCGACTGGCCGACGGCGCCGCGAACGACTGCCGCGGCATGGCTGGCGTCGAGTCCGCCGGCATACTGCTCATGCGCGCGGTCGACGATGTAGGCGACCGCCTCGACCGTTCGGTCTCCTCCCGCCCTATTCCCGTCGAGCCGTACATCGAGCATGCGTTCGAGATAGACGTTGGTCACCAGCTCGCGCTCGCGCAGGTAGGAAAGCACTTCATTCCGCAAATCGCCCGGCACGCGGAAGGCCAGGCCGATGCAGGAGCCGCCGCGGTCGAGACCCAGCACCAGGCCCGGTCTCTCGCGTGTGCCGCGATGCACGAAGGAATAGACGCAAAGCGACCGGCGATAGCCGTAAAGACGGGCCCGCCGCGTCTCGACATGTGCGAATCCCGGCCGCCAGATCAGCGACCCATAGCCAAAAACCCAAAAATCGCCCATATCGCCAAGCCTGATCGCACTCGAGTGACGACATCGCACCGTGAGGTGTTTCTTCTGTCCCCCGCTTGTCGTGCGTGAGATTAACAGCCCGCTCGCCGCACGAGGGGTTAACGAGAGCCGCAGCATGACGTCAAGTGACGAGCGATCGCGCAAACCTCGCCGCCGGCTGTTCTGGCTTGCCGCATTCATTGTCGTGCTGTTCGCGCTCTACAGCGCCGGCTGGTTCTATCTTGCCGACCGCCTCAAGACGGAGGCCGACCATGCGGTGGCCAAACTCGGCACCAAGGGCATCGCCGCCGGCTGCGCCAACCTTACCGTCAGCGGCTATCCGCTGAGCTTTGCCGTTTCCTGCGACAGCCTGGCCTATCAGGACGATACCAAAAACATCGCCGCCTCCACGGGCAACTTCAACGCGGTCGCCGGGATCACGCAGCCTTTGTCGCCGGTGGCCGACGTGCGGGGCCCGCTCAGAACCTCGGCGCCGGGCATGCCGCCGCTTTGGATCGACTGGGACAAGCTGAACGCGACGGTCAAACTGTCCTGGCCGCTGCCCAGGCGCGTGTCGCTGCAGGCTGAAGGCCTGTCAGGCCAGACCGACCCGGCTGACGATTCCGATCCAGCCGAATTGTTCTACGCGGCAAACGCGGCCGGGCAACTGGCCCCCAAGGACCAGGACGTCGTCTATACCGGCAGCTTCAGCGATCTTGAAATCAATGCCGACGCGATCGGCGGCCGCGTGCTGCCGGCACTCGATGGCGGCGGTGAGGCGACGCTGAAGAACGGCGTCACGCTGATCGCAGCACCGCCGAAAAGCCTGCGCGGCCAGTCGGTCGACATAGCCAAGCTCGACCTGTCGTCCGGAACGGCGCGCGTGACGGTGTCCGGACCGGTCTCGGTCGACGCGGACGGGCTGATCGACGCCAATTTGACGATCAAGCTCAAGAATCCGAAGGCGGTTGCCGCCATCCTCGCCGGCGCCATCCCCGAGCACAAAGGTGAGATCGAGCAGGGTTTTGCCGGCCTGGCGATGCTCGGCAACGAGCCGTCGATGCCGCTCAAGATCGTCAAGGGCAAGGCCTCGCTCGGCTTCATCCCGCTCGGCAAGATCAAGCCGGTCGATTGAGGGCTGCGATGACGGAACCGGTCAGACTGCTCAGCGTCGGCGCATTCACCCTCGACACGATCCTTCGTGTCGAGACGCTTCCCACGCATCAAGGCAAGTTCATCGCCAGCGACGGCGTCCAGATCGCCTCGGGCATGGCAACGAGCGCCGCCTGCGCCGCGCATCGCCTCGGCGCCAACGTATCGCTCTGGGCGAGCGCGGGAGACGACCCGGTCGGCGACCGGCTGATCGCCGAGATCGAAGCCGAAGGCGTCGACTGCAGCCTGGTCCGCCGCGTCGCCGGCGCGCGCTCGGCGCTGGCCGCGATCCTGGTCGATGCCCATGGCGAACGCGTCATCGTGCCGTACTACGACAGCAAGGCGCAGGCTGATCCCGACTCTCTGCCGCTTGCCGACCTTTCCAGCTTCGATGCCGTCCTGGTGGATGTGCGCTGGCCAGGCGCCGCGGCGCTCGCCCTGACAGCCGCGCGGGACGCCGGCCGTCCGGCGATCCTCGACGCCGACACCGCGCCGATCGAGGTGCTGGAGCGGCTGCTGCCGTTGGCCTCGCATATCGTCGCGTCAGAGCCGGCGGCGCGCATCGTCTGCGGCCATGCGCTCGACCCGGAAAGCGCCTGCGCCGATCTCGCCTCGCGCACCGACGCCTTCGTCGCGGTGACGGCAGGCGCTGCCGGAACCTGGTGGCACGACAAGGTGGCCGGCCGCGCCCGCCATGTCGAGGCGCCGAAGGTCAAGGCGATTGACACGCTCGCCGCCGGCGACGTCTTCCACGGCGCCTTTGCCGTCGGCCTTGCCGAAGCGATGCCGCCCGAGCGGGCGCTGCGCTTCGCCAGCGCCGCCGCCGCGCTCAAATGCCTGCGCTTCGGCGGCCGGCTCGGCGCTCCGCACAGGGCCGAGACATTGGCCATGATGGCGGCGCACCGGCCGCCGTCGGAACAGGTCGAGGAAAAGTCCTGAAATTAGGGCTTCGCGTCTGGATGCTCGACCGCCTGGCGGCCAAAATCCGGCACGTCGATGTCCTGGCCGGCCTCGATAATCGAGCGGCGGATGGCGCGGGTGCGGGTGAAGAGGTCGAACAGCTTTTCGCCGTCGCCCCAGCGGATCGCCCGCTGCAGCGAGGCCAGATCCTCCGAGAAGCGCGCCAGCATTTCCAGGATCGCGTCCTTGTTGTGCAGGCAAACATCCCGCCACATGGTCGGGTCGGAGGCCGCCAGACGGGTGAAATCGCGAAAACCGGAAGCGGAATATTTGATGACTTCCGTCTTGGTCACCGATTCCAGGTCGTCGGCGGTGCCGACGATGTTGTAGGCGATGATGTGCGGCAGATGCGAGACGATGGCCAAGGTCATGTCGTGATGCTGCGGGTCCATCGTATCGATGTTCGAGCCGCAGCGCCGCCAGAACTCCGACAGCGTCTCCAGCGCGTCCGGATCGGTGCCCGGCAGCGGCGTGAAGATGCACCAGCGGTTGTCGAAGAGGTCGGCGAAGCCGGCATCCGGCCCTGATTTTTCCGTGCCCGCCAGCGGATGGCCTGGGATGAAATGCACGCCGTCAGGCACATGCGGCTCAATCTGCGCGATGACGGAGGCCTTGGTCGAGCCGACATCGGTGAGGATGGCGCCTTTCTTGAGCGCCGCCGCGATCTCGGCGGCGACCTCGCCGGACGAGCCGACCGGAACCGAGACGATGACGAGATCCGCGCCGCGCACCGCTTGCCCCGCATCGGTCGTGTAGGAATCGCCGAGGCCGAGCTCCTCGGCCCGCTTGAGCGTCGCTTTGCTGCGCGTCGCGATGGCGATATGGCGCGCAAGGCCCTCCCGGCGAATGACGCGGGCGAGCGACGAGCCGATCAGGCCGATGCCGACCAGCGCTATTCTTTCGAACATCGGTGATGCCATGGTGCTCTAGCTTTTCAGGAAACTCGTCAGCGCGTCGACGACGCCGCGATTGGCCTCTTCGGTGCCGATGCTCATGCGCAGCGCGTTCGGGAAGCCGTAACCGGTCACGCGGCGCAGGATATAGCCCCTTGCGCTGAGATAATCGTCCGCGGCCGCCGCCGAATGCCTCTTGTCGTCGGGAAAGTGGATCAGCACGAAATTGCCGACGCTCGGCGTCACGCGCAGCCCGAGCAGGGTCACCTGTTCGCTGACCCAAGCCAGCCATTTCTCGTTATGCGCCACGCTGCGCTCGACATGGGCGCGGTCGCGGATGGCCGCGATGCCGGCCTCGATCGCGGTCGCATTGACGTTGAACGGCCCACGCACCCGGTTGATCGCGTCGACGACATGCGCCGGCCCGTACATCCAGCCGACGCGCGCGCCGCCGAGCCCGAGCTTGGAGAAGGTGCGGGTCATGACCACGTTCTCGGCGCTGCCCGCCAGCTCTATGCCGGCTTCATAGTCGTTGCGCCGCACATATTCGGCATAGGCCGCGTCGAGCACCAGGAGCACGTTCTTCGGCAGTCCGGCATGCAGCCGGCGCACCTCCTGGAACGGCACGTAAGTGCCTGTCGGATTGTTGGGATTGGCGAGGAACACGATGCGGGTCGCCGGCGTCACCGCGGCGAGGATCGCGTCGATATCGGCGCGCTCGTTGGTTTCCTTGACCGCGACCGGCTTGGCGCCGGCGGCCTGGATGTAGATTTTGTAGACCATGAAGGCGTGTTCGGTGAACACGGCCTCGTCGCCCGGCGCGAGATAGGTTTGCGCCAGGAGCCCCAGGATCTCGTCGGAGCCGTTGGAGCAGACGATGTTTGCCGGATTGAGCCCATGCACGTCGCCGATCGCCTCGCGCAGCCGGCGAGCTGAGCCGTCGGGATAGACGTCGAGCTTCGCGGCCACTTCACGCGCCGCCTCGATCGCCTTCGGCGACGGCCCGAGCGGATTCTCGTTGGACGACAGCTTGTAGACCTTCGTCACGCCGGCCGGCGCCGTGCTCTTGCCCGGCACGTAGGCCTCGATGTCCATGATGCCCGCGCGGGGCGTCGGACGTGGCTGATCCTGCTTCATGTCACAAATCCGTCGAGAAGGCCTTCGAGGCCGCAGCGGAAATACAGGCCGTGGCCCCGAATGTCGAGTGTCGGTGCTTGCGCCAAGATGCTGCCCCCAGGATGCTGCCCCCAGGATGCTGCCCGTTGACGAAGCGCGGCGCTGGTCCTAGAAGAGCAGCCGGACTCCCGTGGTGATTTGGCCGGTCGGCTTGCAGCCACGTTAAACAATTCGCTAAAGGGCCGTTTGCAACCTGTAACCGGCTTTGCGAAGGCAGGCCGGTTTTTTGTTGTCCGCTGCCGGCCGGATACCGCGTCAGTGAAATCGATGCGGACTGGATGGGGAATGCGATGGCCACTCAGCGCGCTCTAAGGACCAACAACGAGGCCGACCATCCGTCGAGCCCGGTGTTGCAGTTCGGTCCCGACAAGCCGCTGAAGCTCGATGCGGGCACGGTGCTGTCGCCGTTCCAGGTCGCTTACCAGACCTATGGCATCCTCAACGACGCCCGCTCCAACGCCATCCTCGTCTGCCACGCGCTGACCGGCGACCAACATGTCGCCAACACCAATCCGGTGACCGGCAAGCCGGGCTGGTGGGAGGTGCTGATCGGCCCCGGCAAGATCATCGACACCAACCGCTTTTTCGTCATCTGCTCCAACGTCGTCGGCGGCTGCCTCGGCTCCACCGGCCCGGCCTCGATCAATCCGGCGACAGGCCGGCCCTATGGCCTCGACCTGCCGATCATCACCATCCGCGACATGGTGCGCGCGCAGCTGATGCTGGTCGACCATTTCGGCATCGAGAAGCTGTTTTGCGTGCTTGGCGGCTCGATGGGCGGCATGCAGGTGCTGGAATGGGCCGCCAGCCATTCGGAGCGCGTCTTCTCGGTGCTGCCGATCGCCACCGGAGCCCGCCATTCCTCGCAGAACATCGCCTTCCATGAGGTCGGGCGGCAGGCCGTCATGGCCGATCCGGAGTGGCACGGCGGCAAATATCTCGATTTCGGCAGGCGTCCGGAAAAAGGGCTGGCCGTGGCGCGCATGGCCGCCCACATAACCTATCTGTCGGAGGCGGCCCTTCACCGCAAGTTCGGTCGCAACCTGCAGGACCGCGAGGCGCTCACCTTCGGTTTCGACGCCGACTTCCAGATCGAAAGCTATCTGCGCCACCAGGGCATGACCTTCGTCGATCGCTTCGACGCCAACTCCTACCTCTATCTGACCCGCGCAATGGACTATTTCGACCTCGCCGCCGACCATGGCGGACGGCTGGCCGATGCCTTCGCCGGCACCAAGACGCGGTTTTGCCTGGTATCCTTCACATCAGACTGGCTGTTCCCGACCGAGGAGAGCCGCTCGATCGTTCATGCGCTGAACGCCGCCGGCGCTTCCGTCTCCTTCGTCGAGATCGAGACCGATCGCGGCCATGACGCCTTCCTGCTCGACGAACCGGAACTGTTCGCGGCCATCAACGGCTTCATCGCCTCGGCCGCCCGCGCCAGGGGACTCAGCCTATGAGCGGCTCGCGATCTCTTCGTTTTAGCCGCATTTCTGCGGCGCCGAGCGATTCCGCCTTGGCTTCGAATGCTCTAAGGCCGCAGGTGTTCCCATGAGCGTCAATCGTGCCCAACGTGTCGATCTCGAGGTTATCAACGATCTCATCCCGGCCCGTTCGCGTGTCCTCGATGTCGGCTCGGGCGACGGCCTGCTGCTGGAGCTTCTCCAGGAGACAAAACAGGTCGACGGCCGCGGGATGGAGCTGTCGCAGCGCGGCGTCAACGAATGCGTGGCGCGCGGCCTTTCCGTGATCCAGGGCGATGCCGACAAGGACCTCGAATTCTATCCCGACAAGGGCTTCGATTTCGTGGTGTTGTCGCAGACCTTGCAGGCGACCCGCAATCCGAAGCTGGTGCTCGACGAGCTGCTTCGGATCGGCAACCGCGCCATCGTATCGTTCCCCAATTTCGGCCACTGGCGTGTGCGCTTCTCGCTGCTGATCAAGGGCAGGATGCCGGTCACCAAGGATCTGCCCTATTCCTGGTACGACACGCCGAACATCCACTTCTGCACCATCCGCGACTTCGTCAATCTGTGCGAGGAGCTTGGCGCAACGGTCGAGAAGGCGACCGCGCTCGACGCCAACGGCCAGGAGATCGGCCTGTCGATGCCCTGGTGGTTCTGGAATTTCTTCGGCCAGCAGGCGGTGTTTTTGCTGAAGCGATGATCGGGATGCAGCTTTTTCGTCGGCGGCCGCCGGCGGTTAAAATCCCTCCGGACATTCTGTCGGAGATACGAGTGGGAATTCTCGTCTGCACATCGCCGCGCAGCGGCAGCAATCATCTTGCGGGACTGATGGCTTCGGCCGGGTTGGGCAATCCACTGGAATGGTTTGGCGGTCGCCGGCTGCTTGAACTGCCCGGCTACCCGCGCGAACCGAGCGCCCAGCTTCTTCGTGCGTTGACAGAGGGACGGTCCCCTTCCGGAGTCTACGCGATCAAGCTCTTCGCGAGCCAGTTCGCTCAAGTGGCCAAGAAGGTGAACCTGCCGGCCAGTCTTCCGAACCCGCGCTACGTGCGCTTGACGCGTAGCGATCTGCTGGGCCAGGCGATCTCATGGGCACGCGCGCGGCAAACCCGCAGATTCCGCTCCACTGAAGTCAGCCATGCACCGCCACGCTACAACAGCGGAGCGATTGCCGAGTCGCTTGAGAAGATTTTGATGGAGAATTTGGCTTGGGATGCTTGGTTCGCGAAAAACGGACTGCCTTTTCTTGCCTTGACCTATGAGCAAATTCAGCAAGATCCGGTTGGAAACCTCAAGAAGGTCGCGCAACTGGTGGGTGTAGAGCCCGTCTGGGGAACGAACCTCGAGTCGGGCCTCGAAATCCAGCGCGACGCGATCAACGACGAATGGAGAAAGCGTTTCCTGTCTGAATATACCGACTCGTCGAGCTTCCGGCACGGAAAAAACTATATCCGTGGCTTCTTGAAGAACTAGCGATCGGTGAACCGCCAATCGAAGCGGAAACTCGCAAATAGAATGGCGCCTTTGATCGTTTGACAGCATACGCTCAGGGCTATAGCGACTATCCCGACAAGCTGGTGGTGATTAACTCTATGGCTGAACATCCAACCTATTCGATCGTCGTGGAGATGGAGAACGCCAAATCCATTGACTGGGACGAGATCGGCGTGGGCCTGAAGGCCCTGGCGCGTGAAATTGCTGCGGTTTCCGCAACTGGTTTCGCAAGGCCGAAGGTTGTCGTGTCGCATGGCGGACCCGATTCGGACGCCGATTTGCTGCAAGCGAGCATCGAAACTGAAGCACCTCAATTGACGCAGGTTGCCGAACTGACATTCGCGGCCTGCTCCGGCGGTCGGTATTACGACCTCAAGAACAATGGCGTGCCCTTGACCGAAGGAAACATCGTCGTTTTCTTGGATTCCGACACAGTCCCCGAGCGGGATTGGCTCTCAACTCTGCTGAAGCCCTTCCAACACCCGGAAACCCTCTGCGTAAACGGGCATACCTATCTTTCCTACGACGATTTTTTCTCGCGAACCTTTGCTTTGATCTGGTTCTTCCCGATGGCCCGGGGGGACGAAAGGTTCGCCTCGAAACGTGCGATCAATGCCAACAACATTGCCTTCCAACGCGACTGGATCGCCAGCCATCCGTTCCCGGCACACAACGGCTTCAAGGTTTCCTGCACGCTGCTGATGCACCAGCTTTGGCGCGAGGGCCATGAGATCGTCAATGTCGATGCGCGCGTCTATCACTACTCGCCGCGCGGCTGGCGGTTCTTCTATTGGCGCGCGCTGGTGACCGGCAGGGATGCCGACCGTAAATTCGTCGAGCTCCATTCCCCCACCCGCGCCCAGCGTATCCTCAAATCGTTCACACGCTGGGGGACGATGTCGTGGCGCACGACACGACGCGTGATCGGTCATGCGCCGCAAACAGGCATGCCGATCTGGCAGATTCCGTTTTCACTGGCGGTCGGCCTGGCCTTCTACACGCTGGCATTTTTCGGCCATTTCAGCCTCGCAGCCGGTCTCGTTCGCGACGAGATCGAGATCGTGCCGGACTATGTGGGCCACAGTTGAGGACAAGTCGCCCGCAAAGTGTTGCTTTCAAACCGCATGGCTTTGAAGAAATATGCACCGAACTTGATCCTGACGCGACGCTTCAGGTGACATAGACGCTTCTTTTCTGTAGCGTTTTGTTCATCCGGGGGCGGACACGGAAGGGCAGGTACGAGATCCATATGATCATCGCGTATCCGCTCCACAACGAAAGTTAGATGCCGGCTGCTTCCGACACAGCTCCGCTGATCACCGTGATCACGCCGACGCACAACCGGCGCAGCCAGGTCGTGCGCGCCGTGGAAAGCGTTCTTGCCCAGACACTTACGCGCTTCGAGCACATCGTGGTCGACGATGGCTCGACCGATGGGACGGCCGCTGCGCTCGCCGAAATTCGCGACCCCAGACTGATCTATGTCGGGGCGAAATGGCGCGGCGCCAATGCCGCGCGCAACGCGGGCATCGAGCGCGCGCGGGCGCCGATCGTGACCTTCCTTGATTCGGACGATGTCTATCTGCCGGACCGGCTGGAGCGGACGCTGGCGCACTTTGGCAAGGACCCCTCGCTGGAAGTGCTGATCAGTTCCTTCGTCTCGGTGAAGGGCAGCCGCAGCACCAAATGCATCAATCGCCAGGCCTTTCTCGACAAGAGCACGCTGCAGCGCGCCCTGGTCTCGCAGACGATCTTCATCGCCGGCTCGGCGATCACGGCCCGCCACGAGTCGCTGATGGCGATCGGCGGCTATGACAGCGACATCACGCGCATGCAGGATCGCGAGATACTGCTTCGCTTCGCCCGCCGCGGCGGTGCCCTGCTGTCCGAGGATATCGACTGGAAGAAATACAATTCGGAGAACTCGATCTCCGGCCGCCGCGACGGCTATGTCGAGGCCTATGCCAACCTGATCGGCAAGCACCCTTATATCGCCGACCGTTATCCCGACGTGCCGCCCTATATGATCGCGCGCCAGATCATCGCCGATACCCTGAAAGGCCGGCTGCCTCAGGCTTTCTCGGGCTATCTGGCCAACCGGTCGTCCAAAGCCCTCGGCTATTCGCTGCCGCAACTGCTGCGCGGCTATGTTGTCGGCCGCCGCTGGCGTCGCGATTGCTATGACGAATTCCGCGCCAAATATGGCGCCCGGGCGGCCTGAAGGCGCACCAAGTGGTGCCTCACCGATCCAGCTCCGGAAAATACGGATCGGAAAACCGCTGCCGCAGCCGCTCGCCGAGCAGGCAGTCGGTCGGTGCCTCCGCATCGACGCGGATCTTTGTGGCATCACCGACACCGCTCACCTCCTGGATCAGCTTGCGGCGGATCGCGGTCGAGAATTCGGACGCCGCATAGATCGGCAGCACGAACGAGCCGGGGCCGCCGGTGACGCAATCGGCATAGTAGCGATCGAGACGGCTGACGCTCGGCGAAGGGCTGATCAGGATCGGCAAGCCGTTGATGATTATGCCACTGGCCAGGGCGGCGTCACGGGTCAGGGCGACAGGCAGCCCGGCATTGTTGGGCCCGTCTCCCGATATGTCGATGACCCGGCGCGGCGCCGAAAAGCCATTTTTCTCCAAAAGCCCGGCGCCGAAGCCGAGAGCGCCGGAAATCGAGGTGCCGCGAAAGCTCCGGAACGGACGGCCCGCGATCTTGTCGGCAAAGGCGTTGGCGCTGTCTGCGCCGTCGATGACCTGCCAGGCGATCACGCCATCGTCGCGCACGACGCCCGCCCATTCGAAATAGGCGAGCGCGATGCGGCCCTTCGGGCCCGAGCGCGCCGCGCCGATGAAGTCGGGATGGCGCAGCGCCTCGACATAGCCGGCGCGCTGCAGGGCGAACTCCCCTTCGTCCATCGACTGCGAGATGTCGACAGCCAGCACGAGCTCGACATCGACGGGCGTATCGCCGCCGATTGCAGGCATTGGCGCCGCCTCGGCGCAGGCAAGGCAGGCAAGCACGCTTAGCAGCTTGAGCATGGCAGGCTCCGACTGATGCATGTCGCCCAAAAGTGCGCAGCGGTTTTGGGAGAACGACATGCATCAAAACAAAGACTTAAAGCGCGTCGCCTGAATCCGTTTCAGCGCGACGCGCTTTAGGCCGGGATTCTTCCCGGCGATCGCGGCGAAATGGCGATCGCGGCGAAATAAAGCTATTTCTTGGCTCTCGGCGCGGCCGGTGGCGGTTCGATCGCCCCGGCGCGCAGACGAGCCGGCTTGAGCGCCGATCCGCCGCTGTCCTTGACGATGGTAAGCGCGCGCGGGAAGAACTGGTTGTTGTGCAGGCCGCGCCCGATATTCAGGATCGCGGCGTTCGGCAGTCTCGCCTGCAGCATAGCCAGCACGCGCCGCAACGTGGCGCCGTCGAACGTATCCAGCGCTTCGTCGATGATCACCCATTTCGGCTTCCTCAGCGCAAGCCGGGCAAAGGCGAGCAGCCGCTGCTCGTCGTCGGCCAGCTCATGCTCCCAGCGCGCCGAGCGGTCGAGTTGGGATGACAGGCGCTCCAGACCGACTTCGTTCAGCACCGCTGAAATCTCGGCGTCGTCTATCCCGGCGCCTTCGGCATGGTTGAGCGCGTCGCGCAGCGTGCCGAGCGGAAAATAGGGCGTACGCGGCACGAAGAATGGCGTCTCCCCGGCCGGCATGCCGATGCGGCCGCTTCCCCATGGCCAGAGGCCGGCAATGGCGCGGAAGAACAGCGTCTTGCCGGCGCGCGGATCGCCGGTGATCATGACGCGCTCGCCGGCCTGGATGTCGACGCTCGTCTCGGCAAGCTTGGTGCAGCCGTCGGGCGACGCGACTTCGAGCTTGTCGAATGTCAGCCTGCCGTTTGCGTTCTCGCCGAACTCGATGCGCTTTTCCTTGGCGTGCAGGATGTCCGTTTCGCCGAGTGCAATGCGGAAGTCGGCGACTCGCATCAGTGTTGCCCGCCAATCGGCGATGGCGCCGATGTTGTTGATGAACCAGCGCAGCGAGGAATTCACCTGGTTGAAGGCGCCGACCGCCATCATCAATCCACCGAAGCTGATGTCGCCGGCGAAATAGACCGGCGCCGCGACGAGGATCGGCGCGACCACGGTGATCCAGCCATAGGCGTCGGTGACCCAGGACAGGTTGATCTGGGCGCCGTAGATGCGCCGCATGGCGCCAAGCACGCTGCCGAGGTCGACATCGAGCCGCCGACTGGCGTCGGCCTCGCCATGGGCAAGCGCGATGGCGTCGATGTTCTCGTTGATGCGGACCATGGAGGAGCGCAGTTCCGCCTCCCGCGTATAGCGATCGCTGTTGAAGCGGATCAGCGGCCGGCCCACCAGCCAGCTCAGCCACGAGGCGATGCCGGCATAGAGGATCGCCGCCCAGACCATGTAGCCGGGTATGGCCAGGGCATGGCCACCGACATGGAAGACGAAGCCGGAAGAGAGCTCCCACAGCACGCCGATAAAGGACACAAGAAGGATGAAGGACTGCAAGAGGCCCACGCTGAGATCGGTCGACAGATCCGACAAATGGCCGGCATCCTGCTGCATGCGTTGGTCGGGGTTGACGCCGATGGCTCCCGCGTGGGTGAGCCGGAAGGCGCGCGCCGGCCGCATCCATTCATCGATGAGGTCCAGCGTCAGCGTCTCGCGCAGCCTCAGCCGGATCATCTGGTTGAGCCAGGTCTGGCCGACGTTGAGCACCAGGAGGCTACCGGCGATTACGGCAAAAACCATCAGCTGGTGCAGGAAACCCGGCAAGTCGCGCCGCGCCAGGGCATCGTAGAAAGGCTGGTTCCAGCGATTGAGCAGGACCTGCCCGACCGATGTCGCGACGATGACGCCGACAATGCCGATCGATACCCACGAAAGCTGCCTGCGAACCGGAGACGTCTTCAGCGCCTGCCTGATTGTCGTCAGTTGGTCACGCAGGCTGCTGGCCTCGACCGAGACAGTCTGTTCGGCTCCGAGCTTGTCAGCCGTTTGGTAGTCCATGTGCAAAATCCCTGCTTTCGGGAATGGTCATCGACGCCGATGCCGCGCCGTGTCCCCGTCCCAGAGATAGGGCAACGATTGCCGTGCGACGCAAGGCTTGATCCCGATCACGAACGCGTCATCTGCCTGGTCCGGGACATTGCCTCGGTCGTCTTTCGCCCAAGCCGCGTCGCGCCCTGCGGCGAGAACACCGGCACGAAGACGCGGCGCGAGGCGCGCTGCGCGACAGGCACGCCCTGGTAGAGCCGCTTCTGCGCCTCGACGACGATGACGCCGGAAAAGATCGGCCAAAAGCGCCGGCCGGCGCGCTCCAGCACATTGTGGAACTGCATCATGAAACGCCGCGGCGATGGCGGGAAGAACAGCGCGTCGGACCATGCGGCGGGCGTGAAATTCGCCTCGCGCAGCAATTCGGTGAGCTGGCCGCGCGAGAACGGCCGGCCATTGCCGAAGGGCGTATGCTCGAAGCGCGCCCAAACGCCGCGCCGGTTGGGCACGACGATGACGACTCTGCCCGCCGGCGACAGCACGCGCCAGATCTCGTTCAGCGTCTCGCGCGGATTTTCGACATGTTCGAGCGAGTGCACGAGCAGCATGCGGTCGATGCAGGAATCGACCAGCGGCAGCTCCTCGTCGAAGACGAGCGCCGTCGCCGTCGGTCCCGTCGCCGGCCAGACCACCGCCCCTTGCGTCGCCGGCATGAAGGCGAAGACGCGTTCGGCATCGGTGCCGAAGCGCTCCAGCCAGGGCAGCGTGTAGCCGAGGCCGACCAGACGCTCGTTGGGAACGCTTGCCCATATCGATGAGAGCGCCATGGTGATCGCGCGCTCGGCCAGACGGCCGAGCGTGGTCGAATAGAAGGAGCGGAGGTCGACGATGTCCGAATGCATGCGGGCGACGGTAGCCGCGATAAATGCCGAGTTCAACAAAGGCCGATGACATCGGCCGCCGGCCGCCCTATGTCTGCGGCAACTCCTGCATCGGCCCGCAATCGGTTTCGATTTCGGGAAGCACGATGCGGCAGATACCAAGTATTGGAGCGTCCTTTTGTGCGTCCACCTGGATGCACGGCGCTCTAGCGGAGAGCGATGGGATGCCGGTCGAAGTCGAACAGTTCATGTGCCGCACCGACAATTTCGGCGTGCTGGTGCACGACCCCGAAAGCGGGCAAACGGCGATCATCGACGCACCGGAGGAAGCCCCGATCCTGGCCGCCATCAAGCGCACCGGCTGGACGCCGACGATGATCCTGACCACGCATCACCATGGCGACCATGTCGAGGCCAACCTGGCCCTGAAAGAGCGCTTCAAGCTCACCATCGTCGGGCCGGAAGCGGAAAAGGCGAAGATCCCCGGCATCGACGAGACGGTCAGGCAAGGCTCCGTCATCCGCCTCGGCGAGGAAAGGATCGACGTCATCGAGACGCCCGGCCACACCGCCGGCCATGTTTCCTACCATCTGCCGGCCTCGAAAGTGGCCTTCACCGCCGACACGCTGTTTGCGCTGGGCTGCGGCCGGCTGTTCGAATGCAAGCCGCCGGTGATGCACGACTCGCTGAAGAAGCTTGCCGCCCTTCCGGCCGAGACCGTCATCTATTGCGGCCACGAATACACTTTGGCCAACGCGCGCTTCGCGCTGACCGTCGATCCCACGAATTCAGCCTTGAAGGAGCGCGCGGCAATAATCGAGGCGCTGCGCGCCGACAACAAGCCGACCCTGCCGACGACGATCGGCGAGGAATTGTCGACCAATCCGTTCCTGCGCTGGCACGACCCGGCGATTCGCAAGCATCTCGGCATGGAGCGGGCGAGCGACGTCGAGGTGTTTGCCGAAATCCGCAAACGCAAGGACAATTTCTGAGCCTATTTGCATGACCAGCGCCGCTGAAATCATCGCAACGCTGGGTCTCCAGTCCCATCCCGAGGGCGGCTGGTATGCCGAGACTTTTCGCGACGGCTCGGGAGGCGCGCGCGGCCATTCGACCGCGATCTATTTCCTTTTGGAGCAGGGCCAGCTTTCGGCCTGGCACCGGGTGAAGGATGCCGCGGAGGTCTGGCACTTCTATGCCGGCGCGCCGCTGGCGCTCGCCATGCATGAGGAAGGTTCCGGCACCGTCATCGAACAGGTGCTGGGCGCGGCCCTTGGCGCAGGCGAGCGGCCGCAGATCGCCGTTCCCGCCGGCTGGTGGCAGTCGGCGCGCAGCCTCGGCGAATGGACGCTGGTCGGCTGCACGGTGGCGCCGGGCTTCGACTTCGCCGCCTTCGAATTGGCAGAGCCGGGCTGGCAGCCGAAAACCGCTTAACTCAGCAGGAAACCGAGCGTAGTGGCGAGTTGGGCAGCGTAGTAAAGCACCCAGACCGCGTAGCGCATCCAGACGCGGTGCGGCGAGATCGCCGCTAGCAGGAAACGCTCCGCTGCCAGCAACCCGTCCGAGGCCATGAACAGCACTGCGCCGGCGATAACCCAGGGATAGCCCGTGGTGAGCGCCGAGATGCCCATGGCGAGGATCGCCGCGACATAGACGGCGATCGGGATACGCAGGGACGGGCCGACGCGGCGCCACAACGCGGCGAGCATCACGATGACGAACGCCGCCATCGCCAGCGCCATCGCACCACGCCAGGATTCTGCGGCGAGCAGCCCGATCCCGCCGCCTGCCTCGAGGAACAGGGCGACATAGGCGATATGCGCGGCAAGAAAGCTCGCCAGCCCGCCGAGGAAGGCCTTCTCGCCGTGCTGCGAGAGGAACGCATCGCCGACGGCGCTCAGCGCCAGCGCCGCGACGAGCAGCAGCGGACCGCCCTGCATGACGGCGAGCGCCGCCAGCAAGGCGACGGCCAGCGTCTTCGCGGCGGAACGGGCGATGCGGGGCGACAATTCGAGCGCAAAGGCGTAGATCGCAGCAGCTGCGATCGAAAATAAAAGCGTCGCGTTCGGGTTGGCGTCGATGCCGCCTGGAAACGGCATCACGCGCCCGCCCCGCCGGTCACGGGCCTGCGCAGCAACAGCGACTTGGCCGCGAGTGCTGCTCCGCCGGTGATGAGCACGCAGGCCGCGAGGATACGCGGCGACGGCTCGGCCACGCCGGCTGCGATCAGCACCAGCGTCGACAACAGCGGCGCGGCATAGCTTGCCGCCCCCAGCACCTGGATATTGCCGCGCTTGACGCCGATGTCCCAGGCATAGAAGGCGGCCCTCACCGGCATCAGGCCGAGCCCGACGACCGCCAGCCACTGGCCCGGGCCGTCGGGCAGCACGGTTTTTTCGAGCAGCAAGTGGCAGGCGAGCGAAAGCACCGACGTCGCCGCACAGAACCATGTGACGATCGAGGTCGGCACCGACGGGAAGCGCCGCGACAAGAGCGAATAGGACGACCACAAAAGCGCGCAGACGACCGCCATCGTATAGCCGAAGGCGTAACGCGCGTCGAAGGCGAGCCCACCGCCCTTGGTGACGATGAGGAAAGTGCCGGCGAGCCCGAGCAGCGCGCCGACGACATGGTTCCAGGCAAGCCGCTCGCCAGGCATCAGCGCCGAGCCGAGCACGATCAAGAGCGGCCACAGATAGGCGATCAGGCTTGCCTCGACGGCCGGCGCGTTGCGCAGCGCGGTGAAGTAGAAGAAATGGTAGCCGAACAGGCCGGCAATTCCGATCAGCCACACCTGCGGCGGTACCTTCCGGCTCTTGTCGGGAGAAGGCATCACCAGCCTGGCGGCGAGCCCGACGCAGGTGCCGATGGCGAAGGTGATTGCCGACAGCAGGAATGGCGGCACCTGCCCCGAGGCGTCGGTGAGCAGTGCGAGCAGCGCCCACATGGCGACCGCCGAGAAGCCGATCAGTGTTGCGCGCCCCATACCTGTCCCCGGCGGCGCGCCGCGGCGCCTAACTACTCGACTGCTTCGAACCGTCTCGCGCTTATGGTCAGCGGACCGATCTGTGTCCCGACCGTGGCGCGGATCGGCGCATATACGCCGGATTGGCCAAGCGGCGCAAATGTCACCGTCATGCGGCTCTTGTTCTTGAGGAATTCAAGCGCCTTGCGCCCCTTGCGATAGCCCGCGACCGGCTCGAAGCCCATCTTGCAGGTGACGGTGTCGCCCTTGTAGCCGGGCACCGAGATCGAGCCTTTCGAGGCATAGGTCAGGGTAAGGTTGGCGCGCATCTCGCCATCATAGAACTTGACGGTCCGCCCGCAGACCTTGTCCAGGCTGTCGGCGTGGATCACGGTCGCCGCCATCGGATCGAGCACCGATTTCAAGTCGCCGTCGCCGACCGGCACCCAGCTCTTGGGGTCACGCTTCTTGGGCACCGGAACGACCTCGGTCGAGGCGACGCCGCCATTGGCGAAGCGTATGTCCACCGTCGAGGCCTTCTTGCCGGAGGTGTAGTCGGCCCGGAAGACCTGCGGCCGCATCTGCTGGCCGGAAATCGTGCCTTTCGACGAGATCGTGCCCTTCGTGTCGTCGAACAGCTTGGCAAGGCCGGCGGCGGAGACGGTGCCGTTGATCGCGTAGGTATCGCCTTCGTATCGGCTCGAAAACGTCGCCTTGGCGACCGAAAGGCCAAGGAAAGACACTGTATATTCGCCCTTGAAGGACTGCGGCGAGGCTGCTGCAAAACCCGTTGTCGGGACAGTGACGGCGAGCAGGGTGGCAAGGGCATGGGATGGGCGAAGCATGGCGGGTGGCGAATCCTCGATACGGGCCGGAACGCAATGGTTCCGGCCTGGCGATCCCTTCGCGAAGGGCTTATAGGGCGAAATCCGACCTTTATATGGAGCGCGCTCGGTCGTTGCGCAGGTGGCGGCGCTTGACGTAGTGGCGAAATGCAACTATGGAACGCCAACTTTTCCAAAGGCCGCCTGATCGAGACCGCGCGCCGCCTGGCGCGGGCAGAATGGTTTGGCAGGTTTAGAACTGAAGGTTAGACAAGATGTCCCGTACCTGCGAGCTCACTGCCAAGGCAGTCCAGACCGGCAACAATGTGAGCCATGCCAACAACAAGACCAAGCGCCGCTTCCTGCCGAACCTGGTCAATGTGACGCTGATTTCCGAAGTGTTGAACCAGAACGTGCGCCTGCGCATTTCGGCCAACGCGCTGCGTTCGGTCGAGCATCGCGGCGGCCTCGACGCCTTCCTGGCCAAGGCCGACGCCAAGGAGCTGTCGCAGCGCGCCCGCCTGCTCAAGAAGCAGATCGCCAAGAAGCTCGCTGAGCAGCCGGCCGCCTAAGACCGCTTCAGGCGGGGACGCACCGCCTTCCGAGGAGTGGCGTGCAGATCCGGCATGACATTCCGCTGGTTCCATTACCCAGGATAAAAAAATGAACTTCCTTTCGCGGTATTTGCCTTTCGTGGCCGCCATGGCGCTTGTCGTCGTGGCGTCGAACATCCTCGTCCAGTTCCCGATGCAGGGTCAGATCGGCGGCCTGTCGCTGGCCGACCTGCTCACTTGGGGCGCCTTCACCTATCCCTTCTCCTTCCTGGTCACCGACCTTGCCAATCGCCGCTACGGTCCGGCCGTGGCGCGCAAGGTGGTGTTCGTCGGCTTCATGACGGCGGTGATCTGCTCGATCCTGGTTCCGCCCTTCCTGTTCCGCCACGGCCTGATCGAATTCGAGACTGCCGCCGACCGGCTGGTGCGCATCGCCGCTGCTTCCGGCGCCGCCTTCCTCACCGCGCAACTGCTCGACGTGACTGTGTTCAACCGGCTGCGCCGGCAAAGCTGGTGGCGCGCGCCGATCGTCGGCACGCTGGTCGGCTCCATCTTCGACACCGTCGTGTTCTTCGGCGTCGCCTTCTCCGCAGCCTTCGCCTTTGCCGGACCGAACGACAGCTTCGCGCTGGAGACGGCGCCGCTGATGGGCGTGCTGCCTGTCGAGACGATGCGCTGGGTGTCCTGGGCGTTGGGCGATCTCTCGGTCAAGCTGATCATCGCGGTGGTGGCGCTGATCCCCTACCGGCTGCTTGCCACCCGCTGGAGCCAGCCGGCAGTCGCGGTCTAAACCATGATCCCGCAAAGTGGAATCCGGTTTGCGGAAAAGATCATGGTCAGACAAAGAGTTCGCTCGTGATTCCCTGGACTCAGCTTGATACAGCCCGCACGCCCGACCGCGCTCAGGAACTTCGCTTAAAGCGGCGCGGCGCTGAATTCTCGATCATGCTGGGCACCAATGAGCTGATGAACAGCCGCCTCAGCGGCTCCGAGGAGGCACTGGCCAGGCTTTCCTGCGAGCGGATCGCTGGCCGCAAGCAGCCGAGAACCCTGATCGGCGGGCTCGGCATGGGCTTCACGCTGCGCGCCGCTCTGGCCGCGCTTGATGGAGACGCTTCCGTCACCGTCGCCGAGTTGGTCCCCGAAGTCGTCGCCTGGGCGCGCGGCCCGATGGCCGAGATCTTCGGCGGTTGCCTCGACGACCCCCGAGTCACCATTCGCGAGGCTGATGTCGGTCAACTGATAAAGGCGCAAGCGGGCGCTTGGGACGCCATCCTGCTCGACGTCGACAATGGCCCGGAAGGCATCGTCTACAAGGGCAATGACGCGCTCTACGGCACGGCCGGCCTCGCAGCCGCGCGTGCCGCATTGAAACCCGGCGGCGTGTTGGCCGTCTGGTCACAGGGACCGGACAGCGGCTTCACGCGGCGCCTGAAACAGGCAGGTTTCGTGGTCGAGGAAATCAACACGCGCGCCCGCGGCAAGCGCGGCGCCCGCCATGTCATCTGGATCGCAACCAACGGGCGCTGACCTCTGCAGGCTGCCCACCGCCCCCCTGGGTCAGCCCGCCATCGCCTGACGGTCCAACTGGTTGAAAATACTGTGGCGACTTTACGCTTTGTTACGGCCATTGGTGCAGGATCGCGAAAACGATCCAGGATATCGCCACCACATGACCATCCAGGGCACCGGTTGGAAACATGATCTCCTGCTTGCGCTCTGCGCGACGCTGCTCGTGCTGGCGATCAATGCGGTCTCCGGCTTCCCGACGATCGCGGACCTTGGCGCCGACAACGACAGCATGCTGAGGCTGGTCGAGGTTCGCGACCTGCTGGCTGGCCAGGGCTGGTTCGATCTTCACCAATATAGGATGGGCCTGACCGGCGGCTTCGTCATGCACTGGTCGCGGCTGGTCGACACGCCGATCGCGCTGATCATCCTGGCCTTCCACGCGCTGGGCGCCGGCGCCGCCGCCGCTGAAAGAGCCGCGCAGATCATCTGGCCGCTCTCTCTTTGTGGGCTCACCATATTCGTCACCTTGCGCGCCTCGCGGCGTTTTGCCGGAGCGGACGTGGCGATGCCGTCGCTGGTGCTGTCGACCGCGGCGCTGTTCTTTCTCGGCGTTTTCAGCCCCGGCACGCTCGACCATCACAATGTCCAGCTCCTTTTGACGGCGGCCAGTCTCTGGCTTCTGATGGAGGCTCCCTTCTGGCGGCCCGCAGCCCTTCTGTCCGGCCTGTGCGCGGGCCTCACGCTGGCCGTCGGCATGGAGACCGCTCCTTATGTGGCCGCACTTGGCGCCTGTGCCGCCGTGCTTTTCATCCTCGATGAAAAGGAGCGCCTGACCGCGCGCGGCTTCGGCATCGGATTTGCCGCAACAGCCTCGTTGGTCCTTGTCGCCACCATATCGCCGGCGGCCTGGGGCGTAGCCCAGTGCGACGCCTTCTCGGCCTTTCAGTTCGTCATCGCGGCGCTGTCCGGCTTGGGCCTGGCGGCGATTGCCGGCCTGCCCGGGCAATCGACGGCCAAGGCGCGGCTCGTCTCGATGTCCGCATTGGCCGTGGCGGTCGCGGCCGTCGCGATCCTGTTCTTCCCGCAATGCCTGGCAGCGCCCTATGCCGGCATCGACGAGCGCGTTCGCACCTATTGGCTGAACGACGTCGTCGAGGCGCAGCCCTTCCTCAGCGTCGCCGTGAATCAGCCGAAGTTGATGGCGGCGCGCTATGTGACGCCCTTCATCGCTATCCTGTTGATCGGTCTTCAGCTGCCCAGCCGCCGCCTGCGTCGCGAGGAAGCCCTTGCCGCCGTGCTGCTGGTCGCCGCTTTCGTCGTCAGCCTCTGGCAGGTGCGCGGCTCGACCTTCTCGGTCGCCTTCGCGGTGCTGCCGCTCTCGACCTGGGTCGCCGGGATTCGCCTGCAGGCGAGCGCCGCCCAGTCATGGCGCGTCTCCTCCCGCATCGCGGCGGCATGGCTGGTGTCGCTCAACACGACCTGGGCCGGCGTGGCGGTGGCGGCACAGTCCGTGGTCCACAAGGCGCCCGGAGAGATCAATTCCGATGCGGATTATGCGCTGACCTGCAGCAAGGCCTCAGACTTCAGCGAGCTGGCCGCCATTTCGGCGACGACGGTGCTTGCATCTTCCAATCTCGGCTCGGCAATAGTGATGTTTACCGGCCACAGGGCGTTGGCCGGCCCCTACCATCGCAATGTCGGCGGCAACCTCGCCATGCTCGACGCCTTCATGGGAACGCCGGACGCCGCCCGCGCCATCGTCGAGCGCGAACATGTCGGGCTGGTCGCCATATGCCGCGGCAATTCGGAAGAGATGTCGCTCGGCGCCGAAGCTCCCACAGGCCTGGCCGCGCGGTTGCTGAAGCGAGACGCGCCCGACTGGCTGGAATTGGTGAGCTCGACGGCGAACAAGCCGGTCGAGATCTACAAGGTCCGCTGAGGATCGCAAATATCCTGCTCAGTCCTGATGCAGGATGAATTCCAGATAAAGGTTCCGCTGCAGGATCGAGTGGTTGTCGTCCGACACCAGCGACACCATCAGCGCGCCGTCGTCGCGGGTCCAGACGTCCAGTCCTTCCATATTGTCGATCTGGTAGCCCATATCGGCTTCCATCAGCACCGGACCGTCGGCGACCGCGCCCTTCTCGATGCTCTCGCCGTAGATGCGCCGCAGCCGCATCTTCACCCCGCGCGCCATCGAGAAGCTGCGTTCGAGCAGAAGCAGGTCGCCGTCCGGCAGGAAGGCGCCGTCGGTGATGTCGAAATCGCCGTTGCGCTTGACGGTGAAGACGCCCTTCCTCGGCCCTTCGATGATGGCGGCATAGATGTTGCCAGCCTTGTCGAGGCTCTTTTCCGAGACCACGACCAGGCCGCCCTCGTGCTGGCCATGGGGATTGGCATGAGTGACCGTCTCGAAGCCGCGGTTCTGGCGCAGCTCCCGGGCCGGCACCAGATAGTCGAGCGTCTTGAAGGGCGCCTTTATATTGTCCGAATCGATCTTGAACTGGACGACGCGCTGCTCGCGCTCGAAACCGACGGTGGCGATGCCGTCCTTGACCGCGAGGCCTTCCGCATCGACCTCCCACTTCTCCTTGATCGGCCGGCCCGAAGCGTCGACCATCTGCTGCATGCGGAAATTCGCCACGCCCGAGGGACGCTTGTCGGCATCGTGCGTGATGGTGCCGAAAAACCAGAAACCGGTGTCGGCGACGCCGATGAAATCGCCGCCGGGCTTGAGAAAGCGAAAGGCCGACAGCGCGCCGAAATCGCGGGAGGATGCGGTCATCTCCAGCCCGCCGACGAATTCCAGCGGCCCGAAGAGCTTTTGGTCATGACCGACTTGAAACTCAGTGATCGGCCGCGCCGAAACCTCGATCGCCTCGACCGGGGCGCGCGCCTCGGCGAATGCCGGCGAAGCCACGGCACAGGCCAGCACGCAAGCGAAGACCGTCCGCCGGATCCCGCCCCCCGAAAAGGTCATCCGGCGCGCCGCAAGCCGCCGCGCCGCACGTCTCGCGCGCTCTCCTCGTCGAACAGCGAGGCCAATTGCTCGGTCATGGCGCCCGCCAGCTCCTCGGCGTCGACGATGGTGACGGCGCGGCGATAGTAGCGGGTCACGTCGTGGCCGATACCGATGGCGAGCAATTCGACCGGCGAGCGCGTCTCGATGAGATCGATCACCGCGCGCAGGTGGCGCTCCAGGTAGTTGCCGGGATTGACCGACAGAGTGGAATCGTCGACCGGCGCGCCGTCCGAGATCATCATCAGGATCTTGCGCTGCTCCGGCCTTCCGATCAGCCGGTTGTGCGCCCAAAGCAGCGCCTCGCCGTCGATGTTCTCCTTGAGCAGGCCCTCGCGCATCATCAGGCCGAGATTGCGGCGCGCGCGCCGCCACGGATGGTCGGCAGACTTGTAGATGATGTGGCGCAGGTCGTTGAGCCGGCCCGGATTCGGCGGCTTGCCGTCCTTCAGCCATTTCTCGCGCGCCTGCCCGCCTTTCCAGGCGCGGGTGGTGAAGCCGAGGATTTCCACCGAAACGCCGCAGCGCTCCAGCGTGCGCGCCAGGATGTCGGCGCAGGTCGCGGCCACCGTGATCGGCCGGCCGCGCATCGAGCCCGAATTGTCGAGCACCAGCGACACCACCGTGTCGCGGAACTTGGTGTCGCGCTCCTGCTTGAAGGACAGCGGCTGCATCGGATCGATGACGACGCGCACCAGCCGCGCCGGATCGAGATAGCCTTCCTCCAGGTCGAAATCCCAGGAGCGGTTCTGCTGCGCCATCAGGCGGCGCTGCAGCCGGTTGGCGAGCCGGCCGACGACGCCCGAGAGATTGGCGAGCTGCTTGTCGAGGAAGGCGCGCAGCCGGTCGAGCTCCTCTTCCTCGCAAAGGTCCTCTGCGCCGACCGTCTCGTCGAAGGCGGTGGTGAAGACCTTGTAGTCGATTTCCTTCGGCAGGTTGAGGAACGGATTGTCGTTGCGGCGTGCCTCACCCGGCGTCTCGGCGTCGGAATCGTCCTCGTCGGAGAGGTCGTCGGATGTGGCGTCGGTCGCCTCCGTCTCGGCAGAGTCCTCCTCGTCGGCGGAGGCCTCGGCATCCTCCGACTGCGACTGCTCGGAGCCGGAATCGTCCTCGCCGCCCTCCTCGCTCTGCTCCTCGCCCTGCTGCTCGTTCTCCTCGTTGTCTTCCGTGTCCTCGGTCTCCTGGTCGTCGCCGAGCTCCTCGGCCATTTCCATGGAGACGAGCATGTCGCGCACGATCCGGGCGAAAGCCTGTTGATCATCGAGCTTGGACGACAAGCCGTCGAGATCGGCGCTCGCCTTCTCCTCGACCCAGGGGCGCCACAGATCGACCAGCCGCTCGCCGCTCCTCGGCACGGCACGGCCGGTGAGCTTCTCGCGCACCATCAGCGCCACCGCCTCCTCGAGTGGCGCATCGGCCTTATCCCTGACGTCGACGAGGTTTGCCTTGGCGTATTTGTCCTCCAGCATCGAGCCGATGTTGTCGGCCACGCCTTGCATGGCGCGGCTGCCGATCGCCTCGACCCGCGCCTGCTCGACGGCGTCGTAGATGGCGCGCGCCAGCTTGCCTTCCGGCGCCAGCTTCGTGTGGATGCGCTGATCGTGGCAGGCGCGCTTCAGCGCCATGGAATCGCCGATTCCGCGGGTGATCGCGATGTCGGAGCGGGACGCCTTCTTCGGCAGTTCGGGCAGGCGGGCGCGGTTTCCGGCCAGCGCCGGCCGGTCCTTGGCGAAGCCGACCTCGAGGTCCTTGTCGCCGGCGACCGCGCGCATGCAGACGGTGACGGCGCGCTTGAAGCTGTCGGCTTCAGACCCGTTCTTCGGCTTGTTGCGCGTGTTGTCGCCCGGACCTGCCATCGATCATTCCCTGCGCGTTTTGGTCCGAAAGGCCAAGCCTTCCGGCACGCGCTACCCCAGCACCACGTTGGCGGCGCTCTCCGGCAGATCCTCGCCGAAGGCGCGCTGGTAGAATTCGGCGACTACAGACCGCTCCAGTTCGTCGCATTTATTGAGGAAGGTCAGCCGGAACGCCATGCCGATGTCGCCGAAGATCTCGGCGTTCTCGGCCCAGGTGATGACGGTGCGCGGGCTCATCACGGTAGACAGGTCGCCATTGATGAAGGCCGAGCGCGTCATGTCGGCGACGCGCACCATCTTGTTGACGATCTCCTTGCCCTTGCTGTCGCGGTAGTGCTTGGCCTTGGCCAGCACGATCGAGACCTCGTTGTCATGCGGCAGGTAGTTGAGCGTGGTGACGATCGACCAGCGGTCCATCTGCGCCTGGTTGATCTGCTGCGTGCCGTGATAGAGGCCGGTGGTGTCGCCGAGGCCGACCGTGTTGGCGGTGGCGAACAGCCGGAAGGCCGGATGCGGGCGGATGACCCGGCTCTGGTCGAGCAGGGTCAGGCGGCCCGACGATTCCAGCACGCGCTGGATGACGAACATCACGTCCGGGCGGCCGGCATCGTACTCGTCGAAGCAGAGCGCCACATTGTGCTGATAGGCCCAGGGCAGGATGCCGTCGCGGAATTCGGTGATCTGCAGGCCTTCCTTGACGACGATGGCATCCTTGCCGACGAGGTCGATGCGGCTGACATGGCTGTCGAGGTTGACGCGCACGCAGGGCCAGTTGAGGCGCGCGGCGACCTGCTCGATATGCGTCGACTTGCCGGTGCCGTGATAGCCCGACACCATGACGCGGCGGTTGTAGGCGAAGCCGGCGAGGATCGCCAATGTCGTCGCCTTGTCGAAGAGGTAGTCCGGGTCGATGTCGGGCACATGCTCGGTCGAGACCGAATAGGCGGGAACCACCATCTTGGAATCGAAGCCGAATTTCTCCTTCACCGACACCGTCGTGTCGGGCAGGTTGGCGATGTCGCGATCGACCTTGTTCATCACTATCAACGTCTCCACGGGCGAAACGCCGCGTTTCGCCGGCAATCGATTTTGTTCGGGGGCGGTCTTAGAGCCTTTTCCAACCGTATGAAAGTTGGAAAACGACACGGACCGTAGGGCCGCTCAGCACAATCCTGCTTGCTTGAGCACGCGATAGGCCTGCAGCACATCGCGGAACCGGTCTTCCGAACCCCTGTCGCCGCCATTCGCATCGGGATGGTGGCGCTTGACGAGTTCCTTATAGCGCGCCTTGATATCCTTGCCAGTCGCCTTTGTATCAAGGCCAAGCGTTTCCAGCGCCTTGGCCTCAAGCGGCTTTGCCTTGCGCTCGCGCACCTCCCGCGTTCCGCCGCCGAACAGGTTGAAGGGGTCGCGCATGCGATTATAGTAGCCGGCGCGCCCCGAACGCTGCTGCGCGAAATCGGGCGCCGAACGCATCCCGCCGCCATTGGCGCCCATGCGCCAGGTCGGCCGATGGCCGGTCAGCGCCTCCTTCTGGAAGCGGGCGATCTCGCTGTCCGACACGCCCGAGAAATAGTTGAAACCCTTGTTGTATTCGCGCACATGCTCGAAGCAGAAGCGGAAATACTCGCCCTCCTTCAGGCGTCCGACCGGCGCGCGATGCGTGCCGGCTTCGCTGCAACCGTCCCATTGGCAGATCGGGGCGCGCGACTTGAGTTCCGCGTCCTTTTCCGGCCGGATGCGGATTTTCTCGAAATATTTGGGATACGCTTTCATCTCACCCATTTATGGGCTGTTCGCTAGTGCGAAACAAGAATTGACATTTCGCCGATGATCGCCCTAACCGCTGAATCGCGGCTTAAAAGCGGTCGAAAATTGAGATTTTGCGGCTGTGCCGCAGATGTGGTGAAGGGAAGGCCCGATGTCCATACAGTCGACGATGGAAAACAAGCTGAAGGCGGCATTTTCGCCGGAAAGGCTCGCCGTCATCAACGAAAGCCACCTTCATGCCGGCCATCATCATGTCGAGTCCGGCCATCACGCCACCTTCGACGGCACCGGCGAGACGCATTTCCGCGTCCGCATCGTCTCGCCGGATTTTGCCGGCATGAGCCGCATCGACCGCCACCGCGCCGTCAACCAGTTGCTTGCCGACGAACTGAAGGCCGGCGTGCACGCGCTGGCGATCGAGCCGGCCGCGCCCGGCGAGAGGACCCCCTGGTAGGGGGCAGCGAGCCTTATCGTTGGGGCTTCGGGACAGGCGCGGCAAGCCGCGCCGGCCGTTCGATCATAAAGTACAGCGCGATCGACAGGGCAACTGAAAGCACGCAGGCGGCACCGCCCAGCAGGACCTGCGTGGCGGTCCCGGCGTGGTCCGGCATCAGTTTGACGGCGAGTTGAAGCACGTAGGGATGTGAGAGATAGAGCGAATAGGACACGTTCCCCAGCAGAACCATGAACAGGACGATTGGCGTCGGGGCCGGCGCCCATGGCAGGACGGCGGCGACCAGCAGCACCGCCGGAATGCCGTTGGCCACCAGCCAATGGATCTCGAGCAGCGGCGCGCGCAACGCCATAGCCGCCACGAACATGAGGAATATCGGCAGCGCCCGCCCGTGAAAGATCGCGGGACTGCGCCTGTAAAGAAGGTAAAGGCCAATGCCGAGCACGAATTCGAGCATCAAAGGATTGGTATAGAACCGCCACGGGACGTAATCCAACTTCACGAGACTCGTGGCGGCGACGAGAAGTACGATGATTGCGGCCGGCACGAGCGGGCTGCGCAGGCCGAGCGCCAGGCACGCGGCATAGATGCCGTAGAAGAACATCTCATAGTTGAGCGTCCAACCCAGAAACAGGATCGGCTGCACGGCTCCATTCGCTTTTGCGAACGGGACGAAGAACAGGGACTTGATCAAGGTCTCGCCGTTGATCACGGTCGAATTCAGCAGACCGGGCTTCAGCATGGCCAGGACCGCAATGCCCGCCGTCAGCGTCCAGTAGAGTGGGACGATGCGCATAAGCCGACGCCTGACGAAATACAGCGCGCCTTTTTTGGGATCGGTCGTGTAGGCGATGATGAAGCCGCTGATGACAAAGAAGATGTCGACCCCAATCGCGCCGCTGTGAAAGACGTTGGTCCGGTTTCCAAATTCGATCTGCAAGCTGACGCCAAGATGGAACAGGACCACGAAAAAGGCGGCCGCAAACCGCAGCACCTGCAGGCCGAGCAGTTTAGAATGGACGGCCCGCCCACGCGCCGGCGCGCCGGCGTCTTGCAAGCCAGCCGCGGATGCTGCCTTCATCGGGTTTGCGTCCAGCCGAGGTCCGCCTCGATCCTGTCCTCGAGCTGATTGGCCATGCGTTGCTGGCCGGCCTCGTTGGGATGCCAGTCGCAGCCGCGCAACGACGCCCCAGGCGGTTTGGTGAAGCGGATCATCGCCGTCTTGCTGTCGCCGGCGTCACGCCGCTGCTTGACCACGTCGTCCACCGCCTTGTCCGCCGCGGCGAAGTCCTCCCCCGTTAGCAATGGCCCGAACCCGGCGTAGATCATCGCATCAGGTGCATTGGCGCGCAGTTTCGCCAGCAATTCGGCATAGCTGGCGGCAAAATTGGCGGGCCGGGCACCGCCGCTGAAATCGTTCGTCCCGAGATGAACGATGATGATGTCGGTTTTGGGCAGCGCTTCGCGATCTCGCCGCGAGGGCAGAACCCGGTCGTACAAATCCGCCATTGTGCGCCCCTTGGCTCCCTGAAAGTTGCGGACGAGCCCCTTTCCCGAAGCGGCCAAGGTGATTACGTCCGCATCGTAGCGTCGCGCCGCGATCGCGGCATAGGTCAGGTACTGATTTTCCGTATCGGCGCTGAACTTGCATTTCGCGTCCTTGCCCTCGATGCCGTAACCGGCGGAAATCGAGTCGCCGATCACCAACAGGCTGCGCTTCTTCGGCTCAGGCCGCAGAAGCGTGCCATCGGTGCGCACATCCTTGAGAGTGGTGGTTCCGAAAAGCGCCTCGGTACGGCGCACAAGCCGGACGGAGTGGCGATCCGCGCCCTGCGTCGCGACGAGACGGTAGGTGTTGGAGCCTTTCTTCAGATCGATCCGGGACAGTTTGCCGTCGACATCCAGCACCAGGCTGTTCTTGCCGCGATCATCAAGCACGACGTCCAGCCAACTGCCCTCGAACGCGAATTCGATCGCGCTGCCGGGCCACTCGAAAACCGCCTGATCGCCAGCGTCGAGAAACCGTCCGATCAGGCGGGCATTGTTCAAGGCTGGCTCGGCCGCATATGTTGGCCAGGCAGCGAACCCGACGACAAGCAACAATGCGGCCATCAGGGTCGCCTGCGCGCGTTTATCAATCATCTCGGGCAGGACCTTTCAGGGGGTGACGTCCAATTTCAGGGGTGACGTTCAATTTCAGGGGTGACGTTCAACTAAAACGCGAGCGCCCCTTCTCCCCAAAGGTTGCACCGCCTCGCCCACAATTGGTCGCGGCTTGCTTGGCCAATCATAAAGATGGATCGACAGGCATCCGAACCATGCCGTCGAACTCCTCGGCGGAGCTTGACCGATGCTGGGCGCTGCCGAGCGGCGCCTCGAAGCGTTCGCATGTGTCGGCGCGGGCCGCTGCCACCGACTTTGACGTGATCCGGTTTCAGAAGGGTCGGCGATCAGGTGACCGTCGCCTTCAGGAAAGCCATGACCGCGGCGGTCAGCGCGTCGCCATCCTCGCCGACGCGGCGATTGATCGCCATGTGCGAATAGGCGCTGCCGTCAAACAGCGTGACCTTGGTGCCTCCGGTCCGCAGCCGATCCGCCAAATCACGCGCCACGGCCGCGCGGATCGGCGCCTTCGAATAGGCGATGAAGACAGGCGGATGCTTGCCCTTGCCGATATAGGTCGCCGGAGACAGCGCCCGCCACTGGCTTGGATCCGAAAAGGCTTGCGCGTAGATCGGCCGCAGCGTGCCGCCCTGCGCCTTGGCCAGGGCCTCGATGTCATAGGCTTCGGTATCGTCGAGCACCAGCCCGGCGACGCCGGGCAAGCCGCCGCGAAACCCCGTCAACGCCGCGAGATGGCAACCGGCCGAGTGGCCCATCACCACGATGCGGTCGGGATCGCCGCCATATTTGGCGATATTGGCCCGCACATAGGCATAGGCCTTCTCGACATCGCTCGCCTGGGTGGCGACATCGGCCTTGGGCAGCATGCGGTAGTCGATAGAGACGAACAGGAAGCCGTTGGCGAGCAGAAAGCCTGGCTTGGCGTTGACATTGTTGCGGTTGCCGAGCCGCCAGGCGCCGCCATGAATGAACAAGACGACCGGAGCGCCCGTGGCGCGGTCGCGTGCGTAGACGTCGAGCTTGGCCGGTCCATAGTCGAGCGTCCGCGGCGCCGGCTGGCGCAGGCGCCGAGCTGCCGACGCATCTGTCGGCAGCAGTGCCGCGACGGACGCTAGGACAAAATGTCGCCGATCGATCATGATCACCTCCTGACCGCCCTCGGCCCTAACCGCCCCTCGGCAAAGAGTGCATGCGAGCGCGGCGGGCGTCCAGTTACGGATTGTTCATCGGCAGCACGATTGGCTCGTCAACAGTTGGCCAGCACACCTTTCGCGCCGTCAAATGCGCCGGCGCGCAACTCGATCGCCCGATGAGGACCCATGGAACATTTCCCGGGTCTGACAGTTTTGATTGCCGGGCGGATTGCTAGTCAGACCGGAGAGCCGATGCATTCGGCCGGCGCCTCTGAACGGTGACCACCAATGATGAAGACATATCGAGTTCCAGCCGCGCATAGCAACAGGCGCCCGGCCGGTTTGCGGTCTCTGCGGCTGCTTCCAGCAATTGCGCTCGCCGCTTTCCTTTCGGTTCCGGCTGCCGCGCATCAGGCGCCCAAGGGCTGGCAGTACGACACCTCATGCTGCTCGGGAATGGACTGCTACCAGGCGCCCACGGCCGATGTGAAGGAAACGAAATATGGCTACCAGCTCTCCACCGGAGAGCTCATTCCCTACTCCGACAGTCGGATCAAGCGCTCGCGTGACGAGTTCTTTCACGAATGCAAGCCCGGCGGCGACGCGAATTCCCGGCATTCGTTCTGTCTCTATGTTCCCGACCACGACATGTAAGTGGGGGAAAAACCAAGATTCTCCTTGAAGCTCTCCCGGCCATCACCACCTAAATACCATAGGTGAGCATTCCGTCTGAGTCGGGTGCTTTGAGACGTCGATGCCCGATTGTAGACGCTCTCCTTCATGTGAGGGAACCACAATGCTTTCCGGCAGTTGAATACGAGACGAGCCGACTTGGCCGACTGGAAGCCAGAGCGGCTCTGAGGGCAGAATATCATGCGAGAGAACCAATCCGACGTCTTCGATCTGTTTTCGGAGATTTATTCCAACGCGGCCCAGGAAGAGTTGAGCCTCCAGCAATATCTGCTTGGCTGCCGAGAGGACAAGTCGATGTATGCCTCGGCACCCGAACGGATGGTCGAGGCAATCGGCGAGCCGAACCTGGTCGACACCAGCAAGGACGAGCGGCTCGGGCGCATTTTCTCGAACCGCACCGTGAAGGTGTACCCCTCCTTTTCCGACTTCTACGGAATGGAGGACACGATCGAGCGCATCGCCGGCTATTTCCGCTACGCCTCGCAGGGGCTCGAGGAGCGCAAGCAGATCCTCTACCTCCTCGGCCCGGTCGGCGGCGGCAAGTCCTCGCTCGCCGAACGGCTGAAGAAGCTGATGGAGCAGCGCCCGATCTACACGCTCAAGGTCGGCAACCAGATCAGCCCCATTTTCGAATCGCCGCTCGGCCTTTTCCATCCCGATCGGATGGGCGATCTTCTGGAAGACAAATATGGGATAGCCCGCCGTCGGCTGAATGGGCTTATTTCGCCGTGGGCGGCCAAGCGCCTCGACGAGCTGTCCGGCGACATTTCCAAATTCAGCGTGGTCAAGCTGTCGCCGTCGCGTCTGCGCCAGATCGCCATCGCCAAGACCGAGCCCGGCGACGAGAACAATCAGGACGTCTCGGCCCTGGTCGGCAAGGTCGACATCAGGCAATTGGAACACTTCAGCCAGTCCGATCCGGATGCCTATTCCTACAGCGGCGGCCTGAACCGGACCACGCAGGGTCTGCTCGAATTCGTCGAAATGTTCAAGGCGCCGATCAAGGTCTTGCACCCGTTGCTGACGGCAACCCAGGAAGGCAGCTACAACGGCACCGAGAATTTCGGCGCCTTCCCCTATCAGGGCATTGTCGTTGCCCACTCCAACGAGTCGGAATGGCAGCAGTTCAAGAACAACAAGAACAACGAGGCCTTTCTCGACCGCATCCTCGTGGTCAAGGTTCCGTATTGCCTTCGCATCACCGAAGAAAGGCAGATTTACGAAAAACTTCTGCGCGAGAGCGATCTGGCGAACAGCCCCTGCGCGCCTGAAGTGATGGACATTCTCAGCCGCTTCACCGTTTCGACGCGCCTTGCCGAGCACGAAAACTCGCCGCTCTACACCAAGATGCGCGCCTATGACGGCGAGAACCTCAAGGAAATCGACCCGAAGGCCAAGTCGGTCCAGGAATATCGCGACGCCGCCGGCGTCGACGAAGGCATGACCGGTGTCAGCACGCGCTTCGCCTTCAAGATCCTGTCGCAGACCTTCAATTACGACACCAAGGAGGTGGCCGCCGATCCCGTGCATCTGATGTACATCCTCGAGGAGGCGATCAAGCGCGAGCAATTCCCGAAAGAGACCGAAGCCGCCTATCTCGAGTTCATCAAGTCGGAGCTCACAACGCGCTATGCCGAGTTCATCGGCCACGAGATCCAGAAGGCCTATCTGGAATCGTACAGCGAGTACGGCCAGAACCTCTTCGACCGCTACATCGCTTATGCCGACGCCTGGATCGAGGATCAGGACTACAAAGACCCCGATACCGGGCAGATCCTCAATCGTGAGGTTCTGGACAAGGAATTGTCGCAGGTCGAAAAGCCGGCTGGCATCGCCAATCCCAAGGACTTCCGCAACGAAGTGGTCAAATTCACCTTGCGCGCCCGGGCGCGCAACCATGGCCGCAACCCGTCCTGGACGAGCTATGAAAAGCTTCGCGAGGTCATCGAAAAGCGCATGTTCGGCCAGGTCGAGGATCTGTTGCCGGTGATCAGTTTCGGCTCCAAGCAGGACAGCGTCACGGAAAAGCGGCACAATGAATTCGTGCAGCGCATGGTGGAACGCGGCTATACCGAGCGGCAGGTGCGCCGGCTGGTCGACTGGTACATGCGCGTGAACAAGGCGGGCTGAGCAAAACCGGGACGGTTCCATGCCGATCTTCATCGACCGCCGCCTGAACCCGAAGGACAAAAGCCTGGGCAACCGTCAGCGCTTCCTGCGGCGCGCGCGGGAAGAGCTCAAGCGGAATATCCGCGACCACGTCCGCACAGGCCGCATCGCCGAGCTCGACCGGGAGCATGCCGTGCCGATGCCTCGCAAGGGCACCAGCGAGCCGACCTTCAGCGACGCCAAGGACAGCGGACGGCGCCAGCATATCCTGCCCGGCAACAGGTCGTTCAGCCCCGGTGACCTGATCCCCAAGCCCAGCGGCGGGGGCACCGGCCCTTCGGGTCCGGGGACCGCCGAATCCGAAGACGACTTCCGCTTTGTGCTGTCGCGCGAGGAAGTGCTCGACCTCTTCTTCGAGGATCTCGAACTGCCCGATCTGGTCAAGCTCAGCCTGAAGCAGATATTGAGCTTCAAGCCGAGGCGGGCGGGCTTCACGGCAAGCGGCGCGCCGACCAACATCAATGTCGGGCGCACGATGCGCAACAGCCACGGGCGCCGCATCGCGCTCAAGCGGCCCAAGCAAGAGGAACTGGACGCGGTTGCCAGGCAACTGGCCGAACTGGAATCGAAACCGCCAAACGCGGCGGCACGCGACCGCATCGAGGCCCTGCGCAAGGACCTTGAGCGCCTTGAACGGCGGCGCAGGCGAATTGCCTATGTCGATCCGGTCGACATTCGGTTCAATCGCTTCGACCCCCAGCCGGTGCCGAATGCCAGCGCGGTCATGTTCTGCCTGATGGACGTGTCGGGATCGATGGGGGAGCGCGAGAAGGATCTAGCCAAACGCTTTTTCGTGCTGCTGCATCTGTTCCTGACGCGGCGCTACGATCGCACCGAGATCGTCTTCATTCGCCACACCCACGAAGCCCAGGAGGTGGACGAGCATACATTCTTCTACCACACGCAAAGCGGCGGCACCGTCGTTTCCACGGCGCTCGAGGAAATGCACCGCATCATCGAGCAACGCTATCCGGTCGCCGAATGGAACATCTACGCCGCCCAGGCCTCCGACGGCGACAACTTCGCCACCGACTCGGAACGCTGCATAGAACTGCTCGACCGCAGGCTGATGCATCTTTGCCAGTATTTCGCCTATGTGGAGATCATCGACGAACGGGAAAGCCACATTTTCGGCTCGACCGAAAACGGGACGTCGCTGTGGCGCGCCTACAGCGCCATCGACGAGAAATGGCCGAACTTCCAGATGAGGCGCATCGCTGCTCCGGCCGATATCTATCCGGTCTTTCGCGAGCTTTTCGCCAGGCAACCCGCCCTGCGCAAGAGCGCGTGAGGGCATAGGCCGAAGGGACAGGGGCCGATGGGACAGAGGCCGATGGTCAGTCAGGCGCGCAAATCCGAGTTGCTTTTTTCTGGAGCCGACTGGGATTTCAAGAGACTGTCGCGGGCCTACGACGAGATCGAAGCGATCGGGGTCGAAGAACTTCGCCTCGACATCTATCCGGTGCAGATGGAGGTCATTTCCTCCGAGCAGATGCTCGACGCCTATTCCTCGGTAGGCATGCCGCTGATGTATCGGCATTGGTCGTTCGGCAAGCATTTCCTTTACAACGAGCTTCTCTACCGCAAGGGCGCGCGCGGTTTGGCCTATGAACTGGTCATCAACTCCAACCCTTGCATCGTCTACCTCATGGAGGAGAACACCATGGCCTTGCAGGCCCTGGTGACCGCTCATGCCGCGCTTGGGCACAATCATTTCTTCAAGAACAATCATCTCTTCCGGCAATGGACGGACGCCGGAGGCATCCTGAGCTATCTGGATTTTGCCAAGAGCTACATCTCCCGATGCGAGGAACGGCATGGCCAGGCGGCCGTGGAGGCGGTCCTCGATTCCGCCCACGCGCTGATGGAACAAGGCGTCTTCCGCTACCATCGGCCGCCGAAGCTGTCGTCGGAGCAGCAGCGCGAAGGGCTTCGCGAACGCCTCGAATACGAGGAGCGTTCCTACAATGATTTGTGGCGCACGCTGCCCCCCTCGCAGGGAAAAAACAAGCCGGAAGCCGTGGACGAGAGCTTTGCCGAGCGGAAGAAATCGCTCAATCTGCCCGAGGAGAACCTGCTCTACTTCCTCGAGAAGAACAGCCTGGTGCTTGAGCCCTGGCAGCGCGAGATCATCAGGATCGTGCGGGTCATTGCGCAATATTTTTACCCGCAGCGGCAAACCCAGGTGATGAACGAGGGCTGCGCCACCTTCGTCCACTACACGCTCATGAACATGCTTTTCGACCGCGGCCGCATCAGCGAAGGCGCCATGCTCGAGATCCTGCGCAACCATTCGAACGTGGTCTTCCAGCCGGCCTTCGACGACCCGCGTTTTTCCGGAATCAATCCCTATGCCCTCGGGCTCGACATGATGCAGGACATACAGCGCATCTCGACCGCACCGACCGCGGAGGACCGCGACTGGTTTCCCGACATCGCCGGCCGCGGCGACTGGCGCGAGACCCTGCTCGATGCCTGGGCCAACCACCGTGACGAATCCTTCATCCGCCAGTATCTGAGCCCGACCCTGATCCGGAAATGGCGGCTCTTCGTCCTGGCCGACGGCGCCGACGAGCCGCACTACGAAGTCGCCTCGATCCACAATGAGCGTGGCTACGGCAAGATACGGTCCGCGCTGGCTCAAAGCTACGACGTGGGGGCGACCAGGCCTGACATCCAGGTGGTTGACGTCGACCTGTTGGGCGACCGGCATCTGCGGCTGCAGCACAATGTGAAGGACGGCATCCTGCTCGAGGACGAAAGCCGCGACGCGACGCTGCGCCATATCCGGAGGCTGTGGGGCTACGACGTCAGCCTGGCGGCTATGGACGGCGAAACCGGCGCGATGCTCAGCGAGCGCTCGACAAAGGAACTTTGAAACCAGATTCTAGAGCAATTCCAGGAAAAGTGTGAAACGGTTTTCCGTCCGGAATTGCGTCAAAACAAAGAGATAGAGCGGTTTGCCGTTTCCGTGAAACGGTGAAACGCTCTAACCTTCGCCGGCGGGCCGGATCCTCAATTTCGCGATGCGGTTCTTGTCGCGCTTCATCACGACGAAGCGCTTGCCGTGGAAGGTGAAGGCCTGCTTCTCCTCGGGGATCGTCTGCGTCTCATGGATGACGAGCCCGGCGATCGTCGTGGCCTCCTCGTCCGGCAGGTCCCAGTCGAGCGCCCGGTTGAGATCGCGGATCGGCACCGTGCCGTCGACGACGACCGAGCCGTCGGCCTCCTGCTTGACGCCCTGCATGTCGACATCGTGCTCGTCGGCGATCTCGCCGACGATCTCCTCGATGATGTCTTCCAGCGTCACCAGCCCTTCCATCTCGCCATATTCGTCGACGACGATGGCGAAATGCGCCTTGCGGCGCAGGAAGGCGTTGAGCTGGTCCTGCAAGGTGGTGGTGTCGGGCACGAACCATGGCTTCGACGCTATTTTTGTCACGTCGATCCTGGAAAAGTCGTTGCCGACCTCGTTGAGGGCCCTGAGCAGATCCTTGGCGTGCAGCACGCCGACGATGTTGTCGAGCGAGCCTTTCCAGAGCGGCATGCGCGTGTGCGGGCTTTGCAGGATCTCACGCACCACCATTTCCGGCGGATCGTCGGCGTTGACCGAGCGCATGTTGGTGCGATGGACCATCACATCCGACACTTCGAGCTCCTCGAGATCGAAAAGCTCGCCCAGCCGGTTGCGGTCCTCGCGCGCCTGCCCGCGGCGGGGATCGTCGCCGTTCTCGTCCGAGAGATCGTCCTCGGGCGCCACCGGCTCGATCGGCTGCAGACTATAGCCGAGCGCCGCGAAGAGGCGCGTGCGCAAGACAAGCGCCAGCACAACGATGGCGGCAAGGATGGCGGCGGCGATCCAGCCGGCGTCGATCATCTGGAATGGCTCATCTTGAGCCATCGGGATGGCACGCCTTGAGGAAGGACAGCACTTCCGAAGGCGGCACATCCTTGGCGATGAAGGCCTGGCCGACGCCGCGCGTCAGGATGAAGGTGAGCGCGCCGCGCGAGACCTTCTTGTCCTGGGTGATGAAGCCAAGCAGCGCCTCCGCATCCGGCAATTCGCCTGATATGTCGGCCATCCGCCAGGGCAATCCGACGGCGCGAAGATGCGCTTCCACGCGCTCGGCATCGTCCGGGCTCGCCAGGTTGAGGCGCGCAGAAAAACGGTGCGCCAGCGCCATGCCGATGGCGACGCCTTCGCCATGGACGAGACGGGCGCCGTCATAATTCGTGGCGGCTTCGAGCGCATGGCCGAATGTGTGGCCGAGATTGAGCAGCGCGCGGTCGCCGGTCTCGAACTCGTCGCGGGCCACGACATCAGCCTTGGCGCGGCAAGCATCGGCGATGGCTTCGGTCCGCTCCTGGCCGCCGGCGAACACTTTTTGCCAGTTCTCCTCCAGCCAGGCGAAGAAGCCCGGGCGGTCGATCAGGCCGTATTTGGCAAGTTCGGCATAGCCAGCGCGGAACTCGCGTATCGGCAGCGTGTCGAGCACGCCGGTGTCGGCAAGCACCAGCTTTGGCTGGTTGAAGACCCCGACCAGGTTCTTGCCGCGCGCGCTGTTGATGCCGGTCTTGCCGCCGACGGAAGAATCGACCTGCGCCAGCAAGGAGGTCGGCACCTGCACGAAGTTCATCCCGCGTCGCACGATACCGGCGGCAAAGCCGGCAAGATCGCCTATCACGCCGCCACCGAGCGCTATCACCACGTCGCGGCGTTCGAGCTTGGCGGCGAGGACGCTGTCGACGACCTCTTCGAGGTGAGCAAAGCTCTTGGTCTTTTCGCCGGCCCGCAGCGTGATGACGGCCGCCTGGATGCCGCCCTTTTCCAGGCCGGCCTTCAACGTTTCGAGATGTGCGGCGGCGACGTTCTCGTCGGTGACGATGGCCGCGCGCGTGCCGGGAAGGCGGTCCGCAATTTCCGTTCCGGCGCTGGAGAGCAGGCCGGGGCCGATCAAAATGTCATAGGCACGGTCGCCGAGGCCGACCTCGACCTTCACTGGCTCAGTATGGCTCACGGGTCCACCTCGTCGCTGGTCGCGATGGCGGCGATCCCGAGATAGGAACAAAGCGTGCACACCACTTCGCCGGCGATGACTTCCTTGCGGTCGTCGCGGGTCAGGACCGTGATGTCGGCCGTAGCGTAGACCGGATAGCGCTCGCTCATCAGTCGCTCCAGCACGCCGCGCGGATCGGGATTCTTCAACAGCGGCCGGTTCTGCTTCTTCGAGACCCGCTCCATCAGGAGATCGAGATCGGCCTTCAGCCAGACCGAGATACCGTGACTAGAGATCGCCTCGCGCGTCTGCGCGTTCATGAAGGCGCCGCCGCCGGTCGACACCACCTGCGGGCCGTTTTCGAGCAGGCGCAGGATCACGCGCTGCTCCAGCGCCCGAAACTCGGGCTCGCCATAGCGCTCGAACAGCTCCGGCACGGTCATGCGCGAAACGTTCTCGATCTCCTGGTCGCTGTCGATGAAGGGCAGCGAAAGCATCGTCGCCACCTTGCGGCCGATCGCCGTCTTGCCGGCGCCCATCAGCCCGACAAAGACGATCGAGCGGCTGCCCAGCTGCTCGAGCAGCTCGGCACGGCCTTCGTTCGGCGGATTTGCTGGTAGCGCGTTCATGCGGAACCCTCTTTGCGCCGTATCGACATCAAAAGCCTGTTTGCGTCAAGCACGGCGCCGCAAGCGGAGCGGATCGCGCGACTTTCCATCCGGAACCTTCGTCGACAAACCCTTCCTGCTTGAATTGGCTGGATTGGCGTCCCATAAGGGCACAGGGGTTGGAATCGCAGAACAAGAAGACGGGCGAAAACTGAATGCCGACATTGTTTCGCTTTGTCGTGACGCTGGCGGTTCTTGCAGGCATTGCCTATGGCGCGATGTTCGCTCTGGCGATGTTCGTGGAACCGAAGAAGGCGGAAATGAGCGTGCGCATTCCCGCCGAGAAGCTCAATCCGAAGAAAAACTAACCGAGAAGAACTGATCCCGGCCAGATGAACAGCGCGGCCCGCATCGAAGCCTTCCTGGAGATGATGAGCGCCGAGCGGGGCGCGGCCGAGAACACGCTTTCCTCCTACCGCCGCGACCTGGAAGACGCCTCCGAAGCCATCGGCGGCGGACTGGCGCGAGCGGGAGCGGCCGATATCCGCGCCTATCTCGACGACATCGCGGCCAGAGGCTTCGCGCCGACCTCGCAGGCGCGCAAATTGTCGGCGATCCGCCAGTTCTTCAAATTCCTCTACGCCGAAGGTCTGCGTGGGGACGACCCGACGGGAACGCTGGACAGCCCGAGGAAGGGCCGGCCGCTGCCGAAGACGATGACCGAAGCCGAGACCGGCCGCCTACTCGATCGTGCGGCCGAGGAAGCGGCCGGTGCCGCGCAGGACGGCGACCGGCTGGCGGCGTTGCGCCTGCACGCGCTGGTCGAGGTGCTTTATGCCACAGGCCTGCGCGTCTCCGAGCTGGTCGGCCTGCCGGTGACGGTGGCGCAGCGCGACGACCGTTTCTTCATGGTGCGCGGCAAGGGCGACAAGGAGCGCATGGTGCCGCTGTCGGCCAAGGCGCGCGCCGCGATGCGGGCATGGCTTTCGGAACGGGCATCCAGGCCCGCCTTTGCCGACAGTCCCTATCTGTTTCCAGCCGCTTCCGACAGCGGCCACCTCTCCCGGCAGGTCTTCGCGCGCGATCTCAAGGGCCTGGCGGCCCGGGCCGGCATCGCCTCGGCCAAGATCTCGCCGCATGTGCTTCGCCACGCCTTTGCCAGCCATCTTTTGCAGAACGGCGCGGATCTGCGGGCCGTTCAGCAACTGCTTGGCCATGCCGATATCTCCACCACGCAGATCTACACCCACGTGCTTGAGGAGCGGCTGGTGCGGCTGGTCAACGACCATCATCCGCTTGCCGACTAGGCCTCATATCGCTATGTGAGGGCGACGTTCCACCGCCCGGAGCCAGCATTTCCATGGTTCCGCCCGCCATTGCCTTCCGACGGATCGGTCCGCCCAAGCATGTACAATTACCTCGATTTCGAAAAGCCGGTGCAGGATCTGGAGCTGAAGATCCTCGAGCTGAAGAAGCTTGCCGAAAACGGCGAGGCGGTCGATGTCGCCGAGGAGATCGGCAGGCTGGAGAAGCGTTCGCGCGATGCGCTGCGCGACCTCTATAAGGCGCTCACCCCCTGGCAGAAGGTGCAGGTCGCGCGCCATCCCGACCGGCCGCATTGCGTCGACTACATCAAGGGTCTGTTCAGCGATTTCACGCCTTTGGCCGGCGACCGCAATTTCGGCGACGACCAGGCGATCGTCGGCGGCTTCGCCCGCTTCCGAGGCGAGCCGGTGGCGGTGATCGGCCAAGAAAAGGGCTCGGACACGGCAAGCCGCATCAAGCATAATTTCGGCTCGGTGCGGCCTGAAGGCTACCGCAAGGCGGTGCGCCTGATGGAGCTTGCCGACCGCTTCAAGATCCCGCTTTTGACGCTGGTCGACACCGCAGGCGCCTATCCCGGCGTCGGCGCCGAGGAGCGCGGCCAGGCCGAGGCCATCGCGCGCTCGACCTCGGCCTGCCTGGCGCTGAAAGTGCCGTCGATCTCGATCGTCATCGGCGAAGGCGGCTCGGGCGGCGCCATTGCGATTGCCACCGCCAACCGCGTCTACATGCTGGAGCATGCCATCTATTCGGTTATTTCGCCGGAGGGCGCGGCCTCGATCCTGTGGCGCGACACCACCCGATCCAAGGACGCGGCCACCAACATGAAGATCACCGCCCAGGATCTGCTCGAGATGAAGGTCATCGATGCCATCGTTCCCGAGCCGATGGGCGGCGCCCAGCGCGCGCCGGAAACGGTGATAGCCGCCACCGGCGATCTCATCGCCAAGACGATGAAGGACTTTGCTGGCGCCAACATCGACTTCCGTGAGCAGCGCCGCGAGAAATATCTGGCGATGGGCCGCAGCCTCTGACCCTGCCGCGCATTCAACTGTGGCCAGGATGACCAATTTCGCCACAAAAATGCCGCCGGATTCGGTTCAATGGAAATCGCCGTGAGGGGTTGGCCGAGGCTTGCGGTAAGGAATTTTCAAGGTTAACGGGCTTACGGTCCATTGGTGTTCAGCCTGCGGGCCCGGCCATGCCGAAGCCGTTGGCCCGAAAGAAAGACGTAGCCGTACCGATGTTTGCCAAGCTTGCCCGCACCGGAGTCCTGATCGCCGCGATAGGCGTCGCCGGCTGCAATGATTCGTCGATGAAGGATTTCGCGCCGGAGGCCAACAAGCCGTTGCCGGACAAGATCCTTGCCGACATGAAGGCCAAGGGCATGGTGCGCACCTCCTCGGTGATGGCGCGCATCTTCAAGGAAGAAGGCAAGCTGGAGATCTGGAAGGCCAAGACCAACGGCCGCTACGATCTCGTCGCCAGCTACGACATCTGCAAATGGTCGGGCAAGCTCGGCCCCAAATACACCGAGGGCGACCGCCAGGCGCCGGAAGGCTTCTACACGGTACGTCCGTCGCAGATGAATCCGCGCTCGAACTACCATCTGTCCTTCAACATCGGCTATCCGAACACCTATGACCGCGCCAACGGCCGCACCGGCACCAATCTGATGGTGCACGGCGCCTGCTCCTCGTCCGGCTGCTATTCGATGACCGACGCGCAGATCGAGCAGATCTATGCCTTCGGCCGCGATGCCTTCCAGGGCGGCCAGACCGAGTTCCAGATCCAGGCTTTCCCGTTCCGCATGACCGCCGCCAACATGGCGCGCTACCGCAACGACCCGAACTACGAGTTCTGGAAGATGCTGAAGGTCGGCTACGACAATTTCGAGATCACCAAGGTGCCGCCGAAGGTCGACGTCTGCGAAAAGCGCTACGTCTTCAACCAGGTGGCGCCCGAAGGCACGACCTTCGATCCGACCGGCCCCTGCCCGGCAAGCACCCAGCCGGACTCGTTGAAGACGGCCTACGCCAACTATGAGAAGAGCTATGACGCGGCCTTCAACTCGGCCTTGAAGTCGAGCACCCCGGCACCGAAGCCGACCATCGCTGGCATCAAGGAAGCCAGCATCGTTTCCGACTGGTCGAAGCGCCGCGCCCGCGGCGAACGCGTTCCGATCGATCCGCCTTCGATGAACTCCGACGGCTCGGTGACCGAGACGACGCGCATGGGCCGCATCGATTCCGCGCTCGGCCGCAAGATGGCCGCGCTCGACGCGGAGAAGGAAGCCAAGCGCAAGGCCGAGGAGCAGCGGCTGGCGGCGATCGAGGCCGCCAAGGCCGCCAAGGAACAGGCCAAGGCGCAGGCGCTGGCCGAGAAGGAAGCTGCCAAGCAGGCAGCCCAGCAGCCGGTGGTCACCGCAGGCGTCGAGGCCGCGCCCGCCCAACCGGCGATCGAGACCCAGGCGGCAAGCGCCGATGAGGGCACGGTGTCGAAGCTGAAGAAGAAGCTGCTCGGCATGTTCGGCGGCTGAGATTTTTGCCTTGCCCAGGCCAGCCACTTACGACCTCAAGGGATTGAACTGCCCATTGCCGGTTCTCAAGGCGCGAAAACGCCTGGCGGCGATGCGGCCCGGCAGCCGTCTGTGGCTCGAAACCACCGACCCGCTGGCCGTGATCGACATTCCGGCCTTCTGCGCCGATGCCGGCCACCAGCTTGTCGAGACGGCCGCGGTCGACGGCGGCCATCGTTTCCTGGTCGAGCGCGGCGGCCCGGCCTCAAGCTAACTGCTTTTCGGCTTACAATCCGGCGATCGCCAGCGGATTGGCTTCGAGCGCCGTCCGGTCCGGCGTGTCAATCGATGGCTTGTTGGTGAGCGCCGAAAACAGCCGCTGGACATAATCTTGCGGCATGTCGAGCGTGATCAGCACCAGGCGGGTGCCGCGCTGCCCGTCCGGCCAGGCCGGCAGCCTCGCCGGTGGATGCAGGATCTTCTGCACGCCGTGGATGACCAGCGGCCGCGACGGATCCTCCATCAGCTCGATGACGCCCTTCATGCGCAGCAGCTTCTCGCCATGCGTCGAGCGCAGAAGATCGAGGAACATCTCGATCGCCGAGAACGGTACCGGTCCCTCGTGGACGAGCGCGTGGGAGCGTACGCGGCTGTCGTGGCGATGGTCATGATGATGGTGGTCGTGGTCATGACCATCATGGTGGTGATGATCATGCGCTGTCTCTTCGCCGAGCCAGCGCCGCACGTCGGCGCTCTTGGTTTCGGGATTGTAGAGGCCGCAATCGAATAACGACGCCGCGCTGGTGGCGGGATCATTGACGTCGAGCAGGACAGCGCTCGGGTTTATCTGATGAAGTCGTGCCCGCAGCGCCTCGACCTCGCCCGAGCCGGCGAGGTCGGTCTTGGTCAGCACGATGCGGTCAGCGACAGCCGCCTGCTTCACCGCCTCGACATGGCCGTCGAGCGCGGCCTCGCCGTTGACGGCATCGACCAGCGTGATGACGCCGTCGAGCCGGAAAGCCTGCACCAGCGCCGGATGCGCCATGATCGACTGCAGCACCGGCGTGGGATCGGCAAGCCCTGTGGTCTCGACGACGACGCGCGCAAGCCGGGCGATGCGGCCGGTCTGCAGCCGGTCGACGAGGTCGGCCAACGTGTCGACGAGGTCGCCGCGCACGGTGCAGCAGAGGCAGCCGTCGGAAAGCTGGATGATGCCGTCCGAAGCCTGCTCGACCAGCAAATGGTCGATCGCCACCTCGCCGAACTCGTTGATGATGACAGCCGTGTCGGCAAGCTGCGGATCCTTGAGCAGCCGGTTGAGCAGCGTCGTCTTGCCGGCGCCGAGAAAACCGGTGAGCACCGAGACGGGAATGGGAAAACCGCCGCTCATCCGCCCAGCCATCGCTAGTTCGCGGCCTTGGCCGGCTGATCCCCCTGCGCCGCCGCAGAAGCGGTGGCGGCGGGTGCGGCGCCGGCTGGCAGTGGCTTGTCGGGCCGCCAGCTCGGTAGCGGCACATCCGCATAGTTCTGATCGGTCTGGTCGACGAAGGCCTTGGGCGCCGGTCCGGTCGCGCCGCCGAGGCCGACCGCGATCAGCGTCGGGTGGTCGAGCTTCACCTGATAAGGCGATTTCGGCTTGTCCTTGGTATCCACGGTGGGCGCTGCCTCGGATTGCTCTTCTTTCGTCTTCTTCTTGCAGATCTCGTCATGCATGTCGTTGGGCGACAGCGTGTCGCCATAGGGCTTGAGCGCCGCGAGCGTCGTCGAGCCGGCCGCCGGCGTGTCAAAACCCTGGTCGAGCAGCTTCGCCGCGGCTTCAGCGCGGCTGATGGCGGATCTTTCGCCAAGCACCACGGCAACCAGCGTGCGGCCGTCGCGCGTCGCCGAGCCGATCATGTTGAAGCCCGACGAGCAGACGAAGCCTGTCTTCATACCGTCCGCTCCGGCGTAGCGGCCGATCAGGAGGTTGTAGTTCGGGATCGCCTTCTTGCCGACGGCAAGTCCCTCGATGGAGAACCACGGCGCATATTGCGGGAAGTCGTTGCGGAGCGCCGTCACCAGGACAGCGAGGTCGCGCGCGGTCGTGTACTGGTCCGGCGAATAGAGTCCGTTCGGATTGACGAAATGCGTTCCGACCATGCCGAGCCTGGCGGCCTCGGCGTTCATGCGGTCGGCGAAGGCGGCCTGCGATCCGCCGATATTCTCGCCGACGGCCATGGCGATGTCGTTGGCGGATTTGACCAGCATCATCTTCAGCGCATTGTCGAGCCGCATCACCGAGCCCGGTTTGAAGCCCATCTTGCTCGGCGGCTCGCCGGCGGAATGTTTCGTCACCTTGATCGGCGAATCGAGCGCCACCTCGCCGGCGGCGATCGCCCGGAACGTGACATAGGCCGTCATCAGCTTGCTGAGCGAGGCCGGATACCAGCGCTTGAAGGCGTCCTGATGCTCGAGCACCTTGCCGCTCTTCAGGTCGAAAAGCACCACCGGATTGGCGCGCGCAGCAGCCGAAAGCACCGGTAGCGCCAGCGCGCCCGCAAGCAATAGGTTGAGGAAATGCCTTTGCCGCATGTTCAATTCCGAAATCGCCTCTTGCCGTAATTGCCGCTGGCTCCGTAAGATTTCGTTACGCGATGGCCAGCATGGTGCGGACCGTCCCTCGACGCCGTGCCGCATTATGCCGTGCTATTTAGCCTATGTGACGCCAAAATGGCAAAGCGCCACACAATCACAATTGCCGGGCAACCGACCTGAACCGCCTGCCCCAACAAAGAAATGGACCGATTATGCCAATTCTCAACCGTGCCGCGGAAATGCAGGAAGAAGTCGCCGGCTGGCGACGCCATCTGCACCAGACGCCGGAACTGAACTTCGACGTGTTCCAGACCGCCGCCTTCGTCATCGACAAGCTGGAGGCCTTCGGCTGCGACGAGGTTGTGACGGGGCTCGGCAAGACCGGCGTCGTCGGCATCATCCGCGGCCGCAAGGGCGAGGGTCCGACCATCGGGCTGCGCGCCGACATGGACGCGTTGCCGATCAACGAGATAACCGGCAAGCCCTATGCGTCGACCGTCGCCGGCAAGATGCATGCCTGCGGCCATGACGGCCACACCGCCATGCTGCTCGGCGCCGCCAAATATCTCGCCGAGACGCGCAATTTCGCCGGTTCCGTGGCGGTGATCTTCCAGCCGGCCGAGGAAGGCGGCGGCGGCGGCAACGAAATGGTCAAGGACGGCATGATGGAGCGCTTCGGCATCTCGAAGGTGTTCGGCATGCACAACATGCCCGGCCTTCCCGTCGGCGAGTTCGCCATCAAGCCCGGCCCGATCATGGCGGCGACCGCTGAATTCACCATAACCGTCAAGGGGCATGGCGGCCATGCGGCGATGCCGCACGGCACCATCGACCCGATCGTCATCACCAGCCAGTTGGTGGGCGCTTTGCAGACCATTGCCTCGCGCAGCACCGATCCGGTCGAGGCCGTGGTGGTGTCGGTGACCAAATTCCACGCCGGCGATGCCTATAACGTCATTCCGGAACAAGCCGAGATCGCTGGTACGGTGCGCACGCTGAAGAAGGAAGTGGCCAGGAAAGCGGAAGAGCGCATCCGCGCCATCTGCGCCGGCCTTGCGTCGGCCTTTGGCGCGACGATCGAGGTCGACTACGACGCCAACTATCCCGTCACCTTCAACCATGCCGAAGAGACGGTCTTCGCCAGCGATATCGCCGCCGACGTCGCCGGCGACGCCCATGTCCACCGCGCCATCCAGCCGGTGATGGGCGGCGAGGATTTTTCCTACATGCTGGAAGCGCGCCCCGGCGCCTTCATCTTCATCGGCAACGGCGACTCGGCCGGCCTGCATCATCCGGCGTACGACTTCAACGACGAGGTCATCCCGCATGGCATGAGCTACTGGGTGCGGCTGGCGGAGACGGCGCTGGCCGCCTGAGCGCCTCCACCGCGCGGCGGCGAGATTCGCCTCGCCGCCCGCACGGCCGGCGTCACGGAGCAAAGTGTTGCCCGGCACGCCAGCAACGCCTCTTGGCGAACCGGCCCGAAGCGTTTATGTGTCGGGCCGCGTGGTCCCGTAGCTCAGTAGGATAGAGCGCGTTTAAGGGTGAATTTAGCTACCGAAAGCGCTCAATGCCTTGCGACATATGGTGTTCCGCAATCGGTATTGCTACCGTTTTAACTTCGAAGCAGCTACGACGGGTGATGAGCCAAACGTCGGGATAACCACAAAAAATTTCCATGACGTTCGTCGACCGCTTTGTTAGTAAGGAGAGATTGGTCCACGTAGCTCAGTTGGACAGAGCACAGGATTCCTTTTTAATTGGGCACCTCTGTCGGAAACGGCGATGGTGAATCCGCTCAAAGTCGGGGAAAGCTTAAGCCGATGTCGGCCAGCCAATCCCGAGCCAAGCCCGGTTCGCTGGGAAGGTGTAGAGACTGGACGGGCGGTGCCTAAAGGCTCCTTTGGAGCCTATGGCGAAGGGACAGTCCAGACCACAAACGCCCTCGTTGGGGCGGCGGCGGAAGCCGAAGTGGTATGAATCCTGGGGTCGCAGGTTCGATTCCTGCCGTGGACACCATTTCTGGTTAGGGACTTCAGTTCTCTGCCGACCTGCCTTCGAGCCATAGGTTGCGCTCGAAAAAAATCAGCTCGTGCCTGGGCCCTGGGCCTTGTGCGAGCAGAAGTTGTGGATGCAAGAGCCCGCTCTAGCGAGCCACCGCTTTCCCATCGATTGCCCATCCATAGCAGACGTTGCCGATATTGCGGATGGCTATGGCACACCTCCCTGTAGGGTCTTCTCAAGAACCTCATCTATTCGGTCTGAGGGTACGCAACCAAAACTTTCAGGGCATCGATCACCTTCGTTGTTATAACAAGAGTACCTGGGCGAGACTTATGAGTAACCCTAACGCCCAGTTCATCCAACTCTAACAAAGCTGTGCCATTTTGAAGGCGCCCGAGCCAGGCCGATAACTCTTCCTTAGCATCCTCGCTCAGCGAGGGGGCTGCCAGCAGCTTGGGCTGGCCATTTTCATCCAGGGGTCGGTCGTTATAAATTAACTTCTGGAGATTGTTGTTCCGCTTTGTCGACTCACGAAAAAGCACAAGAAGCAAATCGATTCGATTCCGGGTTCCTTCGTCTAACGGAGCTAACTCCGATCGAGTAAAAGTCAGGTTCTCCGGATCCAAGTTCGACTTAACCGCCGCAATGTTGCAGATTTCGTCATACGCCTCCCGCCAAATCGCCAAACAAGCGGCGTATGTGTTGTCGAGTGTCTGCTTCCTTGGGAAGCGGCTAAACTTTATGCCACCCTCCTCTGCAACCACGATCGATGTAGGTTCGCGCGGTTGGCGAAGAGACAGTAACTGAAAGCATATTGATCCGATATTCTGACAATTTCGTCGAAATTTCTCAGTTCGCTCTGCGCCCACTGCATCGAGAAATGTCTCAGAACGCTTTTTGGCTGCTTCAAGGATTAAGGAAGTGCGCGACGTCATGATGTTCTGTCAACCTGCTAACGGCTACATGGATTTCATGGCTTCGTGCTCGATAGAACCGGAGTAAAGCGGCGCGGGCAGATCAAGGAGACGATCGACCTCGGGTGCTAGCCCGACGTCGTGAAGCGTGAGCCGCCCCTCGACCAGTGCCTGAGTCTCGGCTCGATCGAGTTTCTCCATTAACAGTCTTGCCAACTCGTCCCGTCCGAAGCGCTTCTGGTCTTCCGAGAGCGGCGCAAAGGTAAGGGGTGTCTTGCCGGCTTCCCAGAGTATCTTGTCGAGAAAAGCCTGCAGGCGGGCCTCTGTCTCGCCGTCGTGCATCATCGGAAACAGTCGGGTTGAGGCAGTGATGATTACGGTTCGCTCGAACTCCGATATCTCCATTAGCTCCACCACCGGGGCATTGTCCTGCACGATAAGGTCAACGCCTGATCGCCCTTGGGCGTCCTGCCTGATCTGCTCGCACATTTCCAAGACGCGCTTTGTGCGGGCTACAGCCTTCAGCAGCAGAACGTTCGCTGAAGAAAGCGCGTCGATCTGAATCTCCAGAGCAGTAATGTGCGTTTGTTGCGACCGCCGCTCGCGTTCGGTGTTTGCACTGAGCTGGGCGGCAATCGAAGTTTCTCGCTGCTTTTCAAGTGCTTCAATTCGCAGCGCAGTCTGACTGAAGCGCTCAAACAGGGTAACGCCGAAGAGCCAAAGTTGGTTCATATAGGCGGGACCGCTGATGAAGTGCCTGCACATGATGCAGTTCTTTTCGCCCCCTTCTACGGGACCGTGGCGGAATTGGCCTTTGTTGTTCTTGGTGCCCGGTATCGCCTGTCCCCCGTCGCTGCACCTGGTTCCAGCCCACGGACACATCCCGTAGGTCACGTCCGAATACATCAGCTTATTTGCTGGCTCTTGCTCTACCGCAGCCTGTATCGCGCTATCATCGAGCGCGACGGCCTTCCGTTTCGCTTCATCGAAAGCCCAGTGGCGGAAACTCTCCATGAATTCCTGTGACAGCGCGGGGGCTTTCTCGCGCGCCTCTTCCAAGATACGATGAATATCCGCTGGCTTAAACTTCAGATAGTACAGCGTCATAATCAAACCTGCATGTCCAGCTATGACTTTACTAAGTATTTCTATCGGAACACCGGACATAAAAAGCCGCGTTAAGCCCGCGACCCGTAGACCGTGTACGTTGTAAAGCGCCCCGTATGGCTGTCCTGTTTTCTGTTGTCGCTTGACGATTTTGATCTGGCGGGTCGGATTTCGTTCATTCCACCGCCGCTCGGTTTCGAGCATGACTTCCTGCCAAGCTTGGTCCCTGCGCCTCCAACTTGGCGGCGCGCCAGGCACATGACCGCGCCTGCCGGCAGGAAGTCTGAAAAGCGGGAAAATAGAAGGAAGCAGCGAGATGCTATCGTCGTCGAGCTTTTCGTCTTTTCGCACGTACTGATCCGGCGACATGGGTGTGCGGATCGGGTAATGCTCGCCTTGCCAGACGCGAAGATATGAAAGCAATCGTTGCGCCTTTGGCTGCTCCCAAGGGATAACGTAAGGTTCGCCAGTCTTGTTGGTATTGATAAAAAAGCCCGTGATCTGCTCTGGCTCGTTTCCCACCTTCCGAGCATAGCCCCTATCAGGCGTTGATTTTCCCTCATGGCGTCGCCAGTAACCTGCCGCCTCCCCATCATTCTCAATCCAGGTCCGGGCGCTGCCGTCGAACAGGTTGAGGTCTCCTTCTCCGCTGTCAAATCTGTTTAGCTGCACACCTCGCAAAGGAAGGATAAGTAGTATCTGAAAGAAAATCGGAATCACCGGACAATATACGCGTTGCGGGTTTCCTCTGGCATCGAGGTAAGTCTCCTGGAATAGGCTGCATTTCCCGGGCCAACCGTTCTCGCCCTCTTCAAGTATCTCCTCAACAATAGGAAACAGATATGGAGGAAGCGGGTTCGAGCGGCTTTCGGACGACTTGCTGCCGCCGCCGTTAGCACGATCATTGTGCTGCGCCTTCGCTTGGTCTGACTTCGTTACAAGGGGCCACAGAGCGTCTTTTACCCCGAGCGAGCGAAGTGTGTCCTCGACGTACGTCGAGAATCTCGCCGTCAGGCGCAAGATGTTTGACGTATTCCTACGGCCGCCGCGCCCCGACTCTATCTTTGCTGAAAGCTTTTGGCTGCGCTGCTGCGTTGCCATTATCTCCGCTACGGAGGATGAAGGAAAGTTGATCTTGCTCCATTCGCAGATCGACCTTAGCATCAGTTGGGAATCCGATCGGCTTACCCGCGCCCCGGATGTCCAGTCATCGTAAAAGGACAGCCATTCAGCCTCGACGCCCTGCGCCTCCTGAGCCCTGGCGCGGAAGAATTTCCAGGTATCAGTCCCGTTTGATTGCAGTCGTACTTGGCCCGAATGCTTCACGAGCTCGGGAGTATTGCTGAACCGTGCGAAGGCAGTGACCACTTCCTTGAGGCATTGAAAGTGAGTAGCTTGGCCTGGTCCCCAAAGGTCGCCTCGCCATCTAAAGCCGTCCTGCGTTCGGAAATGCGAAAGCCAAAATTCGAATGCCTCCACAGGAATATCGGCGGCGTCTTCTACTCCGTTGATCGCCATGCAAAGCGATGCGAGAAGCCCATCTAAATGAGCCCGATAGGTAACCACTGTCCGTGGATCCAGCCTGTCGAGAAACGCGAATAGGCCAGCCTTCTTGAGCGCCTTCTTCAGGCTTTTGCCTAAGGCGCACTGGGAAAGGATTTCATTGGCAAACGTGAAGGTAATACGTTCGGCGGAGCGTTTCGTAAATAGATGTGGCGACATGCAGAATGTATGCTTCTGTTTTCGCAATACGCCAACGTGAGTTCTTTCGATTATTGACGGTTTTGCTGACGGGCCGGTGGCCCGTCTTTTTTTAGTCACCCGAAAAATACTGTTAAGGCATTGGAGCAGTCCTATTGGAACCGGGTGCCCTGTCGTTGAGGCAAGTTGAACCTCTGCTGTGCTCACAAGCACGGACCTGCCGTCTTTCGCGACGAACTTTCGGAAGTGAGCGGTCATAGCAAGCCATGTCTCCGGTCGCGCTCCGACAACAAAGCGTTTGTCGTCGAAAGGAAGCGCGACATGCTCCAATCTGGACGGGGGGCATTCTCGGCAGCAGCCTCAAGTAAAGCGCTGGTCTCGGAGGCGGTCCGCTGCAAATAGGCAATATGCGAAAATGGGTTGACTTGGCGCATGCACTGCTGAATTAGCGCGCCGTCAAGTTTAAGAGCGACCAGGTTTTGGGCATAACGGTGTCTGCAAGCGTGCTCTGTAAGGCCATTTCTTTTGACAATATCTGGAATCTCAAGGTTGGCAGCGGAGTACGCCCGCGGCACCGCTCGCCTCCAGGAGGACCTAAACGCGGTTATCGTGTAAGGATCACCTGGCGAGCCCCCGCCCATGGCACCGGTCGAAACCAGCAAGTAGGGGTGGTCGGGCAGTCCCATGTGGCGCCGTATTCGCATCAATGGGTCCCTCACCGTTCGCATGTAGACTCTAACTGCGGCTGCAATAGCTTGCGCGAACCCAGACCCAGGCAACCAATGAACAAAGGCGCCGTTGATGTCTCCACGAAGTCCCTTCCAGCCAACCGCCTCTGGGCCCTTTAGCAGGTCGCTTCGCGGGACACGGTTGAAACGATCCATCAAGTATCGTCGGCGAGTGACCCGTTGCCCGCTAGGATCATCGATCCACGCATCTGATGGATGATAGAGGTAGAGGACGGCCTCACCTTCGACGTGCTGGATGTCTGACACCCAGACATGTAGCCCTTCGCTCTCTCGAAGACCTCCGCCGAGCATGAACATGGAGTTCAACATCCCGCTGAAATCATTAGGGAATCCATACCTCAACAGGTCTTCCACCCGATCGTCGGGGAAAGCAAAGATCGCCTCACTCTTGGACCCAGGGCGTCCAAAGAGATTCCTGCTTCTAAGCGGCTTGGCGCTCTTGTGCGGTGAAAGGTAGTCCAGCAGCGAGATCCGCTTGACGACTTGGGAGGTGTACAGAAACGCAAGCACTCCCGATGGCTCTGACGGGATTTCTGGCAGTACAGCGTTCGCGAGGCCATAACCGTAACCCTCGGTATCCATCCATCGCGCAACGTCACGGAGCGCCTCCATCCGCCGTTCGACTTCCCGAACGTTAGATGAGAGCCAGTACAGCCCGGACCCATCGGTGAGTTGGCCATCCTTTACCTGGATGGTTCCCTTCACCATCGCCTCGACGAAAGCCCTGAAAAGCTTTCTGGCACGATCGCGATTTTGCCCTTGGAACCAAGGCCAGCATTGGGCGACGTAGTCGATTAGCGCGCCAACAGCCCGAAGGCGATAAAGGTGCCAAGTCGCCGATCTCGATGCGTGGGCTTTCGAGAACTCTAACATGCCCTGAACCAGCTCGGGAGGGCGCCCATCTTGGTGACAGATGTATAGGACAGGGAGTTCTCGACGCAGGGAATTCTCGGTGCCCTCAATTCGCTGCCAAACGATCAGGTGATGCAAACCTCTCGCGACATTGGTCAGGGCGGGAAATTTGAAATGAAGCATCTGAACGCGCTCCAGCTTTGCTGACTATTTCTCCAAGGAAGGCCGCCCTGATTTGCGCTGGCCTTCATTTTCCACCCCCTCACCATCTGCTAACTCCACCTTCTGCTTGTCCGTTGCATACCGCACGGCGGCTCTCGCGATGTCTGGGCCAACCCCGATGGCAAGCGCTACTGTGCTTAGGAACCCGTGCTCGAGTGAACCTAGGGGGCGCGGCATCGCCTGGATGATTTCGGAGAGCGTCAAGGTACCAAGCCCTGACAAGATCGCTTCGGTGAACTGCGAGCCGTACTGGCGACCTCGAAGCTCGTCGGCGGTTTCATCGTCACTAGGAAGGACAGTCCAAAAGTTGGGCTCGCCATCCGGTGGCAAGAGGACAAATGAAAGCTGATTCAAAAGCTGGCGTGACGGCGAATTTGAATCCTTTGACACCAATGCTTCGCCGTGCGCACGAATCCTTGTCGGGCGCATTGTGAATCCTATTAGCCTGCACTAAGTTCTAGGTTGAGCACCATGTCTGATTCGTGGGCGTCTTGTCAACTCTGTGCACAACGTTGATATCCTAGATGATTTCACCTGAGCAGTGCCGAGCTGGTCGAGCACTTGTTGCGATGGACCAGGCTGATCTCGCCCAATCAGCGAGGGTATCTCGCAACACGATTGTGGACTTTGAGAAGGGGCGCCGCACCCCCAACACCAACAACCTGGCTGCAATCAAAGGCGCCCTGGAAGCAGTTGGAGTGATTTTCATCGATGAAGACAGCCAGGGGCCCGGCGTCCGCCTTCGTGAGCGGCGGAGAGCGGCCGGATAGCGGCCCCCCGGAACGCTTTCTCTGGTATCTGCGTGTAAAGGAATACCCGCGTGCGTATTCCGGTGATGCCGGACAGCCCGCGTGTAAGGGAAATTGGATTTTCTAATAGAACCCTTGCAGGAGGCGGAGCGGTACTACTGCGCCGAGATGATCCCGACGCAAGCATGCCTTGCCTTCGCGCCGCTCGTCGAGTTCCAGCTCGTCAAGAATTGATCAGCCGCAGACGCCGTCCACAGGTCGCAGCCACGGAAGCCGTATCGCTGGTCCTTGCTGCCAATACACGTTCGATCACTTCGGGCGGCAGGCAAAGTGCAAATTTCAGCGACGGTTCAAGATCATCTGGTAAAGTCGGACGGGCAGACATCGGATCGATCTTGCGCAACGCCTCAGCGGCCTGCTCCAGACTACTGACTCGCAACGTGATGGTGAGATCGTCGAAGCCAACAACCGCGAGACCCTGCTCGGTCAAACCCGCCGCAATCGATGACGTCGCTGCGCCGCCGGCGAACGCCCAGATAACGGCGCGATCCGCGCTGTCCCGCACTATAGGAAGCGAGTCTCCGTCAACGAAGGCAAGGCGATCGCGTATCTGAACAAGAGCCTCCCCAGCACGACGCGAAACCCTGCACCCAGGCTCAACCCCAGCCACGATACGCTCCATCATCCTGCAGACACCCTCCGTCATGGCGCGGCTGGAGCCGAGCCACCGGGAACGACCAGAGCCCTCAGCCGGCACGACGGAGACCGCCCTGCGTCGCCAGTCGACATCGACAACCACCCAGCCCCTGCCTCCGAGCGAGAGCACCGGGCGATCACCGGTGCCCCTTGGAACCAGACTCGCAGGATGCACAGTACCCAAATTAGTTGGGCCGTGACGCACTGATAGAAGGAGGGGTTCGCTGAAGGCCGCAACGAGGTCGCTGAAATGACGCCTCCCGAACTCCCGCTCTCCTCTAGGTCCGAGCCCAACAACCCCGACGTCCTCGGCAAGGATTCCGGTTGCGAGCATGTGGTCGAAGATGGCGCGACGCTCATCCTCGGGAACAACGTCAACGAGATTACCGAGCCAAGCACCGATGTCTGGTCGCGAGATGCCGCTCGATTGGAGCGCAAGTGCCATAATTTGCTGCGCGAACAGATGCGATGGCCGTGGCGGCGGAACGACCTTTTCAACCATCCCCTCGCGCCAGAGGGTGGTCACCGCCAGGCAGGTAAGCAGTTCCTTATCGTCTGTCGCGAGGAAGAGGCAGTTCCTCGTAGATCCGCTCCTACGTCCGGTACGTCCCATTCGCTGCAGAAAGGAAGCCACCCCCGGCGGAGCTCCAATCTGGATAACTCGATCCAGGTCGCCAACATCTAGGCCAAGCTCGAGCGTTGAGGTAGCCACGATGACGCAGTCCGGTTCCTCGGCAAAGGCGGCTTCGGCTCGCCGTCGCTCATCGAGTGACAAAGAGGCATGCGAGACGAATGTTCTTACTCCGGCGGCTCGCAGTCCTGCCGCGACCTCTTCAACGCGAGTCCGGCTGTCCGCAAAGACCAGTCGACGCTCCCCACGATGAAGGCGAGCGATGACAGTTACGGCATTGGCGACAGAGCCGACGTGATCAGCGGTCACGTCGCCGTCGGTGGCCGGATGCGGCTCGCCGACGATACGCCCTCCTTGCACCGCGGTGAACCAGGTCAACAGCTCGCCAGGGTTTCCCACGGTGGCGGTCAGCCCGACCCGTTGCAGGCGGCGACCTGTTAAGTGCTCGAGCCGCGCCAGCAGGAACAACAAATGCCAACCTCGATCATCGCCCGCAAAGGCGTGAAGCTCATCGACGACGACAGCACGGACGTTCTGGAGAAAGTCAGTATGGTCCAAGCGCGCCGAGATCATCATGGCTTCTATCGACTCGGGCGTTGTGAGTAGCAGTTCGGGCTGGTCGCGCAGCATGCGCCTGCGCACTGAGTCTCCGACATCGCCGTGCCAAACGCCGACCCGCAGGCCCAGGAATCCCGCATAGCGCTCGAGGCGTGGCGCGAGATTGTTCAGAAGCGCTTTGAGTGGACACACGTAGAGGACGGAAAGCCCACGCCAGCCTTCCGCCACTAGTCGCGACAGCAATGGGAATATCGCTGCCTCCGTCTTCCCACCGGCGGTAGGTGCAAGAAGCAGGACGTTTTCACCTGCCATGACAGGCGCAGCGGCTTCGGCCTGTGTGGGACGAAGGTCCGGCCAGCCAAGGGTACTTACGATATGGTAGCGCAAAGCTGGATGGAGAGCGTCGAAAGCTGCCGTCACGAGTCGAACTCGACTTCGTCCACGTCGCTAGCTCCGGCCGCTGCACGCTCGGCAGAGGTCATCTCTCGCTCATTAACGGTCGGAGCGTAGTGACGGCGGGGATCGAAATCCGAAAACTGGTCAACGCGGTCTAGCACCTCGGCTACGAGCTTGCGCAGATATAGACGTGGCGCGACTCCTGCGCGACCGCCGAGTCGTCCGGCGATGCCGTGCGCGAGGTCAACGAGATAGTTGTCGTCGACCAACGCAACGATCCTGGACGGATCGCGTGCCCCTTCGACAAACAAATCACGTACACGGCGACCGACAGCGGCAAGCGAATCGAGGTCAAAGCCTTGCAGGCGAACCTGGACAGCGCGCGGATTGTCGAACCGAGCGTCGGTGGCAAAGTCGGTGTGGAGCCTCTGTGCGAGTGGCGGCAGCCGCTGCACGCCCTGCGGCCCCTCAAAGAAGGCCGTCGTGCCGGTAATAACGAGATACAGACCCGGATAGCGTCCCGCGTCGAGTTCGTCGATCAGCTGACGCAGAGCATTGAGTCCTTTCTCGCGAGTATCGGCGCGCATACGCTGAAGCGTTTCAGCCTCATCGAGGACGAGGATAAGCCCCGACCTCCCGCTATCGCGGAGAACGGTCAGCAGGCCCGCGAGAAAGTGCATTGCTCCGAAGGAGTCGAGGTCGCCCTTAACACCGGCGGCGCGCTTTACAGCTGCTGCCACGTTGGGTTGACCGCCAAGCCATGCAATAAGGCCCTCCGAAAGGGCGGAATCCTCTGCGATCAGGGCGCGACGGTAGGCTCGAAGGACAGCTGAAAAGGCCGGCGCGGTGCGGGCGATCGCAGCTAGCCGGCGCTCCATAAGCGCCTCGGTGGCCGAGGCCAGCCCTTCAACGTCCGTTGCCTCGATCCGGCCCTCGGCCAGGATGTCCTCCTCGAGCGTATAAAACCAGGCATCGACAGTTGGCCGCAGGGCTCCATCGTGTGTATCGGAGGTGGCAAGGCGCTCGACTAGGCGCCGGTACACGGTCTCCCAACGGTGCAGCGGCGTTTCGGTCTCATTGATCTGGACCTCTGATGTCGCGAAGCCCGCAACGCGTGAGCGCTCTTGGATCCAGCGCGCCATAAAGGTCTTTCCCGAGCCATACTCGCCGCGCACAGCCTTGAAGCCGGCGCGCCCACTGGCAACTGCCGCCAGGTCTGCATCAAGGGCGGCCTCGAAGCGGTCCATTCCGACCGCAAAGGCGCTTAGGCCTTCGCGCGGCACGGTTCCACGACGCAGCGCGTCGAGTATTGCCGCCCGCCTCTCCGCGCCAATCAACGGCCGTCTCCCAGATGGAACTGTGCTTTCAGGAGCAGCTCGTTGAGAACAACGTCGTCGGCCTCCTCTTTGAGAACCTGAGCCTGGTCGAGGTTGAGCACCCGACGTGCTGCGCTGATGAGGCCCGCAATTCGGAACGCAGGCATCCCAAGCGCTTGGGACAACCCAATGCGTGTCATTCGTCCACCTCGCGCGGCAAGAGCGCTGATTAGTCCTCGCACCTGGTCATCCTGCGGTGCGCCACGACCAGCGAGGCGTCGCTGTGCGGAAAAGGTTTCCGAGACGAACAAGTCGTCCAGCCAAGCCATCTCGACGGGCGTTTGGAGTGGCCTTCGGGTATCCTCTGCCCGTTCCTGTGCAAACAAGTCAGCTTGTCGCGATACTGCTTGCCGCCGCCGGGAAGGTTGCGGGACTACCACTGTGGCGACACCCAACTGCGAAACATCTTCGCTTGTTCCACGCCACCAGGAGGGTTCCGGCGACGGTGCTTCTGACCAGCCACCAGGCGCGGCACCGGCTGTGTACACAGCGACGGGCACAAGAACCTCCTGAGGGCTGGCTCCACCATGATAGCCGCTTCGTCGTGCTCCGAACCGCACTCGTTCACTCCACGCCGCGACGATCGCTTTCTCGCCACTAGGCGATAGGATCCGTCCGCCTGCTAGAGCGACCTCCTGATCACTTGCCGGCGTACCTGGCGATCGCCACCGGCTGCCCGAGTCGCCGCTGAGCTGCACGGTCGCTTCGTCAAGGATATGTCCGTGATCGCTCGTTACTATGAGAGTGCGCCCTGCACTCCGAGCGACGTGGAGGAGCGCCGCCACCTGTCGAAGGCCCTCCGCTGTCCATGCGAGGTCGACTTGATCGCTTCCGGAGAGTTGGGCGTCTACGGCGTTGTGGACGACGCCGACGATGCGCCGTTGTGGATCGGCAACGGCCGCTCTGATCTCCTCACCGAGCTCTGGCCCGGCCCCGATGTCGGCTTTGTGAAACAGATGCGGCGGATAGCCCGATCGCGAAGCTGCGACCAATGATCCATTGGTCGCGAAGCCAGCTCGCTCAACCGCTTGGTCACCTTGCCTCAATGATCCACAGAGCAGGCTAGTACGCGACACGGCTGTCACCGATGGCAGGACCGCGGCAGCAATAATCGGACCTTGTGTCGGCACTAGCTCTGACCAGCCAAACCCAACAATTGTCTCGGCAAGAGCGCGCCAGACAGCGAGACTGAGGCCGTCAAGAACGAGCAACAGTACGGGAGCTTCCTTTGCCATGGGAGCGACAACACTGGAGAGAATCCGCTCGACTGGCAAAGGTGTGTCGCCTACTGAGCCGCCGGAATTCCACTCCCGAAGGGTCACGGCGAAAGCGCGGTTTTCGTCCTCTCGCATTGCAGTGACCGCTTCGCCCAGTCGAGAATAGGTCGCTGACACATCAGGAAGTGGATCGCCGGACCGGATGGCGTGCCGGGCACGATCAACGAAAGCGCCGTCACTAAAGTATGCTGCTGAGGCTTCCGAGATGCTACGCCAAGATGCAGCGTTGGGCCGTCCCGTGAGCCAGCTCAAGAGGCGGACAGCCATCAAGAGCCGATCAACGCGCGTTCGGTTATTTCCAGCCCTGTCGTGACGATCGGCGCGACGTGTGAGCCTCCAGGCCGTCTCGACGTCATCAGTAAGCCGGGTTTCAACGGCACGAAGTATCGCCACAGCGGCGTCTCGCATGCGCGCATCAAGGCCGATCTGAAGTGCCTGACTGAGAGCCGCGAACGACTCCGCGCGTATCACTGTCAGTATGGAGGCAGCGCGCGATTCGATCGCTGCGGCAGCTCCAGATGACTCCCGGGTCAGTCGGTCGAGCACGCGGCTGCCCGACTCGGCCAAGATACGGGCTGCCTCAGGATTCACCTGCCCACCACCCACCAAAGGCTCCAAGCGTATTGCAGCCTCGCGCAAGACTTGATCGGGGTTCGCCTCGGCGAACACAACGCCACACGCCAACGCGATCGGGAGAGCATCGGCACCACGCCCGGCTGCGGCTGCGGCGAGCACCATTCCTGCTGCTGGCCCGCCCTCACTCGAAACGCGCTCGGCCACCGCGTTTCGCGCCTGTTCCGACAGGCGGTTAAATCGGTCGAGATTTGAGGCATCCAAGGCCCAGTCAAGCAGCGCGGCCGTGTCTGTACGGCCATCGGCGATCCCGAGCACATCCTCCAATACCGCCCGCCATGCGCTCTCCAGATCGAGGGCACCTCCGGCAACCGGTGGGTAGCCGCCAACAGGAGAATGCTCCAGGAGGACGTCGGCCAGCCAGCCATGTGCGCGTAGCCTAGGGTCTACTTTGCTGGCGCGGAAGGTGCCTCGCAAGGCCGACCATCGGTCGGACTGTTCCAGGCGAGCACGAGGGAAGCGAGCCACGACATCGTCGCCCAGGGATGCGGCATCCAGTGGAGTCAGAACGATCAACCCGCCACTATCATTTCCTTCAGCGTCATCGAGATGCTCCCGCACCTCTAGCTCGGACGGGCACCACGCTATGCGGAACCTGCGACCGCCACGCTCCACATATTCCGGCCAGGTCCGTCGGCTAGGCGAACGCATTGCGAGGATTCGCGCGTCCGCATTCTTCTGCAGAAGGCCGTCGAGCTCGCGCTCGATTTCGGGCAGGTCAGGCGCGAGCAGAGGACTCAATCGTTACCTCCAACTCGGGACCGAGTTAGCCTCCAGGCGATCGTCAGTCTGCTGCCCGGCTCGGAGGCCAGGCGTTCCCGCAGTTTGTCGAGTGTCGTGGTAGCTTCAGCAGCATCGAGCACCGTCTGCGGCCGCTCGTCGAGGATTTCCTCATCCGCAGGCGGCGGTGTCGATGGGGAAACTGTTGGTGCCTCGGTATTAGGCTTCGTTTCTGCGAGTAGTCTTGTTGCGCGTGCTTGGATGTCCCGAAGTACGGGCCTCAGCGGCATCACATGCTCATCCGCCGCCATTGCCTCAGCCAACTTCTCGCGCAATCCTTCAGCTGCCGCTCGACGATGATCACTGAGGCTCAGCGCGGTCTGGATAATATCCCAGGGTGCGGCCGACACGGCCCCGCGCAGGTCCTCGACGCCAGCCAGCAGTCGCGACACCGCTGCCTCGCTCGTTTCCAGTGTTGCACAGGCAAGGCTCTCAATAGTGGCAAGCGGATCGGCTGCGGCGACAAGTTCGCTGACAACCGCTTGAGCGGCGCGGATTGTCACGAGCCGCTCTGTCGTCGGCGGGACTCCTAGCGCGTCCGCGCGGGGCCGCAGGTCTCGCAGTAACTCCATGAGATGGCCGCGCTTTTCGCTGGCCTTGGACTTCAGTTCGACCGCTAAGCGCTCAACTGCGGTCCCTTTCCGGATTTCTCCCGGCACTAGACCAAACAGCGCAGAGGCCCGCTCGCGGGCCTTATTCCAGGTCGCTTCGTCTGGGAGTGCCTCCTCTTTCAACTCGACTGCATCGTCGATCCGATCCAATGAGACCTGAGCAGGAGCACCGTTCCTGACCAGCGCACGATCGGCCTGGGCCGCAAACGCGAGGATTACCAGGTTCTGCAGCTTTGGCTGCAGCCCCATCGGCCGCGGTTCGTCCATCCATTCGCGAAGCCGGCCGACGGTAAACGGTCCGCCACCTGCTCGGGCATGCTGCCTGGCAAAACGCTCGGCCCAATGAGGCGACAGCTGAAGATGGGTTTGGCTCATCACGCCCAGTTTTAGCGGCACAGCGATTGCGCTGAGGTGCCTTCGGTCGGAATGGTCATCGATCAACACCCGCTGGTTCGGCTCGCCGGCAGCCTGCCGTACCCGCTCCAGCACGCGCTTGAGCACCGTATCGCGAGCCTCGCTTTCAAACTGAGGATGGTCCGGGAATCGGTGCTCGAAGTAGCGATCGAGCAAAGCCGAGATAGCTGATTTCATATCGGCGCCGACCGGCATCTGCGGTCGAAAGGTCCCGTCGAGTGAGACGAGACGATCCTCAGGCAGCACTTGGGCTCCAACGCAACCGTCATTGTCGGGCCGGATGCCATAGGCAGCCTCGAGACAGGCCCGTATCCGCTGATGCAGTGCGCTTTGCTGACTGCGAAGAATGGCGCGCGCCTGCTCCCTGTCACTTGCCGACAGGTGGCGAGCCGCTTCAGTGAGCCGATCGCCTGCACCAGCAAGGAGGAAATCGATCCGGACCAGTGTCCCGAGATCCTTCATTGCTCGGTCACTCAGATGAGAAGGCTGCCAGACAATACCGCCGGAGGCGTTCTCCTCATTGAAATTGCGGGCATGGGCCAAATGATCCGCAGGCGATCGGCCTTTCGGATCGAAGGGCATGCCTAACGCCAGCACAGGCGATCCACGCCCGCGAAGGCGCTCGTAGCTCAGCTCCCTGACCACCTCGAAATAGAGGTCCACGTCACGGTGTGTGCCACGCCAGAGATGGTCATAGGACTGGAAGGGTTGCGCACTGAGCAGAGTATTGTCGGCTGCAATCCCCAGCATGTCGAATAGGATTCGCTGCAGCTTGGTACGGCGCGTCCCATCATTGTCGGCTTGGGCTGCATTCGCCAGGATTGGCTCGACGTCGACACCAGTGATCTGAAGCGAGACGGCCGGCACCTGATCGTCGCTGATCCGGATTTCGCCAACCCGCGATGCCCAGCTTCGAAGTTTCTGCAAAACGATGCCGCCCTCGCCCCCGGGGACGGGTGATACGACGGTGCCATGGTTAAGGGCCGCCAGCCTCGGCGCTGTGAGTGCCCGCAATGCGGGAACCTCCGGAACGAGTGCGGCGAGCAGCAAAGTCTTCACGATGCGTGCATCGTTTTCGAAACGGCGCTTCACCTGGGGGTCGGCTCGTCCCTCCTGCAGCTCTTGCCAGGTTATATTGTGTTCCTGCTCCAGCAAGGGCTGCAGCTTTTGGTTCCAGAGCTTCTTGGCGTTTTCAAACTGAATTCGCATGCCTTCGGAGAAGGGCTGGTCGCCAGTGGCAATCTCGTCCCACAAGTCGCCCACAGGAATAAGGTTGCCAAGCCGCAGCTCCGCCCGCTTGTTCACGAGCAGCGTCAGCATCAGCTTCAGGGCGGTCCGCTCTCGTTGAAGGACTGAAGAGGCCGCGATCAGTGCCTGCACAAGCGCTGGACTAAAGGGATAGACCTTCCGGAAGAGGTCGCGCTCGCCGTCGGAACCGAGCAACGTATCCAGCACCTGCTGCCGCTGACGCATGACCCGGTCGAATTCAGCGTCGATCTCCTGACGGGCCGTTTCACTCACAGGCGCCAGCAGGCGCTTCTCGGCGATGACCGGTAGGTTTCGGTCCTCCAGCTTCACTTTGTCGAAGCGGGCTTCCCAATGCTTGAGCGTATCGAGGAACCGAACCTCGAGTGCCCCGGCATGGTGATCACCGATGAGCTCGCGCAAGTCACGCTGACGGGCGACGAAGGAGATGATGGGGATCGGGCGCTCCGACCTTTGCGCCTCCACCAGCTTCGAGAGCTTTGATCCTTCGTTTGACACGAAGTCCACGTCGCCGGCGCGCGTCGCGAGCCATAGGATGAGTTCGTCAAGGAACAGCACGACAGCGTCATATCCAAGACGCTTGGCGTGCTGGCTCATCACCACCAAGCCGCGGTCGAGGTCCAGGAATGCCTCGCCTCTCGCGGCGGCAACATCTGCGTAGCTTGAGAAGTAGGTGCCGATCAGATCGCCAACGAGGCGCTGACGCTCCTCTCCTTCCGGCGACTCTGCGGCAGCCGACTCGAAGGAAACAGAATCCCATTCAGACCCGAGATCTCCCCAACCGTCTCCCCCACCCTCTTTTCCCTCATTCAGCTTTGCGAAGAACGCCCTGTCGCCCATAGTTACCCACAGGCGCCGCGCATCTTCGAACAGCTTCTCCCCCAGATAGAATCCTGGCACCGGCGCATCCGGATGCAGATGCCGGACATGGTCTGCATACCCGCCAAGGATTGCCGTTTCGACATCCCGCGCCCCGATCATGTGGTAGGGCACCATCAGGAAGCGCCGACCGTTCAGGATTGGCTCATAGCGAGTAACAACGTTGGCAAGCTCGGCAATGCTGCGGGCCTTCACATTTCCAACCAGCAGCAGATCCAGCACTGCCATGAAGTGTGACTTGCCGGATCCGAACGAGCCGTCGAGGTAACAGGCAGCACTGCGGCCGCTTTCGACGCTCCCGCGAATGAAGCCCAGCGCCTCATTGAAAGCCTTTGCGAGCTGCGGAGTGACGACATAGTTCTTGATGGTCTCGGCGGCCGCGGTGTCAGTCACGCCTTCCGACAGCTTCAGAACGAAATCGTTGGTCTGGACCCTCTCCGGAATGTGGATAAGATCGTGCAATAGCGGGCGGGCTTCGCTCATGCTGCGGCCCTCCGTCCGCGGCCGCGCTCCTGCGCCGGCGGGGTCCAGGCGCAGAGGTCATTTAATGTGAGGCCGAGCTCCCGAGCTTGCTCCTCGATATACCCTCGAAAGAAATCCCCCATGCGAAGTCCCGTTTCGGCGTCGATTTCATTGTGCCATTGGCGCAACCAGGGAACTAGCTCCAGCAGGCCCGCCAGCAACGGTGTCAGACGCTCCTTTGGCCACCCGTCCACATCTTTGCGCTCAACATACCAGGCGGCTATGGCACGTGCGCGAGCGAGATGGTCGTAACCGGCCCAAAGGATCGGCAGGCTTGCGTCTGCGTCGCGGGCGCAATGCGGGAAGGAGACGAAGCGCTCTTTCGGCACGTCGAGGCCACCCCGCAACCGCCAGAAGTGCTGAGTCTGAAAATCGGAATTCCTGTACTTCGGAGGCACGGGAATATTCCCGACTTCCACCTCCCTGCGCCGCTTTGCCTCCCTTGTGATCGCGGCTTCGGCCGACTTGCGCACATCCTCCGCGCCGAGGCCATCCGCCATACGGAAGGCATAGTCCTCCGCGCTTTCGTCGTCTCGACGGAGATTTATGCTGCTCCATGCCGCATGAAGGAACTCGTCGCGACGCGCCTCTACCGCAGCATCCACAGCGTCCTCTTCTCGCTGCTTCTCCCAAGTCGCCTCCCAATCAGCACGCTTGCGTAGACCCGTTGCGGTATAACGGAGCCTAGCGAGGAAGGGCACGGACTCGCCTGCCGCCAGCTCTGCCACCAGCGCATCCAGGTCGAAGGCCATGTGGCCAGTATAGAGCGCGGCGACCGAAAGGAAATCGGTATCGTGTCGAGCAACATCCGCGAGTGCCTGTGTGGAGAGGATGCGCGGATCAGTCAGGGGCCAGAATCGTGAATCTTCCAGCCGATCGAGCAACCAGATGCGCAGCGCCTCCTTTTCCATCTGGTCCCACGGCTCGGATTGCCAGCGGCGCTTGTACTCGGGTCTCTCGATGAGGCCGATAGTTGAGTTTGACTCGATCAGAGCAATGCGGCTCTCGACGACGGCGCGGTAGTCCGCTGGCCAGTGGGCTGGCAGAGCGGTGATGGGCGTCGAGCGGTGACGTTCGAACCAGGCGGTCTCGAGCTCGCCTGCCGCTATGCGGCGCGCCATAACGATCTCGAAAGCGCGCTCGCCGAGGCGCAGGGGCGGTGGGTTCAAATGCTGAGGTGAGTCCTTCAGCAGGTCGTACATCCAGTAGCATCGCCAGTCGAGCTCTTCCTGCATCGCGATCATGCGGCCGCGGGCCGCTTGGGCCTCGGCGCGGCCTATATCCAGGACTTCGCGCGTCGAAAGGGCGCGCGCGCATAGTGCGGCTGGCAGGTTCGTCGAGAGGCGATGCGCCTCGCTGTCCAGGGCGCGAGCTAGATCGAAGGGACGCCCCGAGGGGAGAGGAAATCGTCCCAACGCCGTGGCTGCAAATTCGTACCGATCCTCCCAGGGCGTCTTACTTAGTCTAGCCCCCTCCTGACCGAGCTGATCGCCGCCCTTGGGATAAAACACCTGCTTCATCCAGAAGCAGGCTGTGGAGGAATTGAGGAGGCCGAGCAGCCCGAGATGATCGTCCTCCGGGGCGTCCGCCGGAAGCTTGATAACGGGCGCGGAACGGTTGAACACCTTGCCGCCGCGGTCGAGCACGAAATGGTTGTGTGTAGCGACGAAGGCAAAGGCGATCCCCAAAGGTCTTAGCCATCTATCAGGAAAGAACATGTTGTGTTCGAACCAACACAGACCACGCTCCTCAATCGTTTGGCCGAAGTCCCTACGCGCTTTGAGGCCAGTGCGATAGATCCAGGCGTTTTGGGTAAACAAGGAACTCGGTGACCGCACAACTCGTCCCGTGCGACGGTCATAGGGGAACAGCACGGCAGTTCCCGAGAGAAGTGCATAGTCGCGAACATGCTCTCCAAGCACCATCGGTACGGTGAGACCCGGGAATAACTGCGGCCGGCCAATTTCAAAGAAGTCGTCCTCACCAGTGTGAGTAGTTCGGCCGATCTCAGTGCAAATTTGGCCAAGTATCTGAGGAGCTTGCTCGATGGATTCTTGGACTTCTGCCGCCCCTCCGCCGCCCATATTCCAGGGATGTCGGGCCAGCGAATCGCGCGAAGTGTCCTCGGTGCTGATGAAGGCGCTCTCTGATTTATCTAAATCGGCCTGCGCGACGATGGCCGACCAAACGAAGCCTTTTCCCGGATCCGAGGGTGCCGAGGGCTCGCCCCGCACGCCGCGCACAGTCCGCACTACCTGCGCCATCGGCGCCCGATTGCGCCCGAACAGGATAGCGGTCGGCGTGCCGTGACCCGGAATGTAGGCGCCGGAGCAGTCCACTACGTGGGTGACATCGAGCTTCGGCAGCACGTCCTCGATCAGCTTCTTGCCGAATTCCCGCTTCATGAAACTGTTCGCGACGATGAGTCCGACGAAGCCAGCCGCGCGATCCCGCACTCCCTCCTGGGCCAGATCGAAAAACCGCTCGGTGAAGGGTGCGCCAAGGCCATAGGTCCGGTGGCAGCTGTGGTATATTTCGCGATAGGCATCACGCATAGCCGAGTCCTTGGGCGTGATATACGGGGGATTGCCAACTACGGCGTGGTACTGGCGCCCGAGCACCGCATCGAGTACATCAGTGTCCTCAGCTTCGTAATGGTGGCGTACGGTGCGCCGAAAGCCTTCATCCGTCCCACCGAGTTCTCTTCGAAAGAAGTGATGTCCGTGCAGCAGGCTATCGCCTGTGGCGAGCTGGAAACGGAAATCAGGCGCAGCGGCGAGGCGCGTCTCGCCGGCAGCCCGCAGCGCAGCCACCAGGAGCCGGAAACGGGCGATCTCTACCGCGAAAGGATTCAAGTCTACGCCTGCGACTGCGTCCAAAGCCCGCTGGGCCTGTGCAGCGGGCGGCATTTCCGGCGCATGTCGCCGCCATTCTTCCAGCATCCATGCGAAGCCGCCGAGCAGGAAATGGCCCGAACCGCAGGTCGGATCTATCATCCGCACTTCCTCGTACCCGAACTCTCGGATAGCAGGATCGAGGGTGCGGGAGAGGATCCACTCCTCAACGAACTCAGGCGTCTGCAGTAGGGCGAATCGTTTGCGCGCCTCCTCCGACAGGTCCTGGTACAGGTCGCCGAGGAAACGCGTGTTCCAGTCCGGATCAGTGAAATCGTGGAATAGCTCGCCGGTGTCGGGCGATCGCTGACGAAAGAAGTCGAACAAAGCGATCGCTCCGTCACCCGAGACAGGTAAGCGAAACAAAGGATTGTGTGAGGGATCGAACAGGCCAGTCAGGCCAGGTAGCTGCGCGGCCTCCGCAAATACCGCCAGAAGATACTCGGCATCGCTGTCCTCCGGCCTCAACTGGAACCAGTTTCGCTGGCGAAGCACCGCCAGATCCAGCCGCTCGCCGGGACCGGCGATGATTGGGCGGTCGATCAGACGGTTGTCTTCCAGGAAGCGGAGGAACACGAGCGCCAGAATCCAGTGCACCGCTGACTGGTCCACGGCCGCGCCAAAGAAGGTATCAAAGGTGTCGGCGGTGCGCCTTGTACCTCGCGCCTCCCGCCACTCCGTTTCAACGGCTGCACGTCCGGTTGACGCAGCGTGATAGCCCCTTAGGTCTTCTTCGAGTTTCTTCCTGAGCTTTTTCAGGTCCCCGAGTAGCCCCGCCGGATCGATCATGACTTAAATATCTCCCTGTCTTGCTTTTTATTGGATCGCCAGAACTTGCGATCGATCAGACGAATCCTTCTCGCCGAAGATCAATACGCTATACGTCACCGAGATAGCGCCGCCTAGGCGGCGCTGCGACCGCCGCCTGCCCTGTGGGCATTCGCTAGCCAGGATTCCGTAAGCCTGGCCCAGTTCGCCGCGGAGATGACGGGCAGGACCGCACCGTCGATCTGTGGCAACCCCTGTTCAGCCTGCGGAATCAACAGCCATATGCTTGGAGGCCCACCTGCCGTGCCGGAGGCCTGGGAAAAGACCACGAGCATTTCCATGAGGTCGTAACGTGCGACAAGGCCAGGCCGGGTCAGAAGTGTCGGCGTGCGTAGCGCGAGGACATCCTCTTTCACCCGCACCGCCGCCTTGGAGGCGAGACGAAGGAGATTCTTGAAGTCAGTGCTGTCGCGAGAGGCCGCGTCAGCTGCCAAAGCCTTAGGCCACTGAACTCGCCGCGCCTCCGCTTCCGTCCGCATCGACCGGAGCATCAGGCGCTCAAGGCTGACGGTCTGCCGAGCGAATCGGCGAAGCAGCTCTGCTTCCGCATCGCGCGCGCGTCGCGGCTCGACCGTCAAGGCAAGGAAGATTCCTCGTTCGGCAGCGTACGCGATCTTATCCTCGATGGCCCTTGCATTCAGGACTTCAGGCGTTACCTCCGCAGCCGGAGCGAACGTCGGCTGACGGATGATCGTCATCGTACCGGTGCCCGTGCTCGAAACAGTACGCGCGTGGTAGCCGGCCTCGCCCCCAGCCGGCTCGCTCCAGACACGCCCCGCATCGACTTGATCCAGCAAGATATCGAGTTCTGGTCGCGGCGGAAGCGGGGAGGCTTCCGGGAAGCGACCGCGAACGCGTGCCCGGACCTGATCCTCTCGCAGGACTTCTGGGCCGGCGAGCGCGCCTAATGAAAGCCGAAGGGCCGTGATAGCAGGCATGCCACGCGGGTAGAGCTCTCCTCGCGCGGATAGGGCAGCCCCTTTTGAAGCGGCGACGGCGAGACGCAGGCGCCGCTCCGCCGTGAGCGGCCCAGCGCCTTCCGGAACGGGCGCGAGCCCGAGCTCCTCCTCGACACGACCAGGACTCGGTAATGGGTCCTCTGCCGCAAGGGCGTCAACGCGCCGAGCCAACCGACGGGCATATTCTGCTGCCTCAGGCAACGCCGCGATCAGCACTGCACCAGCAGATTCGGCATGAGCGGCAAAGCGAACTGGCAATACGGCAGCCTCTAGTTCCACTGCAGCACGAACTATCGCCCGTGCTCGGCGGGACCGCTGCCGCTCGTCGTCTTCCACAGACCCGCGTGCGGCAAGCACCTGTGCGGTCAGTTCATCGCCGGTCGCTACGCCGCCAGCAGACGCCAGCAATACGTGGATCTCGCTGCGAAGGGCATTCAGATCGGCGCTCTTATGCCAACGATCGCGAGCGGCTTCGAGTGCATCGGCCACCGCGCTCCGGGCGGTTCCGACCGCAACGGCAACGTCACCAGCACTCGGCCAAGCCGGAGCGTCATCGTCGATGCCGAGGTAGTAAGCCAGAATCCTGTCTTCCTGCCTTTCATCCCCAGCCGGCCGGCGCGGCAGTAGCTGCTCCGCAAGGCGATCCACGCTCGCACGCCCATCTCCGTCGTCGATGGTCCCACCGGGAACAAGATCGGGTCGGAGCTGCGCCAGGCGCTTCGCCCGCTCGCGAATTTCGCGGCGGATGCGGTCGCCCACCCCGGTGAGATAACGGAATTTGAGGCGTGGGACACCAAGGAGCTGATGAACGGTGTGGATGCCCATCTGATCGAGCACTGCGCGAGCCTCGACCCCATAGCCGACCTCCGCGATATTGCTGGAGCGGTCAAGCCGCCGAGCAATTAGCTCGATGCTGTCCTCTGGGGATTTGGCGCGGTCCAGAGCCGAGAAGGCCTCTTGCCAGACACGAAGCATCTCCTCCGAATTCCCAAAACGTTCAGCCGGATCACGCCGCAAGGCACGCGAGAAGAAGGCCGCAAGGCCATCGCGAAGTGACGGGTCGAACCGGTCGACGGCAATTGTCGCCTCATCGTCTGTCAGTCGTGGATCGGTAAGCCCGTCACCGAAGGAGGGAGGTGCGCCAGCCAGCATTTCGTGAAGGGTTACGGCGGCCGCGTACCGTTCTGCATGCAAGTCCCAGCGAGGAGGCTTGCGATCCGGCAGGAATGGCTCGAGGTACGGGCGGGTCCCTGCTGTGATGGTTTCGACCGGTGCACGCGAAAGTGAAAAGTCGAAGAGGACCAGGCGGTAGGCACCGCTTCCAGGAGTCTTCGAGATGCCGATGTTGTCCGGCTTTATGTCACGATGAGCAATACCCTCCTGCTCGAGGTGCTCGATCGCCGACAGCAAATGTTCGCCAAAGCGGCGCATCAGGTCGAGAGAGAGCGGGTCGCCACCGCGAATCCATTGGGCAAGCGTCTTGTCTCCTGCGCGCTCCATCAGGATTGCCGGGCGGCCGGAGGTCTCTACTTCCGCAACGAAGCGGACGATGTTCTGGTGGTGGAGACGACGAAGAACATCCGCCTCGGCACGGATGCGGTCGGCGTGAGCATCGTCTAACGCAACTTTGAGCACCAGCTCCTCATCGCCCCCCTCTTGCTGGACGAGGAGGACATCCGCGCTGCCGCCCTGGCCGAGACGACGTTTAACACTCAGGCTGCCATCGAGAAGGTCGTCAGGCCCGGCGATCGCCGGGTCGACCGTGGTTGAGGGCATCGGCTCCGCGGGAAGGGCCTCCTTTTCCGCCTCGGCAAGATAATCAAGGAATTCTCGCGCGTCCCGAGGACGATCACGAACGACTGGCGCGGTAGAGACGCGCACCATTTCCTCGAGCCAACGTCCTGCGCCATTCATGGCACTGGAGATGAGAAGACCGTTGCCGTCTCGCAGGCTCGTCGGCAGATCCAATGGATTGGTCACCGGCGCTCGCCCGGTGAGGATATGATAGGCGATAGCACCGAGGGCGAATACGTCAGCTCGCGCTGCACTTTCGTCTCCACCTGCAATAGCTTCAGGAGCCAAATAGGCCTTGGCGGGGTCAGCGAGGTGATCCTCAATGTGCTGAGTTCCAGAAGTCACGCCGGTTCCAGCGCTTGTTCCTCCGCCTCGGCTCGCCACCTGCCAGTTGGTGATCTGGAGCCGAGGGGTGTCGCCTTCTGGATCACGCACAAGGATACTCTGAGGCGCTAACCCGCGGTGGTAGATGCGTTTGCCATGAGCGTAGGCCATTGCTTCGCCAAGCTGCCGGATAAGAGCCAAACGCTGGGCGAGCGACAGTCCGCCAACCTTTTGGGCCAGGTACCTATCCAGTCGCACAGCGTTGGGGTCGTGCTCGAAAATGAGCGCTGGGCCGAGTTCCGCCTCGCGGTAGTCGCGCACACCCTGAATGCCAGCGTGCTCAACGCCCTCCAGAACTCGAAACTCCCTCTGCGCAGTGCGTGCCAAGCGGTCACGAGCTTCCGGGGTTGCGGCACGCGCATACGGATAAATGCGAACCCGTCTATTCACGCCAGTGGCCGCATGGCGGGCAGCGAAATCCTGCCAGTTTTCTCCCTCTCCCAGGAGCTGGCCGAGTTCGTAGTCGCCGACGCGACGGCCGCGCCCAGGCGCTCGAATCCCTGCCTGCTCGATGGCTCGAATCCATGACCGAGTTACGGCAATGTCGGGCGTGCCTCGACGTGCGAGGCCAAGCTCGTGCGCTTGGAGGAGGGTTCCAATGACACCGACGTCATCAGGTGCACCCGGGCTGCCGCGCAGAACAACCCGCTTCTCGGTACCAGGATCGAGAACAGGGTTCTTGCGGACCGCGGAGAGAAAAATGAGCGGCTCGATCCAAGGCGCCGCGCGTGACGAGCCTCTACCGAGCACCTCCTGTCGGCGAAGCACCGAGGCGAGTCGTTTCGCCTTCCGGTTAGCTAGAGGCAGAGGATTGTCGGTCGTGACCTGACGCCCTTCCGTTATCCAGGTCCAACTATAGGCATCGCCGCGCAATGTGCCCGGGCGCGATTTCACTTCGATGAGGACTAATCCAACAGGCGTGAGCACGAGAACGTCGACCTCGTTTACGCGACCTTCATCGTCGATGAACTCGAAGTTCGACCAAGCGCGCCAAGGCTCATGATCAGGCAGATGCTCGCGCAGGAAATCCAGCGCGTCTCGCTCCCATTCGAAGGCGGACTGGCTCACCGCCGTCCAACGACCTGATCTCATCGGCATAACGAAGCCCACACAACCCGGACCTTACATATTCGAATAGAGGCACGACGTGGAGAGCAAATTTGGCCGATGCCGAACTGCTTTGGGCCTACCAGGATCCGATGTGGCCCACTTGCGATGGATTCCGGCGGATGCTCATCCTGTCCCCTCTCCCCAGATATTCGCATCGTCCATGCAAGGTTGGTGAAATGTCGCGATCCTTCAGCCGTCAAGAACTCCATCAGCTGGTTTGGTCGAGACCTGTCCGAGCCGTAGCTTCGGAATACGGCATCTCCGACGTTGCCTTCGCCAAGCTGTGCCGCAAGCACAATATTCCGCTTCCGCCGCGAGGCTACTGGGCGCGGGTCGAGGCCGGATACAAGCCTCGGGGCGAGCCTTTGCCAGTCCGAGGATTCGGTATGCCGGAAATCATCCGAACCGGGCGCACATATTGGGATAGATATTCAGCTCCCCCGAACCTGGATGAGATCGACATACCTCCGCCGCCAGAATTCGCTGAGAGCGAAGAAGAGCTGACGCAGAGAGTGAGGAAGCTCGTCGGCGCGGTGAGCATTCCTCGAAACCTCGACCGCGCGCATCATCAGATAGCTCGCCTACTGCAGGAAGACGAAAGTCGCCGACAGGAGCAATTGCGTGCGAAATACGTTTCGCTGTCAAATGGTCCCTTGTTCGATTTCCCATTCGAAAGGCGGCGCCTGCGACTGCTGTCCGGGCTGTTTATGGCCTTCCAGCGCTACGGCATGAACGTTATTGCTCGCAAGAAAGATCCAGACGACTTCGAAGTGATCGTTGGCGAGCTGGCAGTGTCGTTAAGCGCGGACCACCCTGGAATCAGCAGGTATGGCTGGCGGCACGAGAGCGATGCGAACAGGCCAGCGTCGGCAGCTATGACAGTGGAGATCAAGAGCCACAGTACGCAACCGACGCACAAGAAGTGGACTGATCAGCCGAACGACCCGGTTGAGGGGCAGGCGACCGACATCGTCGTCAGCGTTATCGTGTTTGGCGAATTGCAATATCGCAATCGCGAGATCGGCCATCACAAGTGGCTTGTCCAACGCAAGCAGCAGATCATCGAGGAAAAGCGCAGGCGCCACGAGGAAGCCATCAGCGCCGCAGCAGAGGCGCGTGCCGAGGCCGAAAGAGAGCGCATCGATAGGCTGGTCGGCGAGGCGGCAGCCTTCCGCCAAGCCCAGGACATCAGGGCCTATGTCGAGGCCGCGCGAAGGGCGATTGCGAGCACAGAAGCGGTGCCCGAAGCGCAGTTTGATGCCTGGGCACAATGGGCGAACGAGAATGCCGATCGGATCGACCCTGTCCTGTCGAGGGCATTTCTCCAAAACCTTGAAGACGAGTTTTAGAGATCTTCGGCATCCCCAACCAAGCTCCTCAGGCGTTCTATTTCCAGCGCCTGCCTGGCCACCAGTGCCTCAAGATAGGCAACCCTCGCTTCGTAGTCCTGAAGTGATCGCATAATCGCCCGAAGGGGCGATGGTGGCATATGGGGTCGTCCGGTGTCTGGATCGGAGATGCTCATTCGGAACCACCCCACTTGGAGGGCACGGAGTTGCTTCCCGGTATTCTTAACCAACATGATTAGGCCGACACAATCCTCAGGCAGCCGCCCAAGTGTGCCCGGGGACACTCACCCATGAACGATGCTGTTTCGGACCAGGGCTTCATTCTAGCCCTCCCAAGGTACTCGTCAGCGATCACCCGAGCGCCGGTCGCCGGTGATAACGATCCCAGGTCACGAACATGCATTGCACGGACTCAAGGCGGCCAGGAAGGTGTTCAGCGATCAGGGAGCTATAACCAGTTCCCAAGGCGTCGTCATGCTATGGTTGGAGCAGGGCGCCACCGTATTGCGCCCAAAGGTGTTCGCAGTCCCATACCCTCAAGCTTGGCGTTCCTGGTTCCCCGTATAAAATGATTGCACCGCGAACGTCGTATCCAAGCACCGACGCATTGGCGACGAACTGGATGGCGCGCCCTAAGCTGATGGCGCCTATCCGGGCTTCAATTTTGCTGGTGAGGTCGATCACTCCGAAGATTTCCGCGTCTGCGCCTCTGCCGGCCAAAACAGCCGTCGAGATCGCATCGTCCAGGGCAAGGAGCATCGCGTGAGTCCCCGTGAGCAGCGCTAAGTAACTTCGACGCGCGATATTTGTTCCGGGTCCCGGAAAAACAATCTGAGATCAACTGTCCAGTTCAAGCGGCTCATGGTCCGGTTGCTCATGCCAAATGACTTGCCGGAGATCACGCCGGTCGACTGGCTGGCCGCATTTCCGGCAATCGTAGAAGTGATCCAGTTCGCGGGGAGGGTCGGCCCCGTGTCGGTGCCCCACGATGGGCGGTCCAAGGTCCGAAAGCTTCGTCACCCGTGCAACTTCCTGGCCTCGCGTGCCAAGGTCTTGCGGTCGCTGCCGTGCTCGCCGATCAGTTCCCGAACTTGCTCGGGCGTAATCCTGTGCTGTTTGGCGAAGTAGCGGACCTCGTAGTCCTCGTCCGCAGATACGCGGTCGCGGTCCCGGAAATCGCGCTTCGTTTTGTCGTCTGTCATGGCTGTTCCTCCCTGCGAGGGAAAACCAAGACAGGGGACGAACGTTCCAACCTGCTTTTTCAGCAATCGCTAACGGAACGCCTGGAGCTGTGCGATATTGAAATCAAATTCGAGTATTGCGTGGGGTATTCGATGCGTAAGCCTGCCGGCGGCGCCCGGCTGTCCTTCATTCGTCCGATGGAGCCCGAGCTCGTCGAGCAGCCGCCCAAGGGCGACGGATGGAGCCACGAAGTCAAATTCGACGGCTATCGCACCCAGCTCATCAAGGATGCTGACGGCATCCGCCTCTACACCAAGACCGGAATAGACTGGACCGCCAAATATCGACCGCTCGCCGCGCAGGCGAAGTCGATCGAGGCGGAAAGCTTCATCATCGAAGGGGAGACGATTGTTACCAACGAAGCCGGTTTGTCTGACTTCCATGCGCTGCGCTCGGCGATCGCCAGGCGACCGCAGGATCTCTACCTGGTCGCGTTCGATCTCCTGCATCTCAACGGCCACGATCTGCGCGACATGGTGCTGAAGGACCGGCTCGAAATCCTGCAGGCACTCATCCCTGCCGGCGGCCACATTCAATTCAGCGAAGCGCTGCCGGGTGATGGCGCTGCGGTCTATTACCTCGCTTGCGAAGCGGGCTTGGAGGGCATCGTTTCGAAGCGACTGGACAGCGTCTACCGCAGCGGCAACACGATGAACTGGCGCAAGATCAAGTGCTACGTCGAGAGGGAAATGGACATCATCGGCGTGAAGCGCGAGACCGGCAAGCCGGCGATGGTGCTCATGGCCGAAAACGGCCGCTACATGGGCGGCGCTTTCGTGACGTTCAAAGCCGACAAGCGGCAGGAGCTATGGGCCATGGCTCAAGAAAAGGGCGGCGCTCTCCCGCCGAAGGGACTGGCGAAGGAGAAGGCCGAATGGCTGAAGCCTGGCCTGGTCGGTCAGGTGAAGTTCCTGAAGGGCGAGGACAAGCTGCGGCATGCTTCGCTGAAAAATTTCCGAGAGGAGAAGTAGCGTCATGTCAGATGAGGTGCGTGAAACGATACAAAGGTTGGTGGACGCGGAAACGAAGGGTTGGGATGAAAAAGACATCGAGCCCTTCCTTGCCATGATCCACCCTGACATGGCGTGGCCATTTGCCCCGAACGCAGACGCGCACGATCCAATCGACTGGGTGTTCGTGTTGGGGCGTTTCGATAAAGAAGGATGGCATCAGGGCTACAACGAACTTTTTGCCGCTCATGACCTGATCCACAATCACCGCAAGACCGCGAAGATCGAAGTGGCTCCAACAGAGGACGCGGCTTTCGCGGTGGTCGACATCGACACCCTTTGGCGAAACAGAGCGACAGGCGCTGATTTTCACTGGAAGGGTCGCGTCTGCAAAATCTATACGAAGCTCCGAACGGGTGAATGGAAGTTCTACTGGCAAACCAGCGCGCTTAATTTCCCGCCGAGGCCATAGCACCCGCGACTGCTGTGGCCGTCCGATTTGCGCTCCATCGCTTCTGACGGACCGCGTGCCCGTCCAGCATCAAAATTTGATATCAGCCAGACGGGCGCGAGAACTGCCGCGCCAACGGCCTGTCACGAAGCGACGCGATTGTCAGTGGGCGTTGGCTGATGGCGCCGTCTTGCCCTGCGTGGCCGCCGGCATGTCCTTGGTCGCGGCCCCCGTCTGGGTGTCGGTGGCCGGGACGGTATGGTCTTCACCCGACAGCGGACTTCCCCCACCAGGCACGTCCTCGCCTGTCGGAGCCGTGTTGTTTATGCCGTTCTGGAACGGTTGGCTGTCGGTCGTCAAACCGCCTGCCTCCGTGGCGGTAAAAAGGTGATCGGCTGCCGACGCGGGGCCGGCGAGCAGCGAAAATGCTGCAATGATGATAAGTGTTCGCATCATCGGTCTCCAATTGCTTGTTTGGAGTTCAACGTCCCGTCCGATGCGCTACCTTAAGTTGCCCGGCAGGGACGGCCGTCCCTTCATGTCTTTAACGCCGCGCCCCGTCGCTTTATTCCCGAAAAAGCGCTTTTCAACGTGCAGTCGGACCAATGCTCCGGAGTTTAGGACCTCGGTCGCGATTGCAGACTTATTGGTAACTGGACAATCTATCGCGGTGTCGACGTAAACCATTCTCCCCTCCGGAGCTGTCGACGCTAGCCCGGCCCGCAAATCCTGTGTCACCTCGATAAGCGAGCCGGGCTACGGGAGGTTCCCGAAAGTCTAGCCGTGTAAAGTTCCTTCGCGGCGGAGCATACGCTTCGCCATTTCGAGAGGAGTGATCCATGCGCATGATGCTCGTGACAGCAGCGTTTCTGATGGTCTCAAATGCGGCATTCGCCCAAGAGCAAGTTGCTCCAGAGCAGCAGCCACGATGCTGGCTGGGATCGACGAGCTATTCTCCTGGAGCAACGGTTCGCGCAGGAGAGGGTGTCATGTTGTGCACGCCCTCGTTTGTATGGGAGACCAGCAAGGCGGCAGCGTCCGGTTGTGTCTTCGAACAAAAATTCTTCAACACTGGCGCCGTCCATGAAGGCAATGAGTGCCAGCCAGATGGCACCTGGGCGACGATCTCAAAGCCAGACCAGAAGTGATCACGGAAGCCCTTGGCTAACGATCGGCGACCAGGAATATAATCCTCCGAGGTGCGGCGACCCATTCACGAGGATCGCCATGACAATGAAATTGCCATTCACAGAAGACACGCTCGGCAAGAAGCTGAAGGCCGGCACTGGCATATCGGTCGACTGCCTCACCACCTGCAAACGGAAAACCGGGGCTCGATGTCGCCGAGCTGGTGAAGCGGCTCGGGCCTGATCATGGCGCGATGCATTGGGAACTGATCAAGGTGATCTATTGCCGTGTGTGCCGCGATGTTCCCACCAGCCCTCTTTTGCCATTCAGATTTCGCAAAATGTTCGGAACTGAATGCTAGCCCGGCCATTATTCGGAGGTGGCCGTCTTCCCCCTTGGCCGCCAGCTCTTAAAGCCCAAGCAAAAGCCCGTCGTTCTCTCCCTGAGGCGGCGGGCTTTTAACCAGCGCGTTGTCGCTGCTTAGAGAGGGCGCGCAATAGGTCAGCTTCGTCGTGGGTGCCGTCGTCGAAAATTTGGAACAATTCCATAGCCAGGAACTCCCGCTGCTCACGGTCTTTCTTGGCTAGGCGTCGTCCGATCAAACACCCGCTGGAGCATGGCCAGATCAGCGGGTTCGTAAACACCACTGTAGCGGGACAATGACATTGTCGACGCCCTCAACGCCCCTCCGAATTATCTCACACGGCAGGCCTGACGCGAAGAAAAATCGGGAGGTCTGTCGGCGGTGAGTCAGTCCTTTGCGTTTTCTGGCACGATCGTCAGCGGCCCGGTCCGCGGATGATCCCTGGCTCAGCCGACGCCGAATTTTTTGCCTGACCTGAACAGTCCGCACTTTAGATCGTTCTAACGATTAGGAGGTCGTTTTCATGAGCGACGATGACAATAGATCAGGTTCGCAAAGTGGGGCGATGAAGGTTCTGGCCGATCGCCTGGTCAGAGAGGCAGACATTACCGAAGAGCAAGCCCGCGAGCTGATCACGTTGATCGGGACCGATTGGAATTCCCTGCTTCGAGAGGCTCACTTCCTGAAGGCGCGGCACCGACTATGAGCGAACGCGGGGCAGAATTCTTTGGGAAGTGGATCACCGACAACGTGATGCGCGGCAGCGTCGGCACCGACATCATTTCTGTGGCGGAGGTGACGACCAAACTGTTCGCCGATGCGAAGGCCGCGGGTATTTCCGAGGATGAGATCGAGGAGGAAATCGGCAGTGCCTATGAAGCGATACTTGCGGCAATAGATGGCCCGCCAGATTTCGAATCCGAGTGACTGCCGGGCGGCGCTTCACCCATTCTAAATTGCCATCCTCCACAACGAAGGACACCTTGGCTCGCGCTGCGGAATTCGCTCTTCTACCTGTAGCTGGTCAAACTCGGATCGAGGTTCTGCTACAGTCCCGAATGGCCGTCC